>JAYVZV010000022.1:0-6965 GCA_043782995.1 Acidimicrobiales bacterium | reverse complement strand
CCCATCATCTCGAAGAACGTCAGATGGCGCTGGGTCGTGCCGATGATGTCGATGTCGACGGTGCGAAAACACTTCTGCACCGAGACGGCCCTCGGAAAAGGCGCCGGCTCCTCGTCGGTGAAGTAGGGCTTGAAGGGCACCATCCCCGCCACGGTGAAGAGCAGCGACTGGTCGTGGGGAATCAGGCTCGCCGAGGGCACGATCGTGTGTCCGTTGTCGGCGAAGTAGTCCAGGAAAATGGAACGGAGTTGGGCGGCTTCCACGCACCTCACTCTACCGTTGGGCTCGGTTTGGACTGGTCCTCGAGGCCCATGCTCGCGCGCCACTGCTCCACGAGGGCGCGCTCGCGACCGTAGTCCGAGGGGTCGTAGAACGACGAGCCCACGAGCGAGTCGGGCAGGTACTGCTGGGCCACCCAGCCTCCCGGGTGGTCGTGGGGGTACCGGTAGCCGGTGCCGAATCCCTGCTCCTCGGCCCCGCGGTAGTTGGAGCCGCGCAAGTGGTCGGGTACCTCGCCCGCGCCGGCCTGCACCGCGCGGGTGACAGTCCCGAGGGCGCGCGTGACCGAGTTGCTCTTGGGCATGATCGACAGTGCGATCGTGGCGTGCGCCAGTGTGAGGCGCCCTTCGGGCAGTCCAATGAACTCGACCGTGCGCGCGGCGGCGTCCGCGAGCACGAGGCCCATCGGGTCGGCGAGGCCAATGTCCTCGGAGGCGAGGATGACCAGACGGCGCGCGAGGAAGCGCGGGCTCTCGCCGGCCTCGAGCATGGTCACGAGCCAGTACAGGGCGCCGTCGGGGTCCGACCCGCGCACCGACTTGATGAAGGCGCTGATCTGGTCGAAGTGGGTGTCGCGGGACTGGTGGTAGAGCCGTCCGTCACGGGCCTGGGCGACGTGGGCCACGTCGACGAGGGAGGCGTCGGGACCCTCGGCGCGCGCCAGGATGATCGCGGTGTCCAGGGTCGTTAGCGCCACCCGGGCGTCACCGTCGGCCGACGAGGTGACGGCCTCGAGCGCCTCGTCGGTGATCTCGGCCCGGCGCAGCTCGAGCCCGCGGCGCACGAGCACCTCCAGGTCGTGGGCGTTGAGGCTACGTAGTCGCCAGAGGGTCGAGCGGCTCATCAGGGCGGCGTTGACCTCGAAGTAGGGGTTCTCGGTCGTCGCGCCGATCAGCACCACCTGGCCGGTCTCGGTCGACGGCAAGAGGAGGTCCTGCTGGGACTTGTTGAAGCGGTGGACCTCGTCGATGAACAAGACGGTCCGCTGGTCGTGCTGGCCCAGACGCTCGGTGGCGCGCCCTAGCGCCTCGCGCACGTCCTTCACCCCGCTGGTGACGGCCGACAGGCTCTCGGTGGCGTAGCCGGCGGCCGAGGCGATGATCCGCGCGAGGGTCGTCTTGCCCGTGCCGGCCGGACCCCAGAGGATCATTGAGGAGAGCTGGCGGGCCTCGACGAAGCGGCGCAGCGGCGCGTCGGGCCCGACGAGGTGGTCCTGGCCCACGAGCTCGTCGAGGGTCCTGGGGCGCAGCAGGTCGGCCAGCGGAGCCGCCTGGCGCAGGCGCTGGGCTACGGCGTCGTCGAAGAGTGACGTGGCTAGCCCTTGGGCGCAGTCGCGATCCGCAGGTCGCGGAGTTGGCGTTCGGTAATACCCTTGGGCGCGCCGGTCATCAGGTCCGCGCCGGACTGGGTCTTGGGGTAAGCAATGACCTCGCGGATATTCTCCTCGCCAGCGAAGATCGCCGCCAGACGGTCGATGCCGAAAGCGAAGCCGGCGTGGGGCGGCGCGCCGTACCGGAAAGCCCCGAGCAGGAAGCCGAAACGGCTCTCGACCTCCTCGTCGCTGATCCCGAGCGCGCGGAAGATCCGGCTCTGGACGTCGGATCGGTGGATCCGCACCGATCCGCTCCCGAGCTCCCAGCCGTTCAGAACGAGGTCGTAGGCCTGCGAGCGCACCGCCAGCGGGTCGGTCTCGATGAGGTCGAGGTCGTCGGGGTGGGGCATCGTGAAGGGGTGGTGGGCGGCCTGGAGGTGGCCGTCCTCGTCGACGCCCTCGAACATCGGGAACTCGGTGACCCAGACGTAGACGTGGGGTCCCTCGCCGACCGGCGCCGAGCCGATCTCGACGCGCAGCGCCCCGAGGACCCGGCAGGCCAGCGCGTACTCGTCGGCGACGCAGAGGACCAGGTCGCCGACCTCGGCGCCATCGAGCGTGCGCACGGCCGCCGCCTCGGTCTCGCTTAGAAATCGCGCCAACGGTGAGTCGAGTCCCTCGTCGGTGATCCGGAACCACGCGAGGCCCTTCGCGCCGAGCGACTTGGCCTGCTCGGTGAGCTGATCGAGGCGGCTGCGCGAGTAGCTCGCCCCGCCGGGGACGCGCAGGGCCTTGACCACCGGGGCGGAGAAGGCCTTGACCCCGGTCTCGACAAAGACCTCCGAGAGGTCGACGAGCGCCATGTCGAAGCGCAGGTCGGGCTTGTCGGTGCCGTAGCGGTCGAGGGCCCGCGCCCAGGTCATCGAGGGGATGTCGCCCGGGCGCACCCCCGTCGCGGCTTCGGCGGCGTCGAGCACCGCGCGCGACACGAAGCCCAGGATGTCGTCCTGGGTGACGAAGCTCGCCTCCAGGTCCAGTTGGGTGAACTCGAACTGACGGTCGGCGCGCAGGTCCTCGTCGCGCAGGCAGCGCGCGATCTGGTAGTAGCGGTCAAAACCGCCCACCATCAGGAGCTGCTTGGCGATCTGGGGGCTCTGGGGCAACACGTAGAACTGGCCGGGGTGCAGGCGCGAGGGCACCACGAACTCGCGGGCCCCCTCGGGGGTCGGGGCCCAGAGCAGCGGCGTCTCGACCTCGCAGAAGCCCTGGTCGTCCATCGCGCGGCGCAGTGCGGCGTTCACCACGGCGCGCAAGCGCAAGTTGCGCTGCATGGGCTCGCGGCGAAGGTCCAGGTAGCGGTAGCGCAAACGGACCTGCTCGTCGACGTCGACGCGGTAGTCGAGCTGGAAGGGCGGCGGCTCGGCGGCGGCCAAGACCTCGACAACGCAGTCCGTCAGTTCGACCGCTCCGGTCGCCAGGCGATCGTTGACGGTGCCCTCGGGCCGGCGGGTCACGGTGCCGGTGACACGAACCACGTACTCGCTGCGCACGTCGAGTGAGCCGGGCACGACGGCCTGAACGAGGCCGGAGCGATCGCGCACGTCGAGGAAGGCCAGGTGCTCGCCGTGCTCACGCCGTTTGGCGACCCACCCGCAGACGCTGAGAGTGCGTCCGACGTGGGTCTCGTCGATCGAGGCGCACAGCAGGTCGCGCAGGCTCGTGGCTTCGTAGCTCTGGGGCATCATCACTTCAATCGTTCAGTAGGTGGGCGAGCGCCTCGACGACCCCGCTTCGCGCGACCGTGTGCTGACGCTGCTCGAGGTCGGCCTTTCGCAGGTCCCTCATCGTAACCTCGCCGGCGGCGTGCTCGAGGGGCCCGATCAGCAGCGCGACGCGGGCCCCCGACTTGTCGGCCACCTTAATCTGGGCCTTCATCGAGCGATCGTCGTAGGAGCGACCCGTCGCGAAGCCGGCCGCCCGCAACTCGTCGACCAGTACCGTCGCCACGTCGAGGCCCGTCGTGTCGATCACGAACAGATCCATGGTCCGATTTATGAGGTCGCGCGGCGTCACCTCCTCGGCCGCGCGCGCGAGCAGGATCCGCTCGACGCCGCTGCCGAATCCGATGCCGCTCGTGGGCTTGCCGCCCAGCTGCTCGGCCAGCTTGTCGTAGCGCCCTCCCCCGCCAATGGCGTTCTGGGCGCCGGCGAGCGCGTCCGACACGAACTCGAACGTCGTGCGGGTGTAGTAGTCGAAGCCGCGCACCAAGCGCGGGTTGAGAGTGCTCGAGATGCCGATCGAGAGCAGGCCGGCCACGACCCGGTCGAAGTGGTCGCGGCAGTCGTCGCAGAGGTGGTCGATCAGCATCGGTCCCTGCTCGGTCACGGCCATGCAGGGGCGCTTCTTGCAGTCGAGTACGCGCAGCGGGTTCTCGTGCCAGACGTCGCGGTGATCGGCGCAGAGGCCCGCCACGTTGGCGAGCAGGTGGCGGCGAAGCTTCTCCACGTAGGCGCTGCGGCAGACGTCGTGGCCCATGGAGTTCACGAGCAGGCGAACCTGGCGAAGCCCGATCGCCTCGTAGAACCGGTGCGCGAGCGCGATCACCTCGACGTCGACGGCCGGGTCGTCGGTGCCCAGCACCTCGACGCCCAACTGGTGATGCTGGCGGTACCGGCCGGCCTGGGGCCGCTCGTAGCGAAAGGCCGGCGTCACGTACCACGCCTTCCAGGGCGTCGTGGGGTGGTGCTGGATGAAGGCCCGCACCACCGGCGCGGTGCCCTCGGGGCGCAGCGCGTACTGGCGATCGGACCGGTCGGCGAAGACGTACATCTCCTTCTTCGCCACCTCGCTATCCTCGCCGATGCCGCGATTAAAGACCCCGACGTCCTCGAACGTCGGCGTCACGCAGAGCTCGAAGCCGTAGCGGAAAGCGAACTGGGCGAAGGTGGCGACGAGGCCCTCCCACTGCGCCGACGCCGGGCCGAGGACGTCGTGGGTTCCGACGGGGGCCTTGAAGGTCGTGACCGGTTCGCTCATGAAGTCTTGTTCTGTCCGGGGAGTTGGCGGAAGGCGTCGAACACCCCGTCAACACCCTTGAGTGCTGCCAAGAGACTACTGAGGTGGGTGGGGTCGGCCAGTTCGACGTCAAAGACCATGCGCACGATTCGCGACCCCGAGGTCGACGAACTCGACGAGATGATGTTGAGGTGGTACTCGGCGACGATCTTGGAGACGTCGAGCAGCAGTCGCGAGCGGTCAAAGGCCATGACCTCCAAGACCGCACGGTACTGGCCGCTGACCGAGCCGTCCCATTCGACGTCGATGATCCGCTCGCCGAGTCGGTGCGCGAGCGCCACCGCGTTCGAGCAGTCGTCGCGGTGCACCGAGACGCCCCGGCCCTGGGTGATGAAGCCCATGATGTTGTCGCCCGGCACCGGCGAGCAGCATCGCGCCAGGTGGATCATCACGTCGTCGAGGCCCTCGACGTACACGCCGGCCGAGCGGCGCGTCGTGCGGTTCGAGCGGGGCATCTTGGTGACGGTGGTGGGCATCTGCTCGGCCTCGCCGCCGCCGCGCAGCTCGCGGTCCAACCGTTGGACCACGGCGTGGGCCGAGATCTGTGCCGAGTCGATCGCCATGAAGAGCGCATCGAGATCCTCTAAGTTCATCGCCGAGATGACCGCGTCGAGCGCGCTCGACGAGAGCGACGTCGCGATCGGCAGCCCCTCGCGGCGCAGCGCCTTGGTCAACTCCTCGCGCCCGCCCTCGATGGCGTCGTCGCGGCGCTCGCGCTGGAACCACTGGCGGATCTTGGACTTGGCCCGTGACGACTGGGCGATCCCGAGCCAGTCGCGCGACGGGCCGGCGCTCTCACTCTTGGAGGTCACGATCTCGACGACGTCGGCCGAGCGCAGCACCGTGTCGAGTGGCACCAGCCGGCCGTTCACCTTGGCCCCGACGCAGTGATGCCCCACCTCGGTGTGCACGGCGTAGGCAAAGTCGATGGTGGTCGCGCCCTCGATGAGCGGGATGACCCGACCCTTCGGGGTGAAGACGTACACCTCGTCCTGGCCGAGGTCGAGCTTCAGGGCCTCCAAGAAGGCGATCGGGTCGTTCTCCTCCTCCTCGACGTCCACTAGGCGCTGCATCCAGGCGACCTCCTTGTTCGAGGCGTTCTCCTTGTAGCCCCAGTGGGCCGCGACGCCGAACTCGGCGCGCCGGTGCATCTCGTAGGTGCGCACCTGCACTTCGACCGACTTGCCCCGCGGTCCAATGACCGTCGTGTGCAACGACTGGTAGAGGTTGAACTTGGGCGAGTTGATGAAGTCCTTGAATCGACCCTGGACCGGGGACCAGAGGGCGTGGATCGCGCCGAGCACCGCCCAGCAGTCGCGGTCCTCGTCGACGATGACCCGCAGCCCCACCAGGTCGAAGATGTCGTCGAACTCCTTGCCGCCGATGACCATCTTCTCGTAGATGCTCCAGAGGTGCTTGGGGCGTCCGCGCACCTCGGCGCGGATGCCGAACTCGTCGAGTTTGGACGAGAGCGTGGACATCACCTCGCCGAGGTAGGCCTCGCGCTCGGGCTGGCGCGCGGCGACCATCTGCTCGATCTCGGCGTAGCGCTTGGGGTGCAGCGTCGCGAAGCTGAGGTCCTCCAACTGCCACTTGACCTGCTGGACGCCGAGGCGGTGCGCCAGGGGCGCGTAGACGTCGAGGGTCTCCTGGGCGATTGATCGCTGGCGGGCCATGGGCATCACCGAGATGGTGCGCATATTGTGCAATCGATCGGCCAGCTTGATCAGGAGCACCCGCCAGTCCTGGGCCATGGCGATGAACATCTTGCGGATGGTGGCGGCCTGCTGCTCCTCCTTGGAATCGAACTCGAGCCGGTCGAGCTTGGTCACCCCGTCGACCACGGCGGCCACCTGGGGTCCGAACTCCTTGACCAGCCACTCCGTGGTGATACCGGTGTCCTCCACGGCGTCGTGCAGCAGGGCGGCGGTGATCGTCACCTCGTCGAGGCCGAGATCGGCCGCGATGTCCGCCACGGCGATCGGGTGGGTCACGTAGGGCTCGCCGGTGCGACGGAGCTGGCCCTCGTGAGCGGTGATGGCGGCCAGTCCGGCGCGACGGATCAGCTCGACGTCGCCCTGCTCGTGGTGCTCGAGGAAACGCCCGATGAGACGCTCGATTGAGCCGATCAGCGCGGGATCGGCCGAGGACCTCGACGTGAGACTGACCATGGGGTCAGCCTACCGGTCGACTATCGCTTTTTCTGCTTGCGCGCACGTGCCTGGATGACGTAGCCGGTGCCCGACGGGGCGACGTTGCCCGGCGCCGCGGACCGGCGCTGGCGCTGCGCGCCCTCGCC
>JAYVZV010000021.1:0-6996 GCA_043782995.1 Acidimicrobiales bacterium | reverse complement strand
ATTGTCAGAGTACCTTCATTGGCGGGTAGTTCAATTGGCAGAACGACGGACTTTGAATCCGTAGGTTGGAGGTTCGAGCCCTCCCCCGCCAGCCACTCGCGCTAGACGCAGAAGCGGTTGAGCAGCGCCGCCAACTCCAGGGGCCGGTCGCCTTGGATGGAGTGCCCGGAGTCGTGCACGTGCACGACTGTCGCGCCGGGAAGGCGCTTCAGAAACTCCGCCTCGTCCTCGTCGTCCACGACCGATCCGGCGGCCATGGCGCGCAGCAGCGTCACCGGCATTGCGAGCTCGGCGAGTTTCGCCCACAGGTCCCCGGCGTCGGGGGCGCTCAATTCAGACCGGGGGTGCTGCTGGTGGCGCCACACCCAGCTGCCGTCGGAGCGCTGGAGTGCGTTGTGCATGATGCCGCGGCGAAGCGACGACACGCTCCGGGTCGGGTTGTGCTCGACGGTGCGCGCCAGCAGCTCGTCGAAGTCCGCGAACGACGCGGGGCCGTTCACGAAGTCAGTGATGTGCCGGGCCTTGTCGCGGTTCACGCCGGGCGTCACGTCGACCAGCACCAGCGACCGGACCAAGTCCGGTCGCTGGTGGGCGACGAGCAGTGCCGTGAGCCCCCCGAGCGACATGCCAATTAGTGGTGTCGGCGAGGGGACCAGTTGCTCGATGGCCCGCGCGACGTCCATCGCGTGGCTGGCGATCGCCGAGGCAGGGAATGGCGAGGCGTCCGAGTGGCCGTGGCCGGGCAGGTCGATCGCGACGAGCGGGCGCTGGAGGGCCAACGCGACGGTGTCGTAGGTGTGGGCGTTCTGGGCGCCGCCGTGCAGCAACACCAGTTGGGGCTCGTCGTCGCCCCAGCGCAGACCGCTCAGCTGACGAAGTCCGTCGACCGCGACGAAGAAGCGCCGTACCGTCGGAGTGGGCACGCGCAGGTCCCACTCGGCCAGGTTCTCGTGGAAGAGAGAGAACTCGTCGTAGGGGGAGACGGCCACACTTCGAATGGTAGGTGATGGATGCTAAGGATGTGGGTGTGAGTCGCCCCACCTGTGTCGTCGTGCTCGCCGCGGGCGAAGGTACGCGGATGAGGTCGTCGCGCCCCAAACCCCTGCACCACCTCTGCGGCCGACCGATGGTGTTGTACGTCCTGGACGCCGTCGTCCACGAAGACGTTCGCGCCACCGTCGTCGTCGTCGGCCACGGGGCGACGTGGGTGGAGAAGTCGCTGACCGAGCGCGCGAGGGCTGACGTGCACCTGACCTTCGTCGAGCAGAGCGAACAGCTCGGCACCGGACACGCCGTGTCGGTGGCGCTGCCGACCGTCGACGACGAGCTGGGAGCGTCCGACGGCGACGTCCTGATCCTGCCGGGCGACACGCCGCTGCTTCGCTCGGGCACCATTGCGCGACTGCTGGCCGATCACCGCGACAGCCAGGCCGCGCTGACGGTGCTGACCGCCGTCGTCGAGGACCCCTCGGGCTACGGACGGATCGTGCACGCCAAAAACGGGGCGCTCGCGCGGATCGTCGAGGAGCGCGATGCCACGGCCGAGGAGCGGCTCATTACCGAGGTCAATACGTCGATCATGGTCGTGCGCGCCAGCCTGCTCGGTCCGGCGCTTCGCCGGGTCGGTCGCCAGAACGCCCAGCACGAGTACTACTTGACCGATCTCGTTGGAGTGCTGCACGAGACCGGTCACCTCACCCAGTCCCTCGTGCTCGACGACCCCGACGAGGCCGCGGGCGTGAACGACCTCCTGCAGCTCGCCCGGGCCGAGGAGGTCCTGCGCGGACGCATCAATGAGAAGTGGATGCACCGGGGCGTAATCCTCTGGAGCCCCGAGAACACCTACATCGACGCCGACGTCGAACTGGCGCCCGAGGTGTCGCTACTGCCCGGGACCGTTCTGAAGGGCCACTGCGTCGTCGAGCGCGGCGCGCGCATTGGCCCCAACGCGGTTTTGACCGACGTCTTCGTTGGGGAGAACGCCCAAGTCGCCACCGTCGAGGCGACCAGCGCGCGCATCGGCCCCGAGGCCCGCGTCGCCTCGTTCGTCGTCCTCGGTGCCGGCACCGAGATTGCGTCGGGCGAGGTCGTCACCCCCTTCCACTACCGCACCCACTAACGCTCGCGCGACAACGGGTACGCTGGCGCCGTGGAGTCCCTCGCCAAGCGCCGCCTCGTGATCGTCACGGGCCGCTGCCACCCCACCCTGGCCAAGGACATCGCGGACAAGCTGGGCGTCCACCTTACCGAGGCCAACGTGCGCGAGTTCGCCAACGGCGAGATCCACTGCCGCTTCGACGAGTCGATCCGCGGCGCACACGTGTTCATCATCCAGACGCACGCCTCGCCCGTGAACGACGCCGTGATGGAGCAGCTCATCATGATCGACGCCGCCAAGCGCGCGTCGGCGCGCAGCATCACCGCGGTAATCCCGAACTACGGCTACGCCCGCCAGGACCGCAAGTCGGCCGGCCGCGAGCCGATCACGGCCAAGCTCATCGCCGACATGCTCCAGACTGCCGGGGCGAGCCGCGTGCTCTCAGTCGACTTCCACTCGGGCCAGATCCAGGGCTTCTTCAACATCCCGGTCGACCACCTGGTTGCTGCGCCCGTCCTCGAGGAGTACCTGAAGGCCCACACCAACCCCCACGAACTCGTGGTGGTGGCGCCCGACGCCGGCCGAGTGAAGGTCGCCGAGCGTTACGCCCAGCACCTCGGCTGCGACCTGGCCCTCGTCCACAAGACCCGCCCGTACGGCTCGATCAACGTCACCGAAGCCCGCCACATCGTCGGTGACGTGATGGGACGCCACTGCGTTCTAATCGACGACATGATCGACACCGCCGGCACCATCGTGGCGGCCTGTGACCTCTTGAAGGCCCACGGCGCCGACGAGATCTGGGTGATGGCAACCCACGCGGTCTTCTCGCCGCCGGCCGTCGACCGCCTGTTCAATGCCCCCATCAGCCGGGTGATCGTCACCGACACGTTGCCGCTCGGCCCCGAGCGGCGCTTCGAGAAGCTAGAAGTCCTCTCGATCTCCTCGATTGTGGCGAACGCGATTTCGGCGATTTTCGAGGACTCCTCGGTCTCGGACATCTTCGGCGGCGAGAACCTGCTCTAGCCGGTGGCCCCCGGGCCCGACGGACTAGACTTTCTCTCCTGTGCGCCCCACTTTGGGGCTCCGGCCTTCCTGAGGAGTATCCATGTCCCACGCCACGCTGCACGCGTCGACCAGCCGCGAGCAGGGCTCGCGCAACTCGCGTCGCCTGCGCCTCGCCGGATCGATCCCCGGCGTCGTCTACGGCTTCGGTGTCGAGCCGCTGCCCGTCTCGGTCGACGCCAAGTCGTTTCGCACCGCCGTCACGGGCGAGCAGGGCCTCAACACCCTGATTGACCTCGACGCCGACGGCAAGAAGTTCATCGTGATGGCCCGCGAGATCCAGCGTCACCCCGTGCGCGGCACCGTCGCGCACATCGACTTCCAGGTCGTCGACCCCGACCAGCCGGTCGTCGTCGAGGTGCCCCTGCACATCATCGGCGACGCCGTTGAGGTCCGTCACGCCGACTGGGAGGTCGACCAGCAGATGTTCAGCGTCGAGGTCTTGGCCCGGCCTTCGGACATCCCCACCCACCTCGACGTGGACATCACCGAGCTCAAAGTCGGCGGCACGATCCGCGTCGCCGACGTGGCTATGCCCAAGGGCGTCGAGCCGGCCGGCGACGCCACCGTGTCGGTCGTGACGTCGCGACCCGGTCGCACGACCGCCGTCAAGGCGCCGGACGCGACGCCCGAAGTCAGCGTCTAAGCAGCCGTGGCGCTTCGGCGCTCTCGCGAGACCGACCGTTCCGGGAGCGTGTCGACCCTGGTCGTCGTCGGACTGGCCAACCCCGGACCCGACTACGAGGGATCGCGCCACAACGTCGGGGGCGACGCCGTGCGCCTCGTCTGCGCTCGTCGGGGCGTGCGCCTCACCCTCGAGAAGCGACAGCGGGCCCTGACCGCGACCATGTCGACGGAGCGCGGCCCGGTCACGTTCGCGGTGCCCACGACGTTCATGAACGAGTCTGGCGCGGCAATGCCCCCGCTGCTGCGGCGCACGTCACTCGTCGACCTGACGCGCCTGGTGATCGCCCACGACGAGCTCGACCTCGAGCCCGGCCGCCTGCAACTGAAGGTCGGTGGCGGACTGGCCGGCCACAACGGACTGCGTTCGATCGCCCACAGTCTCTCAACCCAGGAGTTCTCGCGGCTGCGCATCGGCATCGGCAAGCCGCCGACGAAGGAGCTGGGCGCCGACTACGTCCTCGCGCGGGCCTCCGGAGCCCGCAAGGTCGCCTTGGCGGGCAACGTCGCCGACGCCGCCGACGCGATAGAGCTGCTGCTGGACTGCGACTTCGAGGAGGCCCAGCGACGCGTGAACGGTGCGCGTGACTGACTCGCGTGGACTGCGGCGGGTCCTGGAGCTCGTCGGGCCGTCGGTGCGCGCCGCCCACGCCGCCGGCTCATTCACGCCGGGCAGCTTCGCGACGCCGCTGACCGTCGCCGCCTACGTGCTCGATCTCCCCTTCACGCTATGCGTGACGGCGACGTCGACCGAGGCCGAGCACCTTCGCGACTCGCTGGCGGCGCTACTGGGCGAGGGTGACGAGGTCGAGCTGTGGCCGGCCTGGGACACGCACCCGCTCGAACGGGTCAGTCCCGACAACCAGTCGATGGCGACGAGGTCTCTGCTGCGCTGGCGTCTGGCCCGCGGTCGCGGGCCGCGAGTGCTGGTGGCGTCGGCGCGCTCCGTCGCCCAGCTGCTCGCTCCCGAGGGCCCTCGCGCGCCGGTCGTGGTCACGCGAGGGGGCGAGCTCGACCGCGATACGTTCATCACGTCGCTCGTCGCCACCGGCTACCGACGCGAGAGCCTCGTCGAGCACCGCGCCGAGTTCGCGGTACGCGGCGGGATCGTCGACGTCTGGCCGGCGCAGGGCCCCGAGCCCGTGCGCGTCGACTTCTTCGGTGACGAGGTCGACCGGCTCACCGCGTTCGATATCGCCAACCAACGCTCCCTGCACGACCTTGACGAGGCGGTGATCGCCCCGGCCCGCGAGTGGCTCTTGGACGACGCGATGCGACTTCGGGCCGAGTCGATGTCGCGCGAGGCGCCCTGGGGGAGCGCCACCTTCGACCGCTTGGCGACCGGACAGCTCTTCGACGGCATGGAGGGCTGGATGGCGCTCTTCGTCGACAAGCCCACGTCCCTGCTCGACGAGCTGCGCGGGGCGACCTGCATCGTCGTCGAGCCTGAACGGGTACGCCGGCGCCTCGAGGACCTGCTCGACGAGGAGAGAGAGCTGACCGACGTGGTCGCCGCCACGTGGCAGGCGACCTTCACGGTGCCGTTGCTGCACGTCCCCTGGTCCCAGTGCCTCGACGGTCGCGTCGACGTCGCCCTCGAGGCGACGACCGGACTGGGGGGCTCGCTCGGCCTCGGGTCCCCGCCGGTCGTCCAGGGCGACGCTGCGCGCATCGCGAGCCACGTGCGTCAGTGGTCGACCACTCGCCGGGGTGTCGTTCTCACCGCCAACCCCGCGGCCGTCGAGCGGATGGCCGACCAGTTGCGCGCCGAGGGCCTCGACGTGACGACGGACCCGGCCAAGGTGCTCGACGTGCGCCTCAGCGTGATCGAGAGCTCGCTGCCGGCGGGGTTCAGCCTCGACGACCCCCCGGTCGTCGTGTGGAGCGAGAGTGACCTGACGGGGCGGCGCACCGTGCACCGGGCCGCGCGCACGCGCACGCGCAACGTCGACGGCTTCTTCGACGACCTGTCGGTTGGCAGCTACGTGGTACATCGTCAGCACGGCGTGGCGCGCTTCTCGGGGACCACGACGCGCGCGATCAACGGCACCACGCGCGACTACCTGATACTCGAGTTCAAGGACGGTCGCAGCTACTGGCCGACCGAGCAGATCGACGCGCTGACGCCCTACTCGGGAGGCGACGCCCCGGCTCTCTCGCGCATGGGCGGCGCCGAGTGGCAAAAGACCCGCGCCAAAGCCCGTGCCGCCGCCTTCCTCGTCGCCCAAGAGCTCGTCGACCTCTACCGCCAGCGCAACGTCGCGCTCGGGCACGCCTTCGGCCCCGACACGACGTGGCAGCGCGAGATGGAGGACCTCTTCCCCTTCACCCTGACCGCCGACCAGGCCCAGGCGATCGAGGACGTGAAGGCCGACATGGAGCGTCCCCGTCCGATGGACCGGCTGATCTGCGCCGACGTTGGCTTCGGCAAGACCGAGATCGCCGTGCGCGCCGCCTTCAAGGCCGTCCAGGACGGCAAGCAGGCCGCCTTCCTCGTGCCGACGACGCTGCTCGCGAGCCAGCACTTCGCCACGATCTCGGACCGCTTGGCCGGCTATCCGGTGCGCGTGGCGCTGCTCAGCCGGTTCGTCGACGACGTAGAGAGCAAGGCGACGTTGACCGGGCTTCGCGAGGGCTCGATCGACGTCGTCATCGGGACCCACCGCCTGCTCTCGGAGAACGTCACCTTCAAGGACCTGGGTCTACTCGTCGTCGACGAGGAGCAGCGCTTCGGCGTCACGCACAAGGAGCGGATCAAGGCGCTCCGCATGCAGGTCGACGTCCTCACGCTGTCGGCGACGCCCATCCCGCGCACGCTCCAGATGGCGGTGAGCGGCCTCCGCGATCTCTCGCTCATCACGACGCCGCCCATCGATCGCCGCGCCGTGCGAACGTTCGTGACCGCCTTCGACGATCAGGTACTCAAGGAGGCGATCGGGCGCGAGCTCTCGCGCGGCGGACAGGTCTTTTACGTCTACAACCGCATCGAGGGGATCTACGAGAAGGCGCAGCGGCTCCACCAGCTCTTCCCCGATGCGCGCATCGCAGTGGCGCACGGCCAGATGTCCGGCAAAGGCAGCTCGGCGGCGGCGGCAGGCGGTGAGACCGTCCTCGAGAAGACCATGCTCGACTTCGTCGAGGGTCGCTAC
>JAYVZV010000020.1:0-7079 GCA_043782995.1 Acidimicrobiales bacterium | reverse complement strand
CAGCCGTCGGCGATCTCGGCGGTCATCGCCACGTTCTGCTCGCCGAGCGAGGCGATCCAGATGGGGATTTCGCTGCGCACCGGATGGGTGATCATCTTAAGGGCCTTGCCGAGTCCGGTCCCCTGATCGGTCGGCAGCGGCAGCGTGAAGTTCTTGCCCTGGTGCACGAGGGGGCCCTCGCGACGCCACACGTCGCGACAGATCTCGACGATCTCTCTGGTGCGACCGAGCGGATTGGTGTAGGCCACGCCGTGGAAGCCCTCGATTACCTGGGGCCCCGAGGCCCCGAGGCCGAGGTGGAACCGGCCGTCGGAGAGCGCGTCGATGCCCGCGGCGGTCATGGCCAACAACGAGGGCGTGCGGGTGTAGATGGGCAGGATCGCCGAGCCGATCTCGACCCGCTCGGTGAGGGCCGAGAGGTAGCCCATCAGGGAGGGGCTGTCGTAGCCGTAGACCTCGGCGACCCACACCAGATCGAGACCCGACTTCTCCATCTCGGCGACGTTGCGGGCCGCCTCCTTGAAGCCACCGGAGTAGCTGAGCATGGTCGATATCTTCATGAATGGTCTTTCGCCTCTAGTCCGTCGTCAGAGTAGTTGACCTATTTTGCTGGTGCATTCGGGGCCGAAACCTGCCCTACGCTGAAGGGTGGAAGCAACGCTGCTTTCTTCAAATTCAAAGGCTGGTGACAACGTGGTCACGCGTCCGACCGAGGCTCATCCTCACGAGTTCAATCCGTGGCTCCACGTCACGTCGCTGATCGAGCGCGCCGGGGCGGTGCTCGGACTCAACCAGGGCCTGATCAAGCGAATCGTTACTCCCGAGCGCATCTTGGAGGTTGCGGTGCCCGTGCGCATGGACTCGGGCGAGGTCGAGATGTACCACGGCTGGCGCATCCAGCACGACACGTCGCGCGGCCCGGGCAAGGGCGGCATCCGCTTCCACCCCAGCGTGAACGTCGACGAGATTGCCGCTCTCAGTGCGGACATGTCGATCAAGTGCGCGGTCGTCAACATCCCCTACGGCGGGGCCAAGGGCGGCATCAAGGTCGACCCGGCCTCGTTGTCGCGCGGTGAGCTCGAACGGCTCACCCGTCGCTACGCCTTCTCCATCGCGCCGATGATCGGGCCGGACCGCGACATCCCCGCCCCCGACATCAACACCGACACCCAGATCATGAGCTGGATCATGGACACGGTCTCGATGCTGCACGGCCACAACACGCCCGGCGTCGTGACCGGCAAGCCGCTCGCCATCGGCGGGACCCTCGGCCACGCCGGCGCCACCTCGCTGGGCGTCACCATCTGCACCAGCGCGATCCTCCAGCGTCTCGGACGCCTCGCCAACGAGCAGCGCGTGGTAATCCAGGGCTACGGCAAGGTCGGCGCGCCCCTGGTGAAGCTCTTGAGCGAGCGCGGTATGAAGGTCGTGGGCGTCGCGGACATTCGCGGCGCGATCCACGTGCCCGACGGCATCAACCACCTGACGATGGCCGAGCACTACAAGGAGGCCGGCACCGTCGTGGGCTACCCCGGCGCCGAAGAGGTCTCCTCCGACCTCCTCTTCACCCTGCCCAGCGACATCGCGATCCCCGCCGCCCTCGGCGGGGTCATCGACGAGGACGTCGCCAAGACCATGGCCGCCTCGATCATGGTCGAGGCCGCGAACGGCCCGACGACCGGCGAGGGCGCGGCCGTGCTGGCCAGCCGCAACATCCCCGTCGTGCCCGACGTGCTCGCGAACGCGGGCGGCGTCGTGGCGTCGTACTTCGAGTGGGCCCAGGACCTCCAGGGCTACCTCTGGGAGACCGAGCTCTTCCAGCAACGCCTCGAGAAGACCATGCACGAGGCGTTTAATCACATCTGGACTCGCCACCAGCAACTCGAGTTGACGCTCCGCGAGACCGCGATCGTCGTCGGCGTCGAGCGGATCGCCGAGGCGACCGAACTTCGAGGACTGTTCCCGTGATGACGGGTAGATCCCCGAACTGAGAAGAAGCTGGACACCGCATGAGTGAGATGACTACACAATCCAAGCCCCGCTTGAAGAAGCCCACCCAGGCCCGATCGATCGCGACGTTCTCCAACATCTTGAACGCGGCGACCGCTGTCGTGGTGGAACGGGGCATCCAGGGACTCAACACCAACATCGTCGCCGAGCGCGCCGGGGTCAACATCGGCACCGTGTACCACTACTTCCCCGACAAGAACGCGATCCTGATCGAGCTCTTCCGCCTCGACCAGGTGCAGCGCTCCGTCTATCTGCTCAATAAACTCAACGAGCTGCCCACGGCGCCGGACCTGACCACCTGGAGTCACGAGCTCTTCGACCTGGTGCGACGGCTCCGTCACGAGCACCCGACGACGGCCGTCATGCGCCGGGCCTTCCACTCCGTGCCCGAGTTGGTCGAGATCGACAACGACAACACCACCGAGACCTCGGTCCACGTGGCCCGCCTGCTGCGCGAGCGCTTCACCTCGCTCGACGACGAGCGCGCCCACTACGCCGCACGGTTGCTGGTCGAGACCACCATGGCCATTATGGACTCCGAGTTGGCCGAGGGGCCCGAGTCGGGCGCCTTCTTCGACGAGGCGCTCCATCTCATCAACACCTACCTCGGGGCGATCGAGCAGTAACGCACGAAGACCCCCGGCGCCGAATTCGCGACGCCGGGGGTCTTCGTCGTCTCACTCCTCGATGCGGTGAGTGGAGACTGTCTTGTCCGGTCGGGCCAAGCCCTCGTAGAGGGCGCCGACGACGATGATGACCAGCATCACCAGCAGGGTGACCCACCCGTAGTTGAAGAACGCCCCGCGGCCACTGGTGAGCGAGCTCGGCCACACGATGTTGAGCAACATCAAGGAGAGGTAGAGCGCCCCGGCAATCGTGACCGGGTAGCCCCACTTGCCGAGCGTGAACGAGCCGCTCGGCACCCAACCGCGGCGACGGGCCATCAGCGAACCGAGCACCGTCAGCAGGAACGACAGGTAGATGCCCGACGTCGCAAACGAGACGAGCGCGTAGAGCGCGTTCACCTTGGCCGGATAGTCGAACCACAGGATGTGGATGTTGTGCGACGGGTTCACGAGGACCAGTAGCAGGAAGAGGAACGGGATAATCGTACCGACGATGATCGCGTTCACCGGTGTCTTGTACGTCGGATGGACCTTCTTGATGGCGTTCGAGAACGGGATTGCCCCGTCGCGAGCCAGTCCGAACGCGACGCGCGCGCCCGCCCCCTGCACCGCGGTGCCGCAGCTGAAGAACGCGATGATCACCATCACGAGGAAGAAGTCCTGCAGCCAGCTCGGCAGTACCGCCAATAGTGAGGGGATGCCCCCGCTGATGACGCCGCCGATGCCCGCCTTGGGTGTCGCCAGCAAGAGCCCGAGCACGAGCACGAACGAGGCGATGCCGCCGTAGAGCAGGGCGTTGCGCATCGCGCGAGGCACCTGGCGCCCGGCCTCCTTCGTCTCCTCGGCGATGTCGCCGGCCGATTCGAACCCGTAGAAGATGTAAACGTTCGCGAGCACCGCGACGAGGGCGGCCCCGGTCAGCCAGTGGCCACCGAAGTTGACGCCCAGGTGGTTGGTCGCGGCGTTCTGAGCACCCTGGGTGGTGAAGGTGTAACCGAAGCCGTGGTGGAATCCGTGGATCGCCAGGGCGATCGCGACTCCGAAGGTCCCGATCGTCTCGACGTACACGCCCAGACCGGCCACGCGACCCATGATCTTGGCGCCGACCGAGTTGAGCACTGCCGAGAGGATGATGACGACGCCGACGACCACGAAGATCGTGCCGTGGTTGGTGGGGTCGAGGTGGGTCTTGAACCAGATGTTCGACAGGCTCGTCACGTAGCCGACGATGCCCGAGTCGACCGACGCCACCGTCGCCAGCAGCGCGAAGCCGTAGATCCAGCCGACGAACCACCCATAGCGCGCACCGACGTTGTACTTGCCGTACTGGTACAGGGCGCCCGAAAGCGGATACTCGCTCGCGAGCTCTCCGAAGACGAGCGCGACCAGCATCATCAGGCCCACGACGACCGGCATGGTCCAGATGTAACGAGGACCACCCATGCCCAAGCCCAACGTGTAGAGCGAGTAGATGCCCACCATCGGGCTGAGGTAGGCGAAGGCCACCGAGAAGTTGTCGAAGAGTGAGAGCACTCTCGAAAGCTCCTGTTTGTATCCCAGCGCCTCGAGGCGTGCGCTGTCGTGCGCGTCGAGATCGTTCATTGACATTGAGTCCCCCTAAGTGCCGACGCCTAATAGAGCCGGTCAGTGCTTACGATAACGAAATTCGCCTCACCGATTCCGGATGATCCCTGTTCGGCGTGTGCGAACATGGGTTATGAGCGAGAACAGGCCGACCCTTGACGAGCTAGAGGCTACGAACGTGGAGCTGCGCGAGGAGGTGGCCCGACTGAAGGAGGAGATCCGTCGCCTTCGGCGCGAGACGAACGAAGTCCCGCCGCACTACCTCTAGCGCTACCCCGCCGGCGTCGGACAGGCCACCGTATTGCGCGCCGCCAGCACCTGCGCGGCCGCGGCGACCAGCGTCGAGCGCGGGAGTGTTCCGGTGTTAACCGCGGCGACCAGGGCGCTCGAGATCTGCCCGGCGAGGGCGAGCGACGCCGCCGGCGACGTCGGCGAGCCGAAGAGGATCATGTCCGCGCCGGCGGCGATGGCCCTCACACCGGCGGCCGGCTCGGCGAGGTGCAGGGCGCTGATCGCCCCGGCCGACAGCGAGTCGGTGACGATGAGGCCCTGAAAGCCGAGCGTCTGGCGCAGTACGGTAATTACCGCGGGCGAGATGCTCGACGGCAGCGCCGAGAGGCCGGGCACCCGGGCGTTGGAGAGCATCACGGCCGTGGCTCCGTTGGCGATCGCTTGTCTGAACGGGACGAGGCCGGTCGTCTGCAGCGTCGACCACGGCAGCGTGGCCGCCGGGCCGTAGTCGGTGTTGCGTGTCGAGTAGCCGAGCCCCGGGAAGTGCTTGACGACTGACGTCACGTGGGCGCGCGCCAGGCCCTGCATGAACGCCGTGCCGTCGGCGGCGGTGACCGTCGGCACCCCACTGAATGACCGGAGTCCGTCGGGATTCGCGGCGCCGGGATAGTCGGCCCGACCGTCGACGTCCAGGACCGGGGCGAGGTCGGTGTTGACGCCGGCGGCGGCCAGCTGGGTTCCCACTCGCGTGGCAATCGCGACGATGCGCGCCATCGTCGCGGCGCGGCCCATTGTCTGGGCCCACGGGAAGGGGCTCACGACATTGGTGAGACGCATCACGCCGCCGCCCTCCTCGTCGGTCATGATCATCATCGTGAAGTGCCCGGGCCGCTCGCGCTGCAGCGTGGCGAGGATCGGCGTGAGCGTCGGCGGGGCGGTGGTGCCAAAGAGCAGCAGGCCGCCGTAGCCGGCTCGAGCCGCCGGGCCCATCGAGCCGATCCGGGTTGCGGTGACCGGAACGACAATCGTCTCGTTGGCGATCTGGGGCAGCGTCCAGCTGTCGACGACCTGAGTGGCGCACGCCAAATTAGTCGAAGTCGCCCCCGCGCGAGAGACCGTCACGACGAGGGAGGACACCACCAGGGCCGTCGCTCCCAGCATCCGAACAGTGCGCATACTTAAGGTTACGTCGAGGGACAACGCAATACCGCCCGCTAGGATGTCCAGAATCGAAACGAGGAGTGCATGACGGCCACGATGCCCGCGGCGTTCATTGGTCACGGCAGCCCGATGAACGCCCTCGATCACAATCGCTACACCGAGGCGTGGTCGCGCTTCGCGACGTCGCTGCCTCGGCCCCAGGCGATCCTCGTGATCTCGGCGCACTGGTTCGTCAACATCACCGCAGTGACCGCGATGGCCGTGCCGCGCACCATCCACGACTTCTACGGATTCCCCCAGTCGCTCTTCGACGTCCGGTACCCCGCGCCCGGCGACCCGAGCGTCGCCCAGCGGATCGTCGACGTCGTCCAGCCGACCTACGTGGGGCTCGACGAGGACAGCTGGGGCATCGACCACGGCACTTGGTCCGTGCTCGTGCACATGTTTCCCGACGCCGACGTGCCCGTCGTCCAGCTCTCGATCAACGCGAGCCTCCCTTACGAGTACCACTTCAACCTCGGCGCCCGACTGCACGCCCTGCGCTCCGAGGGGGTCCTCATCCTCGGCAGCGGCAACGTCGTGCACAACCTCGGCTTGCTGGACTGGAACTCACCGGGCAAGGGCACCTACTGGGCCCAACGCTTCGACGAGGACGTTCGCGCCATCATGACGTCGGACCCGGCCGACCTCGGCCGTGCGGGCGACCACGTCGACTACCACCTAGCCGTGCCGACGCCCGATCACTTCTTACCGCTCGCTTACCTCGCCGGGCTCTCGGCGGCCGCCGCGACTTCGACGCGCACCCTCATCGACGGCTACGAGATGGGCTCGCTCTCGATGACCTCTTACGAGCTGCCGGCGGCCTGAGTCACTGACGTCGGGCCGCGCGAACGGCCCGACGGACCGAGAACCCGAGCGCCACGACCGCGAGCAGCGGCAGCGAGACGACGGCCGCCGCGTTGAAGTGGCCGGCCTCGCTGAGCAGCGCGATTATCGCGATGATGACCAGTACCGCGACGAAGAGCTCGGGGGTGTCGCCCACCAGGAAGTCCCACCAGAACGTCCCGAAGCCCTTCACCAGTCGCACGGGGAGCGGCGAATCGCGCTTCACGCGGGCACCCCGGTCACCCTCGGCGACTCACGACGCACCAGTGCCACGATCAGCCAGGTGACGCATAGGTAGATGACCACGAGGACTGGGATCATCGTGTCGTTGCCGGGCCAGCGAACCTTCAGGCCCTCGCCGGTCCAGAAAGTGCCGAAGCTCACCAGCATGATCCCGACACCCATCTTCATGGCGTTCTCCGGCACACTCGAGAGCTGCTTGGCGACGACGACCCCGATGATGCCCACGAGCACGACGGCGATCGCGGCCACCGTCGCGGCCAGACCGAGCCGGTGGGCCGAAGTGCCGAGCGTCAGTACCGTGATGACCACCTCCAGCCCCTCCAGGAAGACGCCCTTGAA
>JAYVZV010000019.1:0-21082 GCA_043782995.1 Acidimicrobiales bacterium | reverse complement strand
TCGCTCTTCCACGCTCGAAGGGAATTGAGTGCTCGCCTATCCACACCACCAGTATAGGGCCACTGTACACATTTTCGGGACCATTATCGCAAGACTTTGCACACTTTCGGGACCATTATCGCAAAAAAATACACATTTTCTGGATCATTTCCGTTCTTCGCGCGCTCTGCCTTGTGGATCGCCGTAGCGAGCTGCCATCTTGGAAATATGCCCTCTGAATCTCGGACGCAACCTGGACTGCATCTCGGATGCAACTTCACACGTAGTGTGAACTGTCGTCAAGTGGCGTATTCCGTTTGCGCGAGTGACATGGTTTCTTTCACGAAGTGACGCACCCGATTGGGCGACATGACCTCGGCCGGTCGTCGCCGGTCGGCCACTTCGAAGGAAGGGCAGCCTGCGGGCGGTCAGAGTGAGCGGCCCGGCAACGTCACCGGCGACGATCTCTGCGACTCACAAGCAATAGGCGTCGCCCCGGGAGGTTTCGCCGTGCGAGTCGTTCCCGCTGGGACGTGGACTACCCCGATCGCCTGAAAACTCGGTGCCTAGCACCTGCGGTGACGCCAGGGGCCGTTCCGCGCTCCACCATGGGATAGAAAGGACGAGTACCTATGACCTCTCTCTGGCGACATCGCGACTTCCGACTGCTGTGGGGCGGCGAAACGGTGAGCGAGTTCGGCAGTCAGATCAGCGTCGTCGCGATCATGTTGGTGGCGGTGCGCTCGCTGCACGCCTCAACGTTCGAGGTCGGTGCCCTGGACGCGGCCTCGATGATGGCCTTCCTGCTCGTCGGGCTGCCGGCCGGTGCATGGGTCGACCGCCTCGCCAAGCGCCCGGTAATGATCCTTTCGGACCTCGGCCGGCTCGTGGCGTACGCGAGCATCCCGCTGGCTTACGAGCTCGGGGGGCTGACCCTCGCGCAGCTCTTCGTCGTGACTTTCCTCGCCGGAATCCTCACGGTGTTCTTCGACGTCGCCTATCAGTCTTACCTCCCGGAACTCGTCGGCCTCGGGGCCCTCGTGGAAGGTAACTCCAAGCTCGAGGTGACGTCCCATCTCGCCGGGGTCGGGGGGCCGGGCCTGGCCGGCGTGCTGGTCCAAGTGATCGGCGGCCCCCTCGCCGTGGCGGTCGATGCCGCGAGCTTCGGCGTTTCGGCCGTCGCCGTGGCCGGCATTCGCGGGCCGGAGGGCCCCCGCGTCGCGCGAAGCCACCCCCACCTGCGCACCGAGATCGCCGAAGGGCTGCGTTTTGTCTTCGGACACCCGATCCTGCGCGCGGTCGCCTTCACCACGGCGACGTCGAACCTCTTCGGGTCGATGTACTTCGCAGTGGCGATCGTCTTTCTCGTACGGGTGATTCACCTCTCGCCGGGCATCATCGGCCTCGTCCTTTCCTTCGCGGGGGTCGGTGGAGTACTCGGCGGTCTTAGCGCCACGGCCGTAGCCCGGCGAATCGGCAGCGCTCGAGCGACCATTCTCGGCATGGCCTTCGAGGCGGCGATGCTCATGGTCCCGGGCGCGACGCCCTCCAACGGTGCGGTCCTCTTCGCCGCGGCGTCGCTCTTCGCCGGGTACGGCAGCGTGCTCTACAACGTCAACCAGGTGAGCTTTCGTCAGCGGCTCTGCCCGCCGGCACTGCTAGGTCGGATGAACGCGACAATGCGCTTTGTCGTCTGGGGGATCATCCCCATCGGGGCGCTCGCCGGCGGCGCCATTGGGTCCGCGTTTGGCGTGCGCTGGGCGTTGTGGATCGGCGCCGTGGGATCGTCCCTCGCGGGTGGCTGGCTGCTCGTTTCGCCCATCGTTCGGATGAGGGACTTCCCCCAATCCTGAACGCGACGTCGGCGCGCAATCGCGCTCGATGGTCAGCGATAAGGTTTCGCAGTTCGCGGTCGGTCGCACCGATGGCCGACTCGTAACGCAGCGGCGCTTGGCTCGAGCCCGGCCTCCGGAACCGCGTGGACGTGGCCGACTCCGCGGCGTTTCTGATAGCGACGAGGAGTACGGCGAGTCGATTGACGCCGCTCTCAAACTCGAGCCGAGCCCGTCGCGCGCCGAGGCCGACGTTCGAGTCCACGTCGGCGCTCACGGCAGCGCCCCACTGGCCGGTTACAAGGTGCCCCCGGTTGCCGGCTTGCACGACGAGCGGCCGCGCGAGGACTCGGGCAAGATGTTCGAGCGCAAGTGTCGCGCCCTACGGGGAGAAGGCAGGTTTCACCATATGAGCCCACTCTTGATCGACGGCGACATCTCGTTCGGGTCGGGCGACTTCGCCGAACGGGCCCGAAGCACCGAGGCCGACGGCTACGACGGTGCGTGGTCCGCCGAGGTCGGGCACGATCCACTGCTCTTGCTGGCCGGAGCGGCCACGGCCACGACCAGCCTCGAACTGGGCACGGGCATCGTCGTCGCCTTCGGGCGCAGCCCGATGATCACTGCGACGATGGCCAACGACGTTCAACTGCTCTCGAGGGGACGTCTCCTGCTCGGTCTGGGTAGCCAGATCAAGCCCCACATCGAGAAGCGCTACTCGATGCCCTGGTCCCACCCGGCTGCGCGGATGCGCGAGTACATCCTCGCCATGCGCGCCATCTGGTCGTGTTGGAACGACGGGGTGAAATTGGACTTTCGCGGTGAGTTCTACCGACACACATTGATGACGCCGTTTTTTAACCCCGGGCCCAATCCCTTCGGACCGCCAAGAGTCTTCCTCGCGGCCGTTGGCGGTCTCATGACCGAGGTTGCCGGTGAGGTGGGCGACGGCCTGCTGGTCCATCCATTCACCACCGAGCGCTACCTTCGCGAGGTGACGATGCCGGCGCTCGGACGTGGCCTCGAGAAGGCCGGCCGATCGATCGACGGCTACCAGGTCTCCTTCTCGGGACTACTAGCGACCGGGTCCACGGAGTCCGAACTCGAGGCCGCGAAGGACGCTGTGCGGAGCCAGATCGCCTTCTACGGCTCGACCCCCGCCTACCGGGGCGTGCTCGAACTGCACGGCTGGGGCGAGCTTCAGACCGAACTCAACGCCCTCTCGCGAGTGGGGGACTGGTCGACGATGGCCACACTGATCAACGACGACGTGCTCTCGACCTTCGCCGTGGTCGGGACCATCGACGAGGTCCCGGGACTCGTACACTCGCGCTTCGGCGACGTCATCGACCGCTTCAGCCTCTACACGCCCTACGGGCTCAATGACGAGCATCGCCGGGCGATCATCGCCGGCTTGCGGGCAATCTCGGCGTAGGGGCCGGGCTCGATTTTTGCTCCCCAGAGGTGACGCCGACGACGCCCAAATGCGATAGCCGTGTCAAATCCCACCAATTCCCATCGGAAGGGCCAAGCCGCCGAACTGGGGTAGGTTCGCCGCTATGGGAAACCGGACGCTCGCACTCGTTGCGGCGCCAGCGCTGAGCATCGCGGTGCTCGCGGCGGGCACGCTCGCTTCGGCCGCACCCTCGCACGTCGTGCACGCGACCAACGCCGATCGGTCCGTCCTCCGGTCGACCTTCGTGCAGTTCAAGATGACCAGCCACGAGATGGCGGCCACCGACCACATCACGTGGTCCCGGGTCCGCGCGTCCGACTCCGTGGGGCCGCTCATGGCCTACGACGCCGTCGACCACCGCTACTGGGCGCTCGCCAACTTCAACCTCGTGCTGCCGGCCAGCTATGCGGCCACGGTGTCGTTCCAAGATGGCGGCAGCTACGGCGTCTTTCACCGATCGGCGAAGGGGAAGTGGATCATGAAGGGATACGGCGGCGTTCCGCTCTGCCCCCGGATCGTGCCCGCCGTGGTCGCCCACCTCTGGCACCTCGCGAACTACCCGGCCTGCCAGGGCTGAGTCGGCGTCGCCCTAAAAAGACGGCGGAACCGGAGGTCAGGGTCCGCTCTGGCGTAGTCCGGGACGGCGTTCCTTACGCCACACCATCTTGAGGCCCGACCAGTCGTCGTCGAGCGCGGCCACCTTCACGTCCACGAGGCCGAGCGGCAGTATGGCGCGCCGGACCCCCTGATCGGTGATGTCGCTCAGGTGTCCGGACGCGCGCCGGGGCCAGGCGAGCCACAGCGCCCCGTCGGGGACGATCGATGTCGAGAGCGCGCCGACCTCGCGCTTTAGGTCGGCGGCCTGCGAGAAGAAGGCGACCGCGACGTCGGCGAGCGGCGTACGGCGTCGGAGTACCGACACGTCATTTGGAAGTCCCTCAACGGACCAGCCCGAAGGTGCGTGCACGAGCACGAGACGATGTCCGGGCTTGAGCCCGAGTTTCGTGGCGAGGGGCGTGCTCGAGTAGCCGGCGGGCATGGGGGCGAGTGTAATGGGCGGCCCTGGGGTCCGTCGCCCGCGATGGGCGGGGGTCTCGGCGACGCTCGACGCGCACCGTGAACCGTGCACCGGGCGCGGGTCTGTGGTAACCATGAGAAAACTAGGACCAGGAGGTTCGATGGCCGCAATTGACATGACGAAGTTATCGACCGGCGACCGCGTCATCGCGGGGGCCGGTGCAATTGCGCTGATCTCGATGTTCCTGCCGTGGTGGGGCTACTCGTCGGGGACATACGGCGCCTCGGTGAGCGGCTTTAGTTCGGGCTACGGCTGGATCGGCGCACTCTTGATCTTCATCGCGGGCCTCTACCTGGTCATGGTGCGCTCGGGCTCGAACGTGCCGAAGCTCTCCTACGGGCCGGCCGTGCTGGTGCTGGGCGCCTCGGCGATTGGCACCCTGCTCGTGGCCCTGCGCTGGCTGCTGCTGCCGAGCGGCAGCGCGGGCGTGGCCGGCGTGTCGGTCTTCAACTACGGTCCGCGCGTCGGGATCATCCTGACGCTGGTGGTCGGGATCGTCCAGGTCTTCTTCGCTCTGCGCCAGTTCCGCAGCTCGGGTGAGTCGTTGCCGTGGGCGACCAAGCCCACGAGTGGTTCGTCGGGCGGGACTCAGTCCTCCTAGAAGAAGTGTCGTCGGCCCTTGACGGCGTGGCCCATGGCGCCGAGCACCCAGAGGACGATTCCGATGATGAGCACTACGACGCCGATCGAGTAGAGGATCGGGATCTTGGCCAGGACGCCGATGATGATGAGTACTACGCCGAAAATGAGCATGGTGTCACCGATACCCTCTGGCACCGATGGCGCCGCGTCATGACTTTAGCCACGCCACCGAAAGGCCGTTCGCATCGCGGCTAAGTCCGGCCCCTCGGTCTCAAGGCGGTGCGGAGTGAGACTCTCTTCGTGTACTCGATCGACCCGTAGCGAAAGAGCTGGACCGCGAGTCGCAGCACGACGAAGCCGAAGGCGAATAGCTCGACGACCAGGCCCGTCGCCACGCCGGGGCTGAGTGATCCGAAGCCGTTGCGCAACATGCCGGTGACGGGCGCGGTGTAGGGGAAGTAGGTGAAGACCTGGACGATCAGCGAGCTCGGGTGGCTCACGATCAGGCTCGAGGCGTAGAACGGGACGAAGATCAGCGCCATCATCACGCCGAAGAAGCCTCCGGCATCCTTCGCCGTGGGCATCACCGCGCCGATCGCCACGAGGGTGCCCGTGAATAGGGTGAACCCGGCGAACAGCAGCAGCGCCCCGACGATCATCCGCTCGGCGTTGAAGTCCAGCGACGAGAGGTTGAGGTTCGGAAAGTTGAGCGACGACCGGAAGAAGAAGTAGCCCACCAGGATCGGGCTGACGAAGACCGCCATCTGCACGGCGCCCGCGGTGAACAGCGAGAGGATCTTTCCGGTGATCAACGTGTTCGGGTCGACGGTGGTGAGGATCATCTCGGTGACCCGGTTCTCCTTCTCCTCGAGGGTGCTGTTGAGCATCTGGTTGCCGAGCAGGATGAGCACCATGTAAAAGATGAGCAGGTAGATGAGGGGCGGGATCAACCCCTTCAGGCCCGAGGACTTGACGCCGTCTCGGTAGGTCGTTGAGTCGACTCTCACCCCGCCTCGAGCGAGCCGTGACAGCACCGGTGAGGCGATCCTCGCGTCCGCGCTCAGTCGCAGGATCTCGGTGGCGACGGTGGAGTACTTGCCGTTGTTGAAGATGCCCACGTCCTGTCCGTAGACGCGAACGGCACTCGTGGACGGGTTCCTTGGGAAGGAGAAGAAGGCGTCGATCCGGCCGGCGCGGACCCGGGCGATCCCCGCCGCAACGCTTCCCTCGGGGACGCCGCCGAAGTGGCGTACGACCGAATAGTTGACGAGCCCCGAGGCGTCAGCGACCGCGAACGTGAACGTCGCCTTCCTCTGGGCCGCGAGGCCGCTACTGACCGATTTGTTCGACACGTAGACCAATCCGAAGACAATCGAGAGCACGATCGGCACGATCAGCGTCGTGATCCAGAACCGGCGCTTGGTGAGGGTGCGGTGCACCTCGAAGCCGACGACCGTGCGCAGGTTGTGGTGCCTCACCCGGCCCGCTCCGACGGGCGTTCGCCGCCGTAGACCTGGAGGAACACCTCGTCGAGCGACATTCTCGCCGTTCTAAACTCGCGCACCCCGACGCCGGCGTCGACGAGCTCGCGCAGGATCGCGGCCTCGTCAGTCGCGTCGGTGAACTTCAGCTCGGCGTAGTTGCGCTCGCGCCGGGAGACCTCGAAGTGAGGGGAGTCCGGGATTGTTCCCGAGTAGCGCACCCGGATGGTCTGTCCGCCGTAGTGGTCCTGGACCTCGGCGACGGTCCCGTAGGCCTCGGAGCGGCCGTCCTTCAAGAGGATTACTCGGTCACAGAGCCGCTCGACCTCGTCCATCTGGTGGGTCACCATCATCACCGTGGCCCCGGCGCGCTTCTGCTCCTCGATGATGTCCATCAGGAGGCGTCGGTTGACCGGGTCGAAGCCCTTCGTCGGCTCGTCGAGGATCAACAGCTCCGGCCTGTTCATGATCGTCACGCCAAGCTGCACCTTTTGTTGCTGACCGCTGGAGAGCCTGTCGAGCCGGGTCTGGGCCAGGTCCCCGAGGTCGACGCGCTCGAGGAACGACGACGACCACGCTCGCGCCGCCGGGTGCGAGAGCCCCTTCAGCCGGCCGAAGTAGACCATCACGTCCGTGACGGACTCCTTCTTGTAGAGGCCGCGCTCCTCGGGCAGGTACCCGAGGCGCCTGCCGTCCTCGGGCCGAAAGACCCGCCCGTCGATGTGCAGGGTCCCCGACGTGGGCTGGTAGATGCCGAGCAGTGCGCGGATTGTGGTGGTCTTGCCGGAACCGTTGCTCCCTAAGAAGCCGAACGTCTCGCCGCGGTGGATGTCGAAGGAGAGCCCGTCAATCACGACCCGGTTCCCGAAGGCCATCGTGAATCCCTCGATGTGGACCATGGGTTCTCGCGTCAGGCTTGGGGCGCTCGAATCCACTGCTCGACTATGGCACAACGTCATTGGCCGACTGTGGGTGCCTCGGGCATACGACCGCGGAACTGAGTCCCGTCGCGCTCCCGTGGGGGAACGACGAATCGACTCCGTACGCGCACGCCGGTGGTCGTCTCGTCGTGCTTGTGCGGCGAATCACAAGAATTGGGAGTGGCGCTTCGCCTCCAGCATTACGATTGATTACGTGGCTCGCCCTAAGGCGGGCGGAAGGTAGTGCATGGCCGTGAGCCGATCATCCCAGAGTGACACCGAACTCCTGAGCGAAATCGCCCCCGACGTCGAACGTCTCTACAATCGGCACCTGGAGGCCCCGCGCCTCTGGTTTCCCCACGAGCAGATCGACTGGGGCGAGGGCGAGAACTTCACTGATCACCCGTGGTCGCCCGAGGACTACCCGCTGGCCGACGGGATTCGCAGCTCGATCTACGTGAATCTGCTGACCGAGGACAATCTGCCCTACTACACCAACACTCTGCTGAACCACGCCCCCCCGGGCCACCCCATCCTCGACTGGAACCACCAGTGGACAATGGAGGAGAACCGCCACTCGATGGTGATGCGCGACTGGGTCCACATCAGCCGCTGCATCGATCCCACGTACCTCGAGGAGGGCCGCCGAGTTCAGATGCACAAGGGCGAGGTGCCCCAGCCGGCCACCATGGCCGATCTGATCACCTACGTTTCGTTCCAGGAGCGCGCCACGCAGATCGCGCACCGCAACACCGGCGCGAAGCTGCCCAAGGACGACAAGATGGGACGAAACGTGCTGGCGCTCATCGCCGGCGACGAGACCAAGCACTATCTCTTCTACCGTGACCTCGCACAGGCGGCCTTCGCCATCGACCCCTCGACGATGATGATCGCCGCCGCTCGACAGATCCGCGACTTTGCAATGCCGGGCACCGGTATTCCCAGCTTCACGCGTCACGCCGTGCGGATCGCCCGTGAGGGTATCTACAGCCTTGGCCAGTTCCTCAATGACGTCCTCGACCCCGTGCTCCGACTCTGGGACGTTAACCACCTCGTGGGCCTCTCCACCGAGGCCGAGATGGCCCGCCAGGACCTCGCAGAGTTCCTCGCCCGGATGGGCGAGACCGTCGAACGCATGGCCCAGAAGGCCGCTGGCGCGACGCCCGCCATCCCCTGACCGACCCGTCCTACTCCTTGGTGTTCGCCACGGTGCGGATGTAGTCCTCGAACGCCTTCTGCTGGTTCGCCACCGCGTGGAGTTGGCGCTCGTGCATCGATCCGCCGCGTACCAGCAGGTAGACGAGGCAGCCGATCAAGGGCGCGACGAAGATGAAGAGCACCCAGAGGGCCTTGGCCCCACCGCCGAGGTCGTGGCTTCGAAAGAGGTCCTGGAAGACGTGGAAGACCAGGATGATCCAGAAGAGGAGCCCGACGAAGTAGAGCGTCGAGACGAAGACGTTGAGGAGTGGGTAGCCAGCGCCGAGCATGGGTGTCCTTTCGAGGAACTGTTGTCAGTCGAATCTAACGCCGATGACCGACCTCACGGTGGGCCCGCAAGGCGGCGAGACGTTCCACGAGCGACCCGTCATCCTCCTCGACCGCGAGCAGTTCGTCGCGCGAGGTCGCCCTGCGCGCGAAGCCGACCGTGACGACCCGGTACCCGCGGTGCAGGTGGACACGCTCACGCATCATCGCCTTCGCTCGTTCGAGCTTTTTCGGGGCACCGGACCGTACTATCAATGGCTCGGGGAACGCGGACCGGCTGCGTAGGATTTGGGCACGGTGAGGAGGGGTTCGTGGCGATGAGTTTCCCAGAGGCCATCGCGGTGGTCGGCGCGCCCGGTCAGTTGTTCGAGGTGGTCGCGCGCGAGCGCGGCGGCGTCACCAATCGGGAGTTCGTGAACTCGCCCCTGAACCTGCGCGACATCTTTGATACCTCCCGCGGGATCGACGAGACCTTCCTCGTCTACGAGGACGAGGAGTGGACCTTCGCGCGGACTTTGGAAGAGGTCGACGCCCTGGGCCACGCGCTCGTGCACCGCTACGGCATCAAGGTCGGTGACCGCGTCGGCATCGCGATGCGCAACTACCCCGAGTGGATCGTTTCGTTCGCCGCCATCGTCTCGATCGGCGCGGTGTCGGTGTCGCTCAACGCCTGGTGGACCGAGGACGAGCTCGAGTACGCCGTCAACGACTCGGGACTGTCGGTCCTGATCGCCGACACCGAGCGGGTCCGGCGCGCGGCCGAGGCCTGCCGGCGCGCCGGCGTCGCGATGCTGGGCGTGCGCCTCGACGAGCTCGAGCCGCTCGAACACGGCGTCGAGCACTGGCACGAGGTGGTGGTCCACGGCGCCGCGATGCCCGAAGTAGTGATCGGTCCCGACACCGACGCCACGATCCTCTACACCTCGGGCACGACCGGGCTACCCAAAGGGGCGGTCGCGACCCACGGGTCGATCTGCCAGACGATCATGGCCTTCTCCTCGAGCGGCGCGATTCAGACGGTGCGCCGAGGCGCCGTCGTGGAGGCAGAGAGCCTTCCGGCGTGTTTCATCCTGATCGTCCCGCTCTTCCACGTCACCGGCTGCATCCCGGTCATGTTGTCGTGCTTCACGCTGCACCTGAAGCTCGTCATGATGTACCGCTGGGAGCCCGAGCGGGCCCTCGCCCTCATTGAACGCCACCAGGTGACGAACTTCGTGGGGGTTCCGACCCAGGCGTGGGACCTACTCGAGAACCCCCACTTCGACCAGTACGACACGTCCTCGCTCAGCGCGGTGGGCGGGGGCGGCGCGCCGGCGCCGCCGACGCTGGTGGCCCGCGTGGAGGGCTCGTTCAGGCGGGGCCACCCGACCCTGGGCTACGGCATGACCGAGACCAACGCCTACGGACCGGGGAACTATGGCGAGGACTATCTGAACCATCCCCTCTCCACGGGCCGCGTGCCGACGATCGTGATGGACGTCGACATCCGTGACGAGCAGCGGGGTTCCCTGCCTCTAGGCGAGAGCGGCGAGATCTGGATGAAGTCGCCCACCCTGATTCGCGGCTACTGGGAGAAGCCCGAGGCTTCCGCCGAGGCCATCGTGGACGGCTGGCTGCGCACCGGCGACCTCGGTCACATCGACGACGAAGGCTTCCTCTACGTCGAGGACCGCTTGAAGGACATGATCCTGCGGGCCGGGGAGAACGTCTACTGTGCCGAGGTCGAATCGGCCATCTACGAGCACGAGGCGGTTTACGAGGCGGCCGTCGTCGGACTGCCCGACGAGCGCCTGGGCGAGGAGGTGGCCGCGGTGGTGATGCTGCGCGACGGCAGCGACCTCGACTTCGATTCGCTCCACGCGCACCTCACCGAGCGGCTCGCGAGCTTCAAGATCCCCACGCGCGTGGCCTTCACCCGCGAGTCGCTGCCGCGTAACGCCGCCGGGAAGTTCCTCAAACGCGAGATGCCCCGCCTCTACTTCGACTGAGCGGCCACAATGGCGGCGCGGGCGTAGTCGGCGACGTTCATGGTCTCGAGGTCGGCCAAGGGGAACCAGCTCGCATGGTCGGTCGTGCCGTGCACCTCGTGGCGTAGCTCGCCGCCGGTCAGCTCGACGGTGAACAGGATGCGCACGGTGTGGATCCGGTCGCCGTTGTCGCGTCGGCGCACGTCACTCGTGACCCCGAGTAGTCGGGGGCCGGTGACCTCGAGGCCCGTCTCCTCGCGGATCTCGCGCACGAGGGTGTCCTCGGGCGCTTCACCGAAGTCAATGCCGCCGCCGGGCAGCCACCAGAGCGGCGGAGAGTGGCGGGGATTCGACGACCGGACGAGCGCAATGCGCTCGCCGTCGATGAGGACGCCGTAGGAGCGGACGCTGGTGTGCTGTTTGCTCATGGTGTGTCCCGTCCTAGCTCGTTGCCCCGTGGTGCGCGTGATGGGCCGCGGACGGAGGTGGTCCGACAGCCGTGGCCTCAGTAACAGTAGGTCACGTCGTCTCGGCCGAAGGTCTCGGTCGCGCTCGCCGAGTCTCCGCGCGTCGCCCGAAGGGGTGGGCGGGGACGCCGTGGGCGCAATCGGTCATGAGCTAGCGGGTCGTCGGGAAGCCGAGATCGATCTGGGACTCCGAGGGCTGGGGCCATCGGGTGGTCACGACCTTGGCGCGGGTGTAGAAGGCGAAGCCCTCCGGACCGTAGATGTGCGAGTGACCGAACAGCGAACTCTTCCATCCGCCGAATGAATAGGCGGCGATCGGCACGGGGATCGGCACGTTAATGCCGATCATGCCCACCGTGACGTCGCGCGAGAACAGGCGCGCCGCGTTGCCGTCGCGCGTGAACAGGGCCACTCCGTTGCCGTACTGGTTGGCGTTGATCATGGCCACCGCGTCGTCGTAGCTCGCCACCCGCGCGATGCCGAGCACCGGTCCGAAGATCTCGTCGTCGTAGGCCCGCAGTCCCGGACGGACCCCGTCGAGCAGGCAGGGTCCCACGAAGAACCCCGGTCCGGTCGCGAGCGCGGTACCGTCGCGCACTACGGTGATCCCGTCGTCGGGAGCGGTCGTCACGTAGTCGACGATCCGGTCGCGGTGCTCTTTGGTGATCACCGGGCCGAAGTCGCTCGACGGGTCGTCGCCGGGGCCGACCTTTAGCCGATCGATCCGCTCGACGATCTTGGCGATGAGCGGACCGGCGACGTCGCCGACCGCGACCACGACGCTGATGGCCATGCACCGCTCGCCGGCCGAGCCAAAGCCGGCGTTGATGGCGGCGTCGGCGGCGATGTTGAGGTCGGCGTCGGGCAGCACGACCATGTGGTTCTTCGCGCCGCCGAGCGCCTGGACCCGCTTCCCGTGGACCGTTCCGGTCTGGTACACGTGACGCGCGACGGGCGTCGAGCCCACGAAGCTGATGGCGTCGATCCCGGGGTGCTCGAGCAGTTGGGTGACGGTGCTCGCGTTGCCCTGCAGGACGTTGAAGACTCCGTCGGGCAGCCCGGCCTCGGTCAGCAGCTCTCCCAAGCGCACCGACACCGAGGGGTCTCGCTCGGAGGGCTTCAGAATCACCGTGTTGCCGCTGGCGAGTGCGTTGGCGGTCATCCACAGCGGCACCATGGCGGGGAAGTTGAACGGAGTGATGGCTGCGACCACGCCGACCGGCTCGCGGACCGAGTGCACGTCGACACCGTCGGCGACCTGACTGGAGAAGTCGCCCTTCAGGTGCTCGGTCAGGCCGCAGGCGTACTCGACGTTCTCGAGCCCCCGAGCCAACTCGCCGCGGGCGTCGACGATGGTTTTGCCGTGCTCGGAGGTGAGTAGGGCCGCCAGTTCGTCGGCGTGCTCGACGAGGAGCTGGCGGAACGTGAAGAGGATGTTGGTGCGCTGGGAGAGCGACGAGGCGCGCCACTCGAGCGCCGCGGTGCGCGCGGTCGCCACGACGAAGTCGACCAGTCCGGCGTCGGGCACGTTGACGTGGCCGGTGACGTCGCCCGAGGCCGGATTGAACACCGCGATGTCGGCCGAACCCTCCACTCGCGCGCCGTTGATGTAGTGGGGGATCGTCCGCATCGGAACCTCTTTCTCGTGTCCCAATCTACCGGCTCGACCAGTGCGAACGTTAGGGTTGCTCCATGAGTGCGAACGTCGAGAACCAGGCCCTGCGCGACGCCGCGGCGGTCGAGCCGGCGGGCGCCGGCCGCTACACCGTGGAGGTCTCCGAGCGCTACACGATCCCGGGCGGCTACCCGAACGGCGGCTACCTGCAGTGCATCATGGCCAGCGGCGCACTGGCGGCGGCGAGCGTCGAGGGGTCGACCCACCAACACGCCACGGCCGTCGCCACCAACTACATCGGCGCGCCGACGCCCGGTCCGGCCGAGCTCGAGGTCGACGTTCGTCGCGTCGGGCGAGGCGTCTCTTTCGTGCACGCCACTCTTCTCCAGGGGGGTGGGGTCGTGACTGAGTCGCTGATCACTCTGGGGACGCTCCACGAGGGCTCGACGGCGCGCTACCTCGACGCCCAGCCGCCACAGTTGGCGCCGGTCGAGGAGTGCGGGCGTGCGAGACCCGGTGACGAAATCGTGATGGGCCGCGTCCTCGACGGGCGCCTCGACCCGTCGTGCGTCTCGTGGATGTCCGGTGAGACGTCGACGATCGGCGAGGTCAAGGGCTGGTTGCGACTGGACGACGGCAGCGGGGGATGGGACGCCTGGAGCCTGCTGCTCGCCTCGGACGCCATGGTGCCCGGAACGTTCCCCCTGGGCTCGTCCGGCTGGGTCCCGACGCTGCAACTGACCTCGTACGTTCGGCGGATCCCGACGAGCGAGTGGCTGCGCGCTCGCCAGTGGTGCATCGTGATCGCCGACGGCCTCGTCGACGAGCGCTGCGAGCTCTTCGACGACCGTGGCGAGCTAGTCGCGTCCTCCAGCCAGATCGCTATGGTCCGGTTCCCGGACCGCTAGCCCATGGCACCGGTCGGCCCCCGGGTCAACGACGACGGCTCGCTGCAGATCCGCGCTCGCCTCGTCATTCCGATCGACGAGGTGACCTTGCGCGTCACGACCTCGGGCGGACCGGGAGGCCAGCACGCGAACCGGTCACTGACGCGCGTCGTCGCTGCGTTCCACGTGTTGGACTCTCTGGTCCTCTCCGAGAGCGACCGAGCGTTGCTGATCGAGCGAGTCGGCCCGGTCGTGCGCACCAGCGCGAGTCGCTACCGCTCCCAGGGCCAGAATCGGGGGGCCGCGCTCGAACAACTGGCCGCGAAGATCGCCACGGCCCTCACCCGTCAGGCGCCTCGCCGCCCCACCAAGCCGACCCGGGGCTCGCAGCTACGCCGCGTCGACGAGAAGAAGGCTCGCGGTCGGGTCAAGGAGCAGCGCCGCCGTCCCGTGGACGATTAGCGGGCCACTACTGCTGGCGCAACACCTCGAGGTGGCGGCCGATGGTCGCCAGCGCCGAGTGCATCAACGCGTCGATGGACGGATCGGAGTCCTCGTGGGGCCCGCGCAGCGCGGTCAATGAGGCGTAGCCGGCGGCGAGCAGCGCGCCGTCCTCGTCGGCGTCCTCGTCGCTCACGTCGCCCAGCTCGGGCGTGGCGGCCCCGAGGCGAAGCGGCAACTCGCCTTCGTCGCCGAGGGGCGCGCCGCCGGCCTTGGGGCCGGCCGCCTTCACGATGCCGGCCGTCGAGATGCGTCCGCGCCGCACTCCCTTCAGCTCAGACGCGGGCAGGTTGGGCACGTTAAGGTTGAGCAGCGTGCGCGAGGGTGCCATCAAGAACTCCTCGAGCACCTCGACCGCGACGGCGCCGGCGGTGTCGTAGTGGACGTCGGCGCCCCACTGGACTGAGACCGCGAGACCGGAGAGGCCGAGTTGGGCCCCGGTGAGAATGGCCCCCACGGTGCCCGAGTGCAACACGCTTCGCCCGACGTTGGCCCCGGCGTTGATGCCCGAGAGAATCAGGTCCGGCTGGAAGCCCATGGAACCGGTCGCCCCGATGATGGCGCACAGGGCGGGGGGCGCCTCGAGGCCGTAGGTCGAGATCGACTCGGCGCCAACAATGGTGTGGCGCCGGTACTTGACCTTGGGGTTGTCGAAGACGTCGCCGACGGCCGAGGACATGCCGGAGTAGTTGGTGTGGGGGGCGACGATGATTGCCTCGCGCAGGTCTCCGGCGGGGGCCCGCTTGATCCACTGGGCGACGTGGCGCGCGAGCACGGCGATGCCGGGCGCGAGGACGCCGTCGTCGTTGGTGATGAGAATTCGCATAGGGCGTACGATAACGGTCGCAGGTAACGTTGATGTGAATAGAGGGATTCCGCTGATGCTTCCATCGGGTGAACAGATCGCCATCGCCCACGGCGACGAACGGGCCGTCATCACCGAGGTGGGGGCGACGCTGCGCACCTTCGTCAAGGGCGGCCTCAGTGTCATCGAGGGCTTCGCCGGCGAGGAGGTCCCGACGGGCGCGAGGGGCCAGGTGCTCTACCCGTGGCCTAATCGCGTGGGTGAGGGGTCGTGGACCTACTCCGAGAGGACCGCATTACCGAAGATTGACGACGTGGCCCACGCCACGGCGATCCACGGCCTCGTGCGCTGGCGGCCCTTTCGGATCGACTCGGTCAACCAGAATCGCTGCTCGCTGACGCTGCTGCTGCACCCGACGCCGGACTACCCGTTCCTCTCCGAGGTGAACGTCACCTACCACCTGGGCAAGTTGGGACTGACCGTCACGACGACGGTCACCAACCGCGACGATGTGCCCATCCCCTTCGGCGTGGGCTTCCACCCGTACCTGGCGGTGACGACTCCGACTATTGAGGGCGCCGAGCTGGAGGTCCCCGCCGCGGCCTACGTCGCGGTGAACGATCGCCAACTTCCGATCGGCGAGATCCTGCCCCTGCGGGGCCAGGCGCTGGACTTCACCAAGCGCAAGTCGATCAGCGGCCACGAGCTCGACGTGACGTTCACCGAGTTGCTACGCGACGACTCCGGCCTCGCCACCGTCGTGCTCGCCGACGCGAACGGGGGCGAGGTCGAGCTGAGCGTGGACCGGAACTTCCCCTACCTGCAGGTCTTCACCGGCGACACGCTCGAACGGGGCCGGCGGCGCACGTCGATCGCCGTGGAGCCCATGACCTGTCCGCCCGACGCCCTGCGCAGCGGCAAGGACGTCGTCGTGCTCGAGCCGGGTCAGCACTGGGCTGGCTCGTGGCGACTGCGTAGGAGGTAGCGATGGCCTCCAGAGTCGTACTCGTCACCGGGTCCACCAGCGGAATCGGTGAGGCGACGGCGCTGCGCTTCGCCGCGCGGGGCGACACGGTCGTCTTCAACTCGGCGCACAGCGCCGAGGCGGGGGAGCGACTGGCGAAGTCCACGGCCGGCGCCCACTACGTCCAGGCCGACATTTCGGTCGACGGCGACCGCACCAGGCTCATCGAGGAGGTCCTCTCACGGTGCGGACGGCTCGACGTGCTGGTGAACAATGCGGGCACGACCCGCCTAATTGCCCACCGTGACCTCGAGGCGGCGAGCGTCGACGTCTGGCGCGAGATCTTCGAGGTCAACGTCTTTGGCACGTGGGGCCTGAGCGTCGCCGCCATGGAGGCCCTGCGCGCCGCCCGGGGCTCGATCGTCAACGTCTCGTCGGTCGCGGGCGTCCGTCCGACCGGCTCGTCGATCCCCTACGCCGCATCGAAGGCCGCGGTCAATCACCTCACGGCGCTGTTGGCCAAGGTCGTCGGCCCCGACGTCCGGGTGAACGCGGTCGCCCCCGGGCTCGTCGACACGCCCTGGACCAAGGACTGGGACACGGTGCGCGGCTTCGTCCAGGCGGTCGCGCCACTGAAGCGAAGCGCGACCCCCGACGACGTTGCCGACGTCATCGTCTTGTTGGCCTCGACCCCATACGTGACCGGCCAAGTCGTCGTCGTTGACGGCGGACTATCCCTCGCTACTTGACCGGGGTGGTGGGTGGCACGAACCGGCGCATCGCCGAACATAGGAGGGCCGTCGCCGGTCGGACCAGTGCGATGTCGCGCAGGGCGCGGTGGCGCACGCCGAGCAGCGTGCGTTGCCACGGCTCGAGCAGGCCGAAGGCGCTCTGAACGAACAGCCGGTAGGCCAGCTTGCGGTGTGCGCCCTCGACGACGCCGCGCGCCACGAAGTCCCGGGCGTCGACGCCTTCGCCCGACAGGCGCAGTTCGGGGCGGAAGCGACGGATCGTCTCGTGCAGTTGGGCGACGGACGTCGGGGGATCCTCGATGCCGAGGTCGCGAGCGAGCGTCGCCATTTCGTTGACGTAGCGGTCGGCCTCGTCGTCGTTCAGGTGCAGTCGACCGAATCGCTGGTAACCCGCGAGGAACATCGACGTCTCCGCGGCGTGGACCCACGCAAGGAGGTGGGGATCGTTGGCGTAGTACGCGACGCCGTCGTCGGCGACGCCTCGAACGGGCTGGTGGACGGCCAGTACCCGTTCAATGGCGGCGTAGGCCGCCGGTCGGGGTCCGTAGGTCGTGGCGCCGATGAAGTTCGCCGTCTGCAAGAGCCGTCCCAACGGGTCGGCCCGGTAGCGCGAGTGCTGCGCGACGCCGGCCATGGTGTGGGGATGGAGCATCTGTAGGAAGAGCGATCCCAGTCCGCCGACGATCATCGACGAGAGGTCGCCGTGGACGAGACGAGCGATGCCGTCGACCGCGAAGTAGGCCTGGTGGGGGTCGTCGCAGCGCGGCGGCGGGTCCCGCGAGAGCCCTACCGCGTTGCGGATACTGGCATTGACGCGATGACTCAGCCACCCCGGCCCGTCGCTCCTCGGTCTGGCTACCACCTGTCCTCCTCGCCGTTCGCCCCCGAACACCCTACGGCCCGCACCTTTTCAACGGTGCGGCGGTCTGCGACACTGGTGGGGTGCCATCCGTTAAATCTCAGCCCGTGACGACCACCCAAGGCGACGTGCTCGTCGAGGATGACGTGCGTACCCAGAAGCCCTGGAATGTGGTCGTCTGGAATGACCCGGTGACGCCGATGACCGTGGTGGTCGTGATCTTCAAGCGGATCTTCGGGTACTCCAACAACAAGTGCACCCAGCTGATGCTCGCCGTGCACCATGAGGGCCGGGCCCTCGTCTGGTCAGGTGGGCGCGAGCGCGCCGAGTCGTATTGCGTGAAGCTGCAGGTCGCCGGCCTGCAGTGCACGATCGAGCAGGACAACTAGTGTCCGGGGCTCGGCTGTTCGTCCGTCGGCGCGACGGACGCATCGAGGTCCGGATCAACGACTACGGTCGCGAGGTCATTCAAGGGGCCTTCGCCAACGTGCTGGCGGCCGAGCGCGACCCGAATCACGAGTGGCACGTGGCACTCTCCGGTCCGATCGACCCCAGCCTCGACCACGACAATCCGCTCTCGGTCCTCTCGCGCGAGAACGAGACCTCGACCAACGCCGAGCTGGCCGAACTGACCGTGGCTGAGCAGTTCCTCAACGAGGCCGAGGCGTGGGCCTGGCTGACGACGTTGCAGGTGGCGCTTCGCTCGACCGCGCAGACCAAGGGTCTCTTGACCGACGAGCAGTTGGCCGCCGCCGGACCCGAGTTGCTCAACTACGTGCGGACCCTCCAGCAGTTCCTCTTCCAACTGGCCGAATGCTTCTAGGCCGGTTCCCAGAGTTTCCGGGGAAATAAAGTCGAGTGACCAGCGATTGGCGGGGATTGCTTCCTAGAGTCACCTCATGACCGCACTGGACCGGCTGGTGATCTCGAGGTTGGTGCACCGCTTCGGATTCGGTCCTCGGCCGGGGCAGTTCGCCGCGATGCTGCGAGAAGGCGAGGCCGTTGTGCGGCACCGGGTGCTCACCGTCGCGTCGCCCGACCCGGGGCTGGCCTCGGTCGTGGCTCCGGCACTGAGCGACCTCGGGCCCTTCCCGCCGGCCCAGACCGACGCGCGCCGACAGTTCGACGAGGCTCTGTCCGCCCAGAACAGCGCCCTGACGATGTGGTGGCTCGATCGGATGGTCCTGGCCGACCATCCACTGACCGAGCGGATGACCTGGTTCTGGCACGGCCACTGGGCGACCTCGATTGCGAAGGTGGCCTACGCGCTGCCCATGAAGTCCCAGAACGAAACCCTGCGCGCCTACGCATTGGGGAATTTTGGGGACCTCTCGCGGGCCATGGTGCTCGACGGGTCGCTCATCTACTGGCTCGACGGACAGATCAACGTCGCCAGTGCGCCCAACGAGAACTTGGGCCGGGAGTTCATGGAGCTGTTCACCCTCGGCGTCGGCAATTACACCGAGGGTGACGTGAAGGCCGTGGCGCGCAGCTTCACCGGCTACCGCGTCGTGCGCTCGAACGGAGTCGTGAGCTTCAGCCCGAACCGGCACGACACGTCGACGTTGAGCCTCCTCGGCACCTCGGGAACGTTCGACGCCCCCTCGCTCAGCGACTACGTGGTGTCGCTCGAGGCGAACGCCGTCTTCGTCGCCCGCCGGATGTGGTTTCGATTCATTTCCACCACGACACCCGCGCCCCCGTCGCTGGCCCGGGACTTCGCCGGGCGCGACATTGCGGCACTGGTGCGCGCCGTCGCCAGTCACCCCGGCATTCGAAATCCGACGAACGTCCAGGCGAAGTCCCCGGTGGAGTGGTTCGTGTCGGCCTGTCGGGCCCTCGCCATCACGCCGTCGCACCTCTCGTCGCTTACGGTGACGAACTACTTGAGTGCGATGGGTCAGATCCCCTTCGCACCGCCCAACGTGGGCGGATGGCCCGCGGACGAGGCGTGGTTGACCGCCGCCTCGACGCAGTACCGCCTCGCGTTCGCCGCCTACCTGGTCCAGAGCGGCGACCTCTCGCCGGTGACCCGGGCCACTCACCACAAGGTCCCGGCCGTCGCGGACTGGCTGGGCGTCGCCCGGTGGAGCCCGCGCACCACGCGGGCGTTGACCGAGGCCGCCGGCGACCCGGCCCGACTGACGCTGCTGGCGCTGTGCGCCCCCGAGTACGTGGTGAACGCGTAGCCGTGGCCCATTTCTCACGCCGCCGGTTCCTCCAGTTCACCGGGGCGAGCGCTCTGGGGGCGCTGACGCCGGTCCTCACCATGGAGGACGTGGCCCGTGCGGCCGCCGCGACGCCGCTGCCGCTAGGGACACCGATCCTGGTGGTGGTGACCCTCTACGGCGGCAATGACGGGCTCAACACCGTCGTGCCCTACGAGGACCCGGTCTACTCGTCGTCGCGCCCCGGCCTCTCGCTGTCCGGCGCCCAGGTCCTCCCGCTGGGACAGGGTCTGGCGCTCAACGCCTCCATGACGGGAATGAAGGCGCTCTGGGACCAGAAGCAGCTGGCCATCGTGCTCGGGGTCGGCTACCCGCAGCCCAACCATTCGCACTTCTCCTCCATGGCCATCTGGCAGACGGCTTCGCCGGTCGAGCAGGTCTCGAGTGGTTGGATCGGCCGCTGGCTCGACGGCCAAACCCGGGACCCGATGCGCGCGATCGGCATCGGATCGGTGCTCACCCCACTGCTCGCGGGCGAGCACCGGTCGGCGTCGATGCTGCCGTCCGGCGGACTCGTGGTGCCGACCGGCACCCTGGCGGCCCAGACCCAGCTGCTAGCCCAACCCTCGAGGTTCGACTCGCCCCTCGCCGCCGACGCGGCGTCGGCGATCAACGACCTCTACGTGGTGTCCTCGACGGTGGGGCCAGTGCTGAGCGCCCAGCCGCCCAACGCGAAAAGCATCCTCGCCCAGCAGCTCGACGTCGTGGCCAACCTCATCGCCGCGAACGTGCCCACCCGGGTGTGGTCGGCGACGCTGGGTGGCTTCGACACCCACGCCAACGAACTCGGTGCACAGACCGCGCTGCTCGGAGCGGTGTCGGACGCGGTCTCGGGATTCCTGTCGAAAGTCGGCGCTACGCCCCGGGCCAATGACGTGGTCGTGATGGTCTACTCGGAGTTCGGGCGCCGGGTGGCGGCCAACGCCTCTCAGGGGACCGACCACGGAACGGCCGGTCCAGTCTTCGTCGCCGGCCACCGGGTGGGCGGCGGCTTCTACGGCGAGCAGCCCTCGCTCTCGCAGCTGGTCAACGGGGACCTGGCCGTCACCACGGACTTCCGCGACGTGTACGCGAACCTGCTCGAGGGCGTGTTGGGGACCGACGCGTCCCAGGTCATCGGCGGCTGGACCACGAAGTTGAACCTTCTCGCCGGAGGCTGAGTCACCGATCAGGTGGCGACGAGGCCGCCTCCCCACACGGGTTGCCGCAGTACCCGCGCGCCAC
>JAYVZV010000018.1:0-21298 GCA_043782995.1 Acidimicrobiales bacterium | reverse complement strand
GATTGGCCATGGTGGGCCGGGAGGGATTTGAACCCCCGTAGGCTAAGCCGTCTGGTTTACAGCCAGATCCCTTTGGCCACTCGGGCACCGGCCCGTCGAGAATCCTACCGTCTAGCGACGACCGGCATCTGGCGGGCCACGACCATCTACGATCGGTTCATGCCCACCTTTGACATCGTCTCCGAGATCGACCTCCAAGAGGTCCGCAACGCCGTCGACCAGGCCAACCGCGAGGCCAACACCCGCTTCGACTTCAAGAACACCAACGCCGTCATCGAGTTCTCCGACAAGGAGCTGACCCTGTCGGCCTCGACCGAGGATCGCCTGCGCGCCCTCTACCAGCTCCTCGAGGAGAAGCTCGTGAAGCGCTCAGTGTCGCTCAAGTCGCTCGACCCCGGCAAGGTCGAGGAGGCGAGCCAGGGCGCCGCGCGCCAGAAGGTTGCGCTGAAGGCGGGCATCTCCCAGGACGTGGGCAAGCAGATCAACAAGCTCGTGAAGGAGATGGGCGTCAAGAGCCTCAGCTCCTCGATCCAGGGCGACCAGGTGCGGGTGACCGGCAAGCAGCGCGACGACCTGCAAGAGGCGATCGCCTTCTTCAAGGAGGCCAACCTCCCGGTTCCCCTGCAGTTCACCAACTTCCGCGACTAGCTGGCCGAGGTCTCCTCGGCGGTGAGGTGCTCGTCGATCTCCTCGATGTCGTTGACGCGAAAGATCCGGTTGAACACCATCATCTTCAAGAACCAGAAGAGCGCGAAACTGAACAAGTTGGTGAACGAGACCAGCGCGGTGTTGGTGAGGTGGGCCCAGTGGTGCGAGTGGACCTCGTGTCGCGCCCACAGGGCGCCGATCTGGGACACCCCAATACCGAGGAAGGTCATTGCCCAGAAGGGCGTGATCTCACGTCGGAAATGGCTCCGGCCCCGCTTGCCCCAAGTCCAGCGCCGATTCAACTGGTAGGCCGGCAGCGAGGCGACGAGGTTGCCGGCCAACGTGGCCCACAGGACGCCCGAGATGATCTTCAGTCCGTACAAGAGCGAGATCGCCGTGAACGAGGTGATCGTCGAGACGACCGAGACCATGGTGAAGCGGATGAGCTTCTTGCCCTCATGGGTCTTGGACCACGCCAGGAGGGACCGGAGGCGAGCAATCATTCCCTTCACCCTAGTTCCGACCCCCAAACGTCACCGTGGGACCGGGTGTCACAATGGGGGATGTCCGAAGCGCTGCAGTTCCTCGTCCAGCTCTTGGACCTCGAGACGATCGAGGTCAATACCTACCGCGGCGAGCATCCGCTCGAAGAGCGACAGCACACCTTCGGCGGCCAGGTGGCCGCCCAGGCCCTGATGGCGGCGGGCCGCACCGTCGAGCGCGGCCGCGTGCACTCGCTGCACTCGTACTTCCTTCGTCCCGGCGACCCGACCAATCCGATTCTCTACGAGGTGGACCGGATCCGCGACGGACGCAGCTTCACGACCCGGCGAGTCGTCGCGATCCAACACGGCCGGGCCATCTACAACATGCAGGCCAGCTTTCACACCGACGAGGCCAGCTTCGAGCACCAAGTCGAAATGCCGGTGGTGCCCGCTCCCGAAACGATCCCGACGCTGCGCGATCGGGTCGAGAAGGAGAGTGGGAACGTCGACGAGTGGTTCAACCGCCCCCACCCGATCGACCAACGCTTCATCGGAGAGGTCCCCTGGAGTGCACACCGCAACAAGGAGCCGCGCCAGCAAATCTGGATCCGGGCCGACGGGGAACTGCCCGACGATCCCCTGCTGCACGCCTGCGTCGTCACCTACGCCAGCGACATGAGCCTCTTCGACGCCATCCTCGCCCCCCACTCGATCCGCTGGGATAATGAATCGTTTATGGGCGCGAGCCTCGACCACTGCATGTGGTTCCACCGTGAGGTCCGCGCCGACGAGTGGCTCCTCTACGACACCGACTCGCCGATCGCGCACGGTGGACGGGGTCTCGCGCGGGGCTTCCTCTTCAACCGGGCGGGCCAGCTGATGGTCTCGATGGTTCAAGAGGGGCTCACGCGCATCGTCGACTCCACCAAGGAGCACGCGTCGTGATCCTGAATCAGAAGGTGGCCGACTACGAGGCCGCGACGTCGCACTTCCTCGAGGCCGTCGAGGCCGTCCACGACGCCAACGTCGACCGCCACGTCGAAGGCGGCTGGAGCGCGCGCCAGATCATCCACCACGTCGCTGACTCCGAGGCCCAGTCCTACGCCCGATTGCGGCGCCTGCTCGCCGAGCCGGACGGCTCGGTCATCCCGGGCTACGACGAGGCGGCGTGGGCCGAGTGCGGCGCCCTCGGCTACCGCGAGCTCGCGACCGAGCATTCGCTGAGCGTCTTCGCGGCCGTGCGACGGGCCTCGCTCGACGTCCTCACCCGGGTGACGGTCGACGACCTCGAGCGTTACGGCGAGCACTCCGACCGAGGTCGCTACACCCTGGCCGACTGGCTCGATATCTACTGCCAGCACCCCGGCGAACACGCCGCCCAGCTGCGAGAGGCCATCGACGCCTGACTAGCCGCGCTGGGCCATCGGAACGTAGTTGCGCTCGGCGGCGCCCACGTAGAGCTGGCGCGGACGGGCGATCTTCAGGTCCTGGTCCAGCAGCTCCTGGTAGTGCGCCAGCCACCCCGACGTGCGCGGGATCGCGAACAGCACCGTGAACATCTCGGGCGGGAATCCCATGGCCTGGTAGATGATCCCGGAGTAGAAGTCGACGTTGGGGTATAGCTTGCGCGAGATGAAGTAGTCGTCGCCGAGCGCGATCTCCTCGAGCTTCAAGGCGATGTCCAGCAGAGGGCTCTTGCCGGTGACCGTGAAGACTTCGTCGGCCGTCTTCTTGATGATCGTCGCGCGCGGGTCGAAGTTCTTGTAGACGCGGTGGCCGAACCCCTCGAGCTTGGTCTTGCCGGCCTTGACCGTTTCGATGAAGGCGGGGATGTTGTCGATGTTGCCGATCTTCGTCAGCATCTTCAACACCGCCTCGTTGGCCCCGCCGTGGCGCGGGCCGTAGAGGGCGGCCGTCGCGGCGGCCGTCGCGCTGTAGGGGTCGCCGTGCGAGGAGGCCACCACCCTCATCGCGGTCGTGCCGCAGTTCTGCTCGTGGTCGGCGTGCAGGATGAAGAGCACGTCGAGCGCGTGGGCGAGGATCGGGTCCGGCTCGTAGTGCGGCTCGGCCACCTTCCACATCATCGAGAGGAAGTTCTGGCTGTAGCCGAGCGAGTTGTCGGGGTAGACGAACGGCATGCCGACGGAAAAACGGTGGGCCGCGGCGGCGAGCGTGGGCATCTTGGCGATGAGGCGCACGATCTGGCGCTGAAGGGTCTCAGGGTCGTCGAGAACCTTGGCGTCCTTGTAGTAGGTCGAGAGGGCGGCGACGGCCGACACCAGCATCCCCATGGGATGGGCGTCGTAGTTGAAGCCCTCGAGGAACCGCTTGCGTACGTTCTCGTGGATGAACGTGTGGTGGGTTACTTCTCGCTCCCACCGCGCGGACTCCACGGCGTTGGGGAGCTCGCCGAAGTTAAGGAGGTAGGCGACCTCGAGGTACGTCGACTGCTCGGCCAGCTGCTCGATGGGGTAGCCGCGGTAGCGCAGGATGCCGGCGTCGCCGTCAAGGTAGGTGATCGCGGATTCGGCGGCGGCCGTCGCCATGAAGCCGGGGTCGTAGAACCAGACGCCGGGCACCACTTTGGAGAACTCACTGGCGGCGATGCCCCCGTTATCGATAGGAATCTCACGAGTTTCACCGGTACGATTGTCGGTCACGGTAATGGACTCAGTCACTGTTCCTCAATTCAACATTCTGCGGGCGAGCCCATCGTATGCGAACTGCACCCCGGCCTTCTCGCTCAGCCGTTGCCCGACGGCGACATCCTCACCTGGTACGTGCGGCTCCTCGTCATATTCGACGCGGCCCTTGCGCCGGTCAACGAAATGACCAAGGTCCCTCGCTCGCTCGGACGCGTGGCCAGATTCTTGGGCACGAAGGCGTAGGACGCCAGCGGTCCGAGCGTCACCGTGAGGACCTGGCGCTGCACCGGGCCGACGCTCGGGTGGAACGTGACCACGAGGGTCACCGGCTGGGTGGCGTAGGCCGCATTCAGCACCGAGACGCCCAGGTGGACTGACGCCACCGGGGGGAGCAGCAGCTCGCCGGCGACCGCCGGCAGGGGCGACGGCTTCACCGCCACCGCCGCGATGGCGATGCCCCGGACCAGCGCCAGTGACGGAGCGGCGACCAGCTGCGTGACCCCGGCGCCGGAGTAGATGGTCGCGCTCGACGTGGTGAGCGCGTCGAGGTGGACGAGGCCCGGCTCTCGCACCAGCGACCGGCGGTCAATCCCCCACTGCAGGCTCGTCGCCACCAGCGTCTGCACCGGGTCGGTGACCACGAGGGAGGTCGCGGGAACCGCGGGCCACGGGAGTGTGAGCCGCCGGGCGATCGTGGTAAACATCGACTGGTACGCGTCGACGCGCTGCTCGGTCTGCTGGACGAGGGCGTCGTTGACGCTGTGGGCCAGCTTGGGTCGGCGAAGCAGACCGGCCTCGGTCGTCCACGTGGGAAGCAACTGGTTTAGCTGCTTGAGCCGCGCGGCGAAGACCGGCCGGGAGAGGGTTTCTCCGTGGGCGAGAAGGTAGGCCAGGTGGGCGTCGAAGACGTTCTCCTGGGCGATGAGCACGTTCGCCAGGGCGCCGAAACTGCGATTCTCGCTGCGGCGAGGTCCGATCGCCCCGTGGGCCGAGCGCGTGACGTCGCGCGCGAAGAGCAGCACGATGAGGGTCGCCGCCAGTGCGAGGGTGAGGTACAACGTCTGGCGCCGACGTTGAGCACGAGTACGGGCCACGTTCTAAGAACCTACTCGCCGACTATTTCGTCAACTTCCTCGTCGCCCTCGAGTTCGAGGATCTCCCCCGCGCCCTCGGGCAGCGCGTTGTCATCGCTGACGCCCCACCTCTCCTCGTTCATCGGGATGGACTGTCGATCGACCGACTTCAGCTCCGGCAGACCCCGCGCCGGCTTGGTTCCCGTGAGAATCTGCACGTTCTTCGCGGCCGGGATGAGACGGCCCTCGAACGAGCTGAGCATCGCGTTGTAGTCCTTGACCGCCGAGTCAATGGACTTGCCCATCTTCGCGACCGGCTCGGCGACGTTGCGGATCCGATCGAAGATGGTGCCGGCAATCTTGTAGATCTGCTCCGCATTGAAGGCCACCTGATGCTGCTTGACGATGACCGCAACGGACCAGAGCAAGGACAACAGCGTCGTCGGGCCGGCGATGATCACTCGCTGGTTCGTGGCGTCGGCGTGCAGTTTGGGATCGGCCTCGAAAGCGGTGGTGATCGCGGAGTCGCTCGGCACGAAGCAGACGGTGAACTCGGGCGCCGGCGCGATCGTCTCCCAGTACCCCTTCTCGCTCAACGTCTTAACGTGGCTGCGCAAGTCCCTCGAGTGCTTCAGTTGCAGCTCGCGGCGCCGGTCGGCGTCCTCGGTGTCGAGCGACTCCTCGAACGCGGCGAAGGGGAACTTCGCGTCGACGGCGAGGCGGATGCCGTTGGGCAGGTTGACCACGCAGTCGGGCCGCTTGCCCTTGCCGGTCTCGTCGGTACCCGAGACCTGTAGTTCGAAGTCGACGCCCTCGCGAAGGTCCGACTTGGCCATCACGTTGGCTAGTTGGATCTCGCCCCAGGCCCCCCGCTGACTAGACCGCCCGAGCAGTTGATTGAGTCGGCGAGTCTCCTCCTGGGTGCGCAGTTGGGCGCTCAACAGCTCGTCGGCCTTGTTCTTCACGTCCGAGAGAGCGCCGGCGTTCACGGTGTTGAAGTCCGCCAGGTTCTTCTTGTACTCGCCGAGCAGGTCCTCGAGGGGCCGAAGCGTCGAGTCGAGCTGCGACTCGCGAAGCTTGACGAGGACCTCCTGGGACTGACTGAACTGGGCGACGGTCTGATTGAGGACCCGGTTCGACAGGTTCTCGAACGTCGTCTCCATGCCCTCGATGGAGGCGACGTGTTCGACGCGCTGTCGTTCCAACAGCTCACTCGCTGCGGCGAGCTGCGAATCGCGCACCGCGAGCGCCGACTCCGCCCGACCGACGTCGACGCGCAGGGACTGGGAGTGGCGTAGCGAGAGCGCCCACGTGACGGCCACGCCCACCACCAGGCCAACGGCGCCACCGAGTACTGCGACCATGTAACTCCCTCCGACCGATCACCACCACCCTAGAGACGGGCTGCGACGCAGAACTAGCCTTTGGCCATGTACCGACTCTTTCGAAGCCATTCAGAGCCCGAACCGGACGACGAGGTCGCCGACAGCGAGGTCGAGGACCTTCGCCCGCAGGTCGTCCAGATCTTCGCCCTGGTCGGCGAGGCCATTGCCGGGGCGACCCACGCCCTGCTCTCGGGCGACCGCGAGCTGGCCAAACGGGTCGTGGAGAAGGACATCATTATCGACCAACTGGTGAACGCCGCCGTCGAATCAACGGAGGCCCAGTTGCTCGAGAACACCTCGCTCAGCACTGACGACCGGAGCCGGCTGCTCACGCTCTTGCGGATCCTCCCCGAGGTCGAGCGCAACGGCGACTTGGCCGAGCACATCGCCCGAAGGGCGGCCCGGGGGCTCGGCAGCGAGATGTCGCCGCGTAGTCGCGGCCTGGTCGAGCGGATGGGCGAGGTCGCCTCGACGATCTGGCGCGAGGCGACCGACGTCATCATCGACGGCAAGACCGAGGCGACCGGCGCGATCGAGGACATCGACGACGAGCTCGACGACCTGCACGTCTCGCTGACCGCCGAGTTGACGTCGGGCTCGATGACCCTGCCCGTCGCCGTCGAATTGGCGCTCCTCGCGCGCTTCTACGAGCGCTTCGGCGACCACTGTGTCAACCTCGCGCGCCGACAGGTCGGGCGCGGCGGCGCGGACTAGCCCAGCGCGAGCAGAGCTTCGGCGATCTGCACCGCGTTGAGTGCGGCACCCTTGCGCAGATTGTCGCTGCTCACGAAGAGTGAGAGCCCGTGAGGGACCGTTCGCGCTCGCCGGATGCGCCCGACGTAGCTCGGGTCCCTCCCCGCCGCCAAGCGCGGCGTGGGCACGTCGGCCAGGGCGACCCCCGGAGCGTCGGCCAACAGGGCCGTCGCCTCCTCGGGCGAGATCGGACGCTCGAAGCTCGCGGTGATCGAGAGCGAGTGACCCGTGAAGACCGGCACCCGCACGCAGGTCGCGTCGACGAGCAGACCCGGGATCTCGAGGATCTTGCGACTCTCGTCTCGCAGCTTCTTCTCCTCGCCCGTCTCGAGCGAACCGTCGTCGAGAATCGTGCCGGCCATCGGGATCACGTTGTGCGCGATCGTCGCGGGGAACTTCACGCCCGAGTCCATCGGAAAGGCCGTGCCGTCGAAGGTGAGGGCGCGCACGTCGCCGCCCCGCGATATTTCCAGCTGGTCCGCCAGCTCGTCGACGCCCTCGCGGCCGGCGCCGCTGACGGACTGGTACGTCGAGACGGTGATCGAACGCAGACCCGCCGCCCGGTGCAGTGGCATCAGCACCGGCATTGCCGCCATCGTCGTGCAGTTGGGGTTGGCGACAATCCCCTTCGGGATCGACGTAAGGGCGTGACGGTTCACCTCGGGCACGACGAGGGGGACCTCGGGGTCCATCCGCCACGCCGAGGAGTTGTCAATCACGATCGCGCCGGCCCCGGCCAGACGCGGTGAGAGCACCCTCGACGAAGTCGCCCCGGACGAGGCCAGGGCAATCTCAATCCCCGTGAAGTCCGCGGTGGCGGCGTCTTCGACCACGATCATCCGACCGTCCCATTCGAGCGTGGCACCCGCGGAACGGGCCGAGCCGAAGAATCGGATGTCGTCGACGGGGAAGGCACGTTCGCGCAGAATCGAGCGGATGACGGTACCGACTTGACCGGTGGCTCCCACGATGGCTACCCGCATGAGGCCAGTCTACGGCTAGGCCGAGTCGAGGCCGAACGCGGTATGCAGGTGACGCACCGCCTCCTCGACGCGGTTCGCGCGCAGCACGCACGAGATGCGAATCGAGCTGGTCGAGATCATCTCGATGTTGATGCCGTTCTGCGAGAGGGTCTCGAACATCAGCGCGGTGACCCCCGGGTTGGACTTCATGCCGGCCCCGACGATCGAGACGCGCCCGATGTTGTCGTCGCTGGTGATCTGCGCGGCGCCGATCTCGACCCTCACCTTCTCGCAGGATTCGGTCGCGGCCACGAGGTCGGTCTTGCCGACGGTGAACGAAATGTCGGTCATCCCGTTGAGGCTGGTGTTCTGGACGATCATGTCGACGTTGATGCCGGCGTCGGCGAGTTCGCGGAACAGCTTGGCCGCGATGCCCGGTCGGTCGGGCACTCCCCCGACGGTGATCTTGGCCTCCGAGGTGTCATCGGTGACGGCTGAGACGACGGCTTCTTCCATGGTGGGGTCCTCCTCCACAATCCAAGTACCTGGCTCCCAGGTGAAACTAGATCGAACGTGCAGCGGTACGGAGTGGCGACGGGCGAATTCGACGGAGCGCAGCATCAGCACCCGGCCGCCCGTCGCGGCGATCTCCATCATCTCGTCGAACGAGACCCTCGCCAGTCGACGGGCCCTGGTCACGACGCGGGGGTCGGCCGAGAACACTCCGGTGACGTCGGTGTAGATCTCGCAGACGTCGGCCTTCAGGGCTGCCGCGAGAGCGACGGCGGTGACGTCCGATCCGCCCCGCCCCAGCGTGGTGATATCGCGTTCGGTCGAGACGCCCTGGAATCCGGCGACGACGGGCACCAATCCGGCCGCGAGGGCCTCGCGGATCCGGTCCGGGCGCATCTCGAGGATCTTGGCCCGGGTGTGGTCGGTGTCGGTGATGATGCCGGCCTGGCTGCCGGTGAAGGAGGCCGACTCCACGCCGCGCGCGCCCAGCGCCATGCTCACCAGGGCCATCGAGATCCGCTCGCCGGCGGTGAGTAGCATGTCGAGTTCGCGAGGTGGACGGGTCGGCGACACGTCGTCGGCCAGGCGGATCAGGTCGTCGGTGAACTTGCCCATGGCTGAGACGACCACGACGACCTCGTTGCCGGCCACCCTCGTCCGGGCCACGTGCTCGGCGACCTCGCGGATGCGCTGGGCGTCGCCCACTGACGTGCCACCAAACTTCTGAACGATCAGCGCCATGGAGTGAAAGGATAGTGGTGGCCAACCGGGGCCTTCCGGGAGCCAACTATTGTCTCTCCAATGGCTACAAGCAAACGTGAACGTCAGAAGTCGGCTCGCCGCGAGAAATTAGAACAGATGCAACGGGCCGCGACGCGTCGCCAGAACACCCGGCGCTTCGTGATCATCGCGATCGTCGCAATCCTGGTCCTCGGCACCGGCGCGCTGCTCTTCACCTCCACCAAGACGCCGACTACCACCTCGACGGTCTCCTCCACGAGTTCGACGTCGACGTCGACCAGCACGACGATCGCGCCGGCAGCGGTGAAGACGGCCCAGAACAAGGCCAACGCCCTCGCGGTCGCCGCGGGGTGCCCGGCCTCCACCTCGACGCGTGCGAACACGCTCACGTGGTCCAAGGCCCCGGCCATGACGATCGACAAGGCCAAGACCTACCTCGCCCACTTCCACACCACCGCCGGCGACTTCGTGGTGAAGCTCGACCCCACGGCGGCGCCCGTCACCGTCAACAACTTCGTGTTCCTCGCCGAGCACAAGTTCTACGACTGCGTGATCTTCCACCGCGTCATCCCGGGCTTCGTCGTGCAAGGAGGCGACCCCACCGGAACCGGCAACGGAGGACCGGGCTACACCATCGCCGACGAGCTGCCCGCGGTCGGCGCGCCCACCTACCCGCGATACTCGCTCGCGATGGCCAACACCGGCCAGCCACACTCCGGCGGCAGCCAATTCTTCATCATCACCGGCGTCAGCGGCGAAGCCCTGCCGGCCTCCTACTCGTTGTTCGGTCAGATAATCAGCGGCCAGGCCGTGGCCAAGACGATCAACGATCAGGGCAATCCGGCCCAGGGCGGCGTCCCACCCATCGTGACCCAGCGCATGCTGAGCGTCACCATCACCCACACCTAGGAAGCCATGAACGACCAGATCCCCAATCCCGACGGCTCGAGCGAACCACGCCAGAAGTTCAGCGGGCCTCCGTCGATGCTCATCGACCCCGCGAAGACCTACACCGCCACGATGGTGACGTCGAAGGGGACGCTCGAGATCATCCTCGACGCCCGGGCAGCGCCGGTGACGGTCAACAGCTTCGTCTTCCTCGCCCGGTGGCACTACTACGACGGCATCGCCTTTCACCGGGTCATTCCCGGCTTCGTCTTGCAGGGCGGCGACCCGACGGGCAGCGGCTCGGGGGGCCCGGGATATCGCTTCGACGACGAGCTGCCCAAGCCGGGACGCTACGAGATGGGCTCGCTGGCGATGGCCAACTCTGGGCCCAACACGAATGGCTCGCAGTTCTTCGTCATATCGGGCCCCGACGGCATGCGCCTGCCGCCGCTGTACGCGCTCTTCGGCAAGGTCGTAAAGGGCCTCGACGTTGTGGCGACGATCAACGACACTGGCTCGCCCTCGGGCAAACCCCGCGAGCGCGTCGTCATTGAATCGGTCACGATCTCGGAGTCCTAGAGCGACGCCGGCTCGAGGCCCCGCGTCACGACCACGTCGTCCTGCACGACCCGCCACCTCGCGCCCTCACCGGCGACCACGCCTAGAGGGCCGAGCACCACCAGCGCGAGGTCCCTCGGCATCAGTGAGCGGGTCCGCGCGAGCTGCTCGTCGCTCGACGCCGTCGCGAAGGCGACCCCCTCGCGGTAACCCAGACCCGTGGTCGGCGCGCCGCCGCGCGGGTCGATCATGACTCCCCCGAGCACCGACGCCACCGAACCAATGGCGAGCAGCCTTCTGGCGCGCTCGATACCCTCGCCGACGGGAGTGGCGCGCCACACCGCGCGGGCGTGGAGGGGTGATCCGTCACAGAGCACCACGAGGTCGGCGCCCGCGAGGCGCTCGGCGAAGTAGGGTTCGCCGGTCGTTGGCCGGTCGGCGACCATCAACGCCTCGACGCGCAGTTCGAAGGGCTCGCAGACCTCGGCCACGGCCCAGGCCGCTTCGGCGATTCCGACGAAGGCCGCCGCGGTGGGCACGACGACCACGTCGGCACCGGCACCCAGATGGAGCAGCCCGTCCGTGAGGACCCAGCGCAGCGCCCCCAGCGATCCCACCGCGACGGTCGTGGAGTCCATCGCCCGAGTATCGCATCCGGAACTCAACTTACCGACGGGTAATGTCGCACCATGACCTTCCAGAAAGTCGGCGTGCTCGGTTCGGGGATTATGGGCAGCGGAATCGCCGAGGTCGTAGCGGCCGCCGGGGCGTCGGTCGTCGTGCGCAGCCGCTCGCAGGCGACGGCCGAGGCGATGCTGGCCGCTCTCGAGAAGTCGCTCGCCCAGCAGGTCGATAAGGGCAAGCGCAGCCAGGGGGACGCCGACGCCCTGCGCGCACGGGTCTCGGCGACGACCCGGCTCGCCGACCTCGCCGACTGCGACTTCATCATCGAGTCGGTCGTCGAGGACCTCGACGTGAAGCGGGCCCTCTTCAACGATCTGAACCACCTCATCAACCCCGGCGCCATCCTCGCCACCAACACATCAACGCTTTCGGTGATCGAGCTGGCGATGGAGACCTCGCGCCCCGAGCGGGTCTGTGGGGTCCACTTCTTCAACCCCGCACCGGCCATGTCCATCGTGGAGGTCGTACGACCACTCTGCGCCAGCGACGAGACGATGGAGGCCGTCACGGAGTTCGTGGTGGCCTGCGGCAAGGAGCCGGTGCGGGTCAAGGACCAGGCCGGGTTCATCGTCAACGCCCTGCTCTTCCCCTACCTGAACAACGCCGTCCGACTGCTCGACCAGGGCGTCGCGACCCGCGAGGACATCGACACCGCGATGAAGGGCGGTTGCGGGTTCCCGATGGGGCCATTCGCTCTCTTGGACCTCGTCGGGCTGGACACGTCGCTCGCGATCCTCGACGCGCTGTACTCCGAGTTCGCGGACCCGAACTTCGCGCCGGTACCACTGCTGCGCCGAATGGTCAGCGCCGGGCAACTGGGCCGCAAGTCGGGCACCGGCTTTTACGATTACGGTCACTAGGTAGACAACGAAGGGGGCGCGTGGCCGACCGATCAACGCCGTGGGTGATGCGGACCTACTCGGGCCACTCCACGGCAGTCCGGTCCAACGAGCTCTATCGCGCCAATCTCGCCAAGGGCCAGACGGGCCTCTCGATCGCCTTCGACCTGCCGACCCAGACGGGCTACGACCCCGACAGTCCCGAGGCGGCCGGCGAGGTCGGCAAGGTCGGCGTGCCCGTCGCGCACCTCGGCCACATGCGCCAACTCTTAGATGGCATCCCGCTCGCCGAGATGAACACGTCGATGACAATCAACGCGACCGCGGCCTGGCTCTGGGGGCTCTACCTCGCCCTCGCCGACGAGCAGGGCGTCGACCTCGCGACGCTCTCGGGAACGACCCAGAACGACATCGTGAAGGAGTACCTCAGCCGCGGCACGTACATCTTCGCCCCCGAGCCCTCCAAGCGGCTGATTGTCGACATGATCGCCTACGGCCTCGACCACGTGGCGCGGTGGAACCCGATCAACGTCTGCAGCTACCACCTCCAAGAGGCCGGGGCCACCCCCGTCCAGGAGATCGCCTACGCGCTCGCGACCGCTATCGACGTGCTCGACGCGGTACGCGGCTCGGGCCAGGTCCCACCGGCCCAGATGCCGCGCGTCGTCGGTCGGATGTCGTTCTTCGTCAACTCCGGCGTGCGCTTCATCGAGGAGATCGCCAAGGTGCGCGCCCTCACCGCGATGTGGGACGAGATCTGCCGGACCCGCTACGACGTCCAGGATCCGTCGCTCCGCCGCTTCCGCTACGGCGTGCAGGTGAACTCGCTCGGCCTCACCGAGCAGCAGCCCGAGAACAACGTCACGCGCATCGTGCTCGAGATGCTCGGCGTCTCGCTCTCGGCCGACGCGCGGGCCCGCGCCATCCAGCTGCCGGCGTGGAACGAGGCCCTCGGACTGCCCCGCCCCTGGGACCAACAGTGGAGCCTGCGAATGCAACAGGTCCTCGCCTACGAGAGCGACCTGCTCGAATACCCCGACGTCTTCGCCGGCTCGCGGGTCATGGACGCCAAGGTGCGCGAGCTGACCGTCGCGGCCCAGGAGGAGCTCGACGACGTCCTCGCCCTGGGCGGAGCCTTCGCGGCGATCGACGAGCTGAAGGGCCGCCTCGTGGCCAGCCAGTCCGAGCGCGTAGCCCGCATTGAGTCGGGCGAGCAAGTCGTGGTCGGCGTCAACCGCTTCACCGAGACCGCGGAGTCGCCACTGACGGGCGACGGGTTGATCGAGGCCGTCATGACCGTCGACCCGACCGTCGAGCGCGAACTGGTCGACGACGTGGTCGAGTGGCGACGTCGTCGCGACGCGGCGGCCGTCGAGACCGCCCTCGCGGAGTTGACCCGTGTGGCCCGTAGCTCGGACCCGGCCGACAACATCATGGTCCCGACGATCGCCCTCGCCAAGGCCGGCGGCACGACGGGCGAGTGGGCCGGCGCCCTGCGCCAGATCTTCGGCGATTACCGCGCACCGACGGGCGTGCGCACCGTCGCCGTGAACCGGGGCGGCTCGTTCGCCCCGCTCGTCGAGCGCTCCCTCGCGGTGGCGGCGCGGCGCGGCTCGCCCCCGAGGCTGCTCGTCGCCAAGCCCGGCCTGGACGGCCACTCGAACGGCGCCGAGCAGATCGCCGTCGCCGCGCGCGACGCCGGCTTCGAAGTCGTCTACCAGGGCATCCGCACCACGCCCGAGGAGATCGTGGCCGCCGCGCGCGACGAGGACGTCGACGTCGTGGGCCTCTCGATCCTCTCCGGCTCCCACCTGTCGCTCGTGCCCCGAGTTGTCAACGGCCTGCGCGCCGCCGGCGTCGAGGCGAGAGTCGTGGTCGGGGGCATTGTGCCCGACGCCGACGCCGACGCCCTACGGGCCCTCGGCGTCGCCGCGGTCTACACGCCCAAGGACTTCTCGATGGCCGCGATCATGGCCGACCTGCTGGGAATGGTCGAGTCCGCTAATTGAGCGGGTGCGGGCGGCGGTTCGAGTAGGGGCCGGCGTTGAACCACCGTCCCGAGAAGCGCCAGACCGGCACCGCGTCCGTGGCGACGACCGCACTCGCCGAACTGAGGAACTCCTCGGCGACCGCGACGAGGGCGGCCAGCTCGTCGGTGGCCAGCACCGGTCGCGGCGCCAGACCGTGGCTCACAGGGGGACGTTCCCGTGCTTGCGCTTAGGTAGGTCCTCGCGCTTGCCGCGCAGTAGCTCGAGCGAGCGGCAGAGCACCTGACGAGTCTCCGCGGGGTCGATGACGTCGTCGATGAAGCCCCGCTCGGCGGCGATGTAGGGGTTGGAGTAACGCTGCGAGTAGTCGTCGATCAGCGAGGCCCGCATCGTATCGGGGTCGTCGGTCTCGGCGAGGTCCCGTCGGTGCACGATCTCGACCGCCCCCGCGGCCCCCATGACCGCGAGCTCGGCCGTCGGCCACGCGTAGGCGAGGTCGGCGCCGATGGACTTGGAGTTCATAACCACGTAGGCGCCGCCGTAGGCCTTGCGGGTGATGATGCAGATCCGCGGCACCGTCGCCTCGCAGAAGGCGTAGAGCAGCTTGGCGCCGTGGCGGATGATGCCGCCGTACTCCTGATCGACGCCGGGCATGAAGCCGGGCACGTCGACGAAGGTGACGATGGGCACGTTGAAGGCGTCGCAGGTGCGCACGAACCGAGCGGCCTTCTCACTCGAGTCGATGTCGAGCACGCCGGCCAGGATCTGGGGTTGGTTGGCCACAATGCCGATCGTGTGTCCGTCGACGCGCGCGAAGCCGCACGTGATCTGTTGGGCGTAGGTGGCGTGGACCTCCATGTAGTCGCCACCGTCCACGACCGACGTGATGACCTTCTTCATGTCGTAGGGCTGGTTGGCCGACGGGGGCAGTATCTCGCGCAAATTCTCGCAGAGCCGGTTGGCACTGTCGCCGGTCAGGATACGCGGCGGCTCCTCCATGTTGTTCGACGGCAGGAACGAAAGCAGGTAGCGAACCTCGTCGAGCACGCTCTTCTCGTCGGGCAGCACGAAGTTGGCCACGCCGGACTTGGTGGCGTGGGTCTGGGCGCCCCCCAGTTCCTCCAGGGTGACGTCCTCACCGGTGACGGCCTTCACGACGTCGGGACCGGTGATGAACATGTGGCTCGTGTCCTTCACCATGAAGATGAAGTCGGTCAGCGCCGGCGAGTAGACCGCGCCGCCAGCGCACGCGCCGAGGATGACCGAGAGCTGGGGGACGACGCCCGAGGCGCGAGCGTTTCGCCGGAAGATTCCACCGTAGGCGTTCAGGGCGGCGACGCCCTCTTGGATGCGGGCCCCGGCCCCGTCGTTCAGGCCGACGATGGGCAGCCCCATCGTCGTCGCCAGGTCCATGATCTTCTGGATCTTCTCGCCGTGCGTCTCGCCGAGGGCGCCGCCGAAGACGGTGAAGTCCTGGGAGAAGACGCAGACCTTGCGACCGTCGATCTTGCCGAAGCCGGTGATCACCCCGTCGGTGTAGGGACGAGACTCCTCGAGACCCATGCCCGTGGCCCCGTGGCGGTTCAGCATGTCGAGCTCTTGGAACGAGTCCTCGTCGAACAGGTACTCAATGCGCTCGCGGGCGGTCATCTTGCCCTTGGCCTGGTGGCGCTCGATGGCCGCCTCGCCACCGGCGACGCGGGCCTCGGCCTTTCGCGCGGCGAGTTCGGCCAGACCGTCGGCCATCGAGTGCTCCATGAGCGACAAGGCTACCCAAATGCGCGACGGACGTACCGGGTCCGGGGGCCGCGCGACTCCCGCCACTTTTCAGGTGTTCTCACGCCGGTTACTCGCGAGTAGCGATGACGTCGTCGATTCAGTCGGCGCGCGGATCCTCCACGAGCTCAATCAGGGTCCCGAACGAGGCCACCGGGTGCACGAAGGCGACGATCGTGCCGCGCGATCCCGGCCGCGGCGCGTCGTCGATCACTCGCGCCCCGCTCGCCTTCACCGCCTCGAGGGCGGCCGCGCAGTCCGCGACTCGGTAGCCGACGTGGTGGAGCCCTTCGCCGCGACGCTCTAGGTACTTGGCCACCGGGGAGTCGTCGCGCGTCGGGGTCAGCAGTTGGATGTAGGAGTCGGCCACGCGTAGCAGCGCCTCGGCGACGCCGTCAGACTCGACGACCTCGCGATGCTCGACGGTCGCGCCGAAGACCTCGCGGTACCACGCGATAGCGGCCTCTAGGTCGCGCACCGCGATGGCGACGTGGTCGATTTCGGTCAACAGCGAGTCCATGACTACCCCTTGTCGTGTCGTCGGAAGATCGTGAGGCGCTCCTCGCCGACCTGGGCGCGCAGCTCGGGGTCGGTGACGCCCAGCCCCTCACTCGGCGCGGCGCAGAGTATCGCGATCTTGCCTTCGTGGCGGTTGTGTTGGACCTCGTAGGCGGCCTCGGCGGTGTCCGTCAGCGCAAACACGGCCGAGAGCGGCGGCACGACCTTGCCGTCGATAATCGTCTGATTGGCCGCCCACGCCTCGCGGTAGTTCGAAAAGTGCGAGCCCTTGATGGTCTTGAGCTTCATCCACAAGTGGCGATTGTCGTACTCGATCATGTAGCCGCTCGTCGCCGCGCACGTGACAATCGTCCCGCCCCGTTTGGCGACGAAGACGCTCGCACCCATGGTCGAGCGTCCCGGATGCTCGAAGACGATGTCGGGGTCGTCGCCGACCAGGGCGCGGATGTCCTTGCCCAGGCGTCGCCACTCCGCCTCGTCCTGGGTGTGTTCGTCCCGCCAGAACCGGTAGTCCTTCTCGGCCCGATTGATTACGTGCTGGCAGCCGAGCTCGTGAAGGGTTTGGACCTTGTCCTCGCTCGAGACGACACCAATCGGTGTGCCGCCCGAGTTGAGGATGTGTTGGACGGCGAAGGATCCGATGCCGCCCGACGCTCCCCAGACGAGGACCTTGTCGCCCTGGGTGACCGGGGCGCCGTGGCGTGACACCAGCATGCGGTAGGCCGTTGAGTTGCACAGGGCGTTGACCGCCGCCTCCTCCCAGGTCAGATGGGTGGGCTTAGGCATCAACTGGTTCGCCTTGACCACGCAGATGTCGGCCAGTCCACCGAAGTTCGTTTCGAAGCCCCAGATTCGCTGGCTGCCCGCCATCATCGAATCATCGTGGCCCCGGGGATCCTGGTCGTCGACGTAGTTGCAGTGCACCGTCACCTCGTCGCCCACGTTCCAGTTGCGCACCGCCGAGCCGGCGCGAATAATGACCCCCGCCGCGTCCGAACCAATGACGTGGTAGTCGAGCGCGTGACGTCGGCCCCAGAACGACTCCTTGCCCAGCCGGTCGAGGAATCCGAAGGTCGAGAGGGGTTCGAAGATGCTCGTCCAGACACTGTTGAAGTTGATCGAAGAGGCCATGACCGCGAGAAAGACCTCGTCGGGGGCGAGCTCTGGCAGGGGGACCTCGTCCACGTGGAGGCTCCGACGGGGATCCTTGTCCTTGCTCGCCATTCCCGCGAACATCTCTTGCTCGTCGCGCCGCACGAAGACGGCGCGAGACGTTTCGGGCATCGGCGTCGACCTCAACGCCTCGCTCGAGGCCCCCGCGCGGACGGCTTCGAGAATCTCGCTCATCTGGGCGAGGTTAGCGGTCGCGGGCATTTGGGCACTGACGCGATTACGGGATCCCGGTCACGTCAATGGCCGAGGACGGCGTGTGACGCGGTCGCGTCCGCGGTCTCGACGAGGGTCCTGCCGTGGACGAGGTCCGGTGGTTTCGGTGGACCGTGGACGCGACCGGGCCGCCGTGGCCTCGACTACGGGGCGATGCGGGGGCGACCGTATAATTGGCTCGCCGGCACCGTGAAATCAGGGTTCCCCTCGCACCGAGAACGACTCAGACTAAGCGCATGGGTGAACTTCTGGGTGTCGTCGTAGCCGTGGCGCTGGTGGCCAGCTTCGCGGTTATCGTGGCCTACGTCGTCATCGTGGTCCTCGCCACGGCGTCCGCGCTTCGAGCGGCGAGATTCGACGACCGGCTGTCGGCGGACCTGGACCGAGTGCTGGACGAGGTCTTGGGACCACGGTCCGTCAGCCACCGGGTCAACTGATCGAGCGGGCGGGCGTGGGCCGGCAACGGGCCCATCAGGAGATTCGTGGACTGGCCGGTCAACCATATTTCGGCAACTGCACGTCCGGTCGACAACTACTCTATCGAGATGAAGCTCAAGCTCTCCAAGCGGGGGGACTACGTCGTACGCTCGGCGATCTGCCTGGCGTCAAGTTACGGGGCGGCGACACCCAAGAAACTTCGCCAAGTCTCACTCGAGATGGGAGTTCCCCGCACGTTCGTCTCCCAGATCATGGGCGACCTCGTGCAGGCAGGCATCGCCACCTCCTTTTTCGGTACCAACGGGGGCTACCGGCTCGCCCGCCGGCCCGAGGAGATCACGCTGCTTGAGGTAGTGGAGGCCGGCGAAGGCCCGCTCGACGCCGATACGTGCGTCCTCGGCGACGATCCGTGCAAATGGGAGTCGGTCTGTCCACTGCACGAGACCTGGATGGCGGCGACCGCCGCGATGAAGGCCGAACTGGCCTCGACGACGTTGGCCAACCTGGCCGAGCGCGACCGCGCCATCACCGCCGGTGAGTATCACGAGGTCGGTCACCGGCGCGCCCACGTCGAGACGGTTGAAATCAAGGACTCGGTGCAGGTCGAACAGGGCGTCGTGACGATTGTCGATCGCCTTCAGGCCGGAGGAGCCTGGTTGATTCCCCATCTCGACGCCGCGCGCGACGACGGCGAGGAACTGCTCATGCGAATTGGCCCCGGGGGGGGCGGCTGGCTGACGAAGACGGTCGCGGTGCACCTGGGCGAAGCCGTCAAGAACGAGGGCGAGGTAGTGATCCCGATCACCTGGGAGGCCACCGGGCCCGCGGGACTGTTCCCTCGATTGACCGGAACGCTGCGCCTGGCCGAGATCGACTCCGACCGCACCGAGATCACCCTGGACGGCCGTTACCGACCTCCGCTCGGCCGGGCCGGCCAAGCCCTGGACGACGTGGTGCTTACCCGAGTCGCTCGAGCGACCATCCGTTCGCTGCTACGACGACTGGCCCACGCCCTCGAAGAGCGATGAGCGATGAGCGATGAGCGATGAGCGGCCCTAGCGACTGACAGTTCGGACCGCACTCCACGTGGACCGAGGCATCGCCGAGGGTGCGACATTCGCCTCCAGTCCGAGTTGCGACACGAGCGCCTCCACGAAATCTTCGGTCCCCAGGTGACCGGCATCGCCTTCACGTTCCCCCGGCCCGAACGCACCCTCCCCCGCGATGACGCCACCCTTCGCCTCGATCGCCGAACGCATCTCGCTCAGGGTCGACTTCGGGTCGACGCCGTAGGTGCAGAAGATACCCACCGGGCGAGATCCCAGTCGCGGCATCGCGGCGAGCCACTTGCGCATGGCCTTGGCGGGATGGACGCGAGCCACGACGAGCCCCTCGACCCAGGTGCCCACGACCACGACGTCAGCGGCGCCAAGTTCACGAGCACCGACCTCGGCGATGGGCAGCGTCGTTACCCGGGCCCCGACCACGGCGAGCTGGCTGGCAATGGCCGCGGCGGTCGCCGCAGTGGTGCCACCGACGCTTTCGTGACAGACGAGGACGCGCGGCGCGCCGCTCGGGCGCCGCTCGGCCAGACTCGGGCGCGACGGCTGCGCGTCGAGGATGGCCGCGGCCGCGCGCCGTCCCTGCGCCATCGCCTCGACCACGGTCGACGGACCAGTCAACGCGTCGCCGACGACCCACAGTCGCTCGTCGACGGGCAACGCCGCGGCCCAGAGACCGACCTCGCGGTCCAGGGCCAACGCACCGACGGGAGAGTGGTTGGCGTAGGCCGATGCGGCGTTGGCCATAATCCCGCTGGCCCTCCATTGACCATCGGACACGCCCGTCGCCTTCTTCTGAATCGGCACGTTCGAAAGCACCTCGGCGAACGCCGGGTCGACTCGGTACCCCATGGCCATCACCACCAGGTTCACCTTGAGTCGGTCGTGGCGGCCGGTCAGTACCTTCGGCGGGCGCCCCGACTCCTTTTGGACCGTGTGCGTCAGCTCGGCCAGGTCGACCCGGCCGGCGACGCCGTTCAGCGCGGTGAGGGTCCGTTGGAAGCGAACCTCCACGCCCTCGTGGCGGGCTTCGGCGAGTTCGTCGGGCCGGGCCAGTGCGAAGCGCTCGTCGAGCCAGTCAACGCACATGGCGTCGAGGCCGAGTCGACGCGCCATGCGCGCCACGTCCATCGCGGTGTTGCCGGCTCCCAGCACGAGCACCTGACAAGGCGCTCCGGCCGAGTTCGTCGGGGTCAGACCGAGACGTTCGAGGAACTCCTGATCATTCCCTTCAGGTTCGAGGGCCACCTTGGCCCCTTGAAGGAACTGCGTCGCGTCGACAACTCCCTCGAGGTCCGCACCGGGAACCGGGAGGCGGATCGCCACGCCCGCCCCGTGCGCGACGACCACCGCGTCGTGCTCGTCCAACAGCCGGTCGATGTCCTCGGGTACAACGGCGGTGCCGCATCGCAGGTCCACGCCCGCCGCGGTCAGCTGCTGCCAGGGCCTCGTGGCGACGGCCTCGGGCAATGTGAAGTCCGGCATGCCCCACATGCACAGACCACCGGGCGTTGACTCCTTCTCGTAGACCGTGACGGACGCACCCGACTCGATCAGGTCCCACGCCGCGCCGATACCCGCCGGGCCCGAACCAATGATCCCGACCGACATGGCGCCACCGGCGTGCTCGACCCACGCCGCGGACGTCATACTCGGCGCCGGGACCGGAGCCTGGTCCGCGATGAAGCGCTCGAGGCGACCGATGGCCACGGGCTCACCTCCGGCGAGGGACCAGCTACAGGAACCCTCGCACTGCGCGGACTGATTGCAGACCCTCGAGCAGATGTCGGGGAGTACCGTCGTGCGACTCAGAATCCGATGGGCCGAGGCGAGGTCGTGGTTGCGAACGGCGGCGATGAACTGGGGAATATCGTTGTGGGCCGGACAGCCCCGCACGCACGTCGGGTCGGGACACTCCAGGCACCGGCTCGCCTCGGCGATCGCCTCTTGCCAGGT
>JAYVZV010000017.1:0-7332 GCA_043782995.1 Acidimicrobiales bacterium | reverse complement strand
CGGATTCCACTTGACCATCGGCCGAGACCAGCGAGGGCCGTCACACCAGCGAGAAGTGTTGCGAAAACGATTCCACCTACGTACAGCATCGGCACATTTATCCCTTCGGGCGCTGGATCGAAGATGCCGGTCAGCAGTTTAATCAGCAGATAGCCGAGCGTTAGTCCGACGCCGACGCCCGCGACGAGACCGACGGAGACCAGCATTCGACCCTCGGCGGCGAGAAACGCCGTTCGCTGCCTCCGCGACGCACCGAGCGCCCCCAAGACCACCAGTGCTCGACGTCGCTCGTTGATCCCCAGCCCCAAGGTGAGGAGGGTGATCACCAAAGTGAACAGGACAGCGAAGCCGAGCTCCAGGCGAGCGAGTCCGGACAGGTCGGTCGCTGCCAGTCCCGACGTCGACGTCACCGCGGTTCGAGACGTCACCACATCGCGAACCTGCCAACCGATGCCGAGCGCCCTCTTCAGCGATGCCGCGGTCCGGCGTGGCTCCGAGGAGGCCATAAGGAACGTGCTCACGGAGTAGTCGTGAGACACCGCTTGAAGGTAAGGGAGATTCGCCACGATGAAGCTGTCTTTCGGTGCAGTAGGGAACTCCTTGATCGTGCCCACGACATGGAACGGCACCGGAACGTACCTGCCAGAACGCGCGTCGAGCACTTGCAGGTTTATCAGGTCGCCCCGGTGGAGTTGGTAGCTCTGGATTGTCTCGGCTGCCAGCAAGACGCCGTCGGGTTGTCGTGACATCGCTGAGAGCGCGGCGGCAATCGTTGATCCCGGAACGAATGCATTCTGAAGTGGCGTTGCCGATGAGATCGTTCTCGGCATCACCCCAAAGAGGTCCTGCAGGTCTGGGCCGACGTAGGCAAATCGATGAAGGAGCGGCTGTGCGGCGGTGACTCCCGGAGTCCTGGCGAACTGGTCCAGCATGCTGACCTTCGCGATGGTACCCGGTGACGCGGTCGCGGCCACGTCGGCCCCGACGGTGAGCGACACATCCAGCCGTGCCTGGCGATCGTAGGTAGCGGTGAACACCGCGGTCGAGACCCCGAGTCCCACCGCAGCGGTAAGACCAGCCGCTCCGCGAGCAATTACTTGGCGTCGGCGACGAATCGATGCGGCGACTAACTCGGGTGCGGTCGCGCGGCTCGCAGAAGCAAATCGACCGGTGCGCCGTCTCGAGATCCCCGCCGATATCCTCCACGTCAACATGACCAGGCCCGGCCATGCGAAGGTCGGAGCCAACAACGCTGCGTAGTCGATTGACGCTACCGGCACTCCCTCAGGAACGATGACTATCTGGAAGTTATTGCGCGAACTGAGAAGTGCGATGACGCTCGCCATCGCTAGGAGCGCGTAGTCGAGGCGAAGTCGCAAGAACCAGGGCTGTCTCGTCGAGGGCGCCTTCGCCGTCTCTACACCAATAGGTACCTCTAACGATGTAGTGAAACGGAGTGCCGGAACGACATGAGCGACGAACGAGATCAGTAGTCCTACGCCACAGGCGACCAGAGTCCAAGCGGTCGAGAGATTCGTTCCCCCCGAGAACGCGAGACGCACCGATGCCGCGGCGAGCACGACTCCCCACGCTGCACCGAGTAGCCCCACGGTGACGGCCTCGAAGAGCGCCATCGACAAGACGGTGGTCCGATTGGCGCCACGCAGCAACAGCAAGCCGGTCTCGCGTCGTCGGTCGGTCCGCCGCAGTCCAACGACGAGCCAAATCACCGTCACGGCCAAGGCCAGCCCTGGTACACCCAGCAGCAAGAAGAGCAGCTCGGCGTACAGCGCGTCCTCCCGAGCCCCGAGGAGCGACGCCGCGAGGTTGTTGCCCACCAGGGCGCCTCCGGCACTCGTCAGCGCGAAGTGGTTCGCCAATTCAGTCACTGATTGATAGGCCGTCGCGGGATCACCCGGGAGTTGAGAGTGATCGAGCCGAACGTGGAACTGGCGGGTCGGCACACTGCCTCGGGTGGAGGACACGAAGAGCGAAGGTGGAACGAAGATCACGTTGTCGGGGGGTGCTGATGCTCCGGCGCCCGGAGCCGTACCGACGACTTGGAAGAAGGAATCCGCCTGTGGGAGGTCGACGACGCCCGAGACGACTCTCCGCACAGTGGCTCCGTTGGACATATGAATCGAGACGACGCTTCCCGGCGTGGCGCCCAGATTGGCGGCGGTCTGCTGGGCGAGCAGGACGCCGGAGTGCTGACCCACGAGGTAGCGAAGCTGTTCGGGGAACGCGGCCGCGTAGCCCGACGAGAGTGCCACCACAATCGCGGAACCGGTGGTGCGGATCGAGCCGGTCTTCGAAGCGGAGAGTCCGTCGACTTTGGCGTAGGACACGGGGACGACGTGCTGGACGCCGTGAACCCCCTGCAACGCCTGAGCGACTAGTGCTGTTGATCCTTGCGGCGTTACCTGGACCTGCCAGTCCACCGCAATCGTCTGGGTGGCCCGGCTGGTCAACGAAGCGCGACTCGACGAGACGAACGAGCCGAGGGCCGCGGTGAAGGCGATGGCTACGGCGATGCTGAGGGCCGCGGCAATCAAGAACCAGAGTCGGCGGCGCCACAGACCGACAATCCATTGCGCTGAGTTGGCCACGTCCATCATCGGTCCATTTTCTTGAATGAGCCGTCGGAGATGTCGTATCGATTGTCAAACTGTCCGGCAATGAAGTCGTCATGGGTGGCGACCACCAGACACGTTCCGAGGGCCCGCACCGCACCACGAAGCTCATCAATCATTCGTTGGGCCAGGGTCCGGTTGAGGGCTCCGGTCGGTTCGTCCGCCAGAATCACTCGTGGACTCCCCGCCATCGAGCGAGCGGCGGCCACACGCTGTTGTTGGCCACCGGAAAGCTCGGCCGGGAGGGCGTTCGCCCCATCGGACAGGTCGAATGTGGAGAGCGAGTCTTCGGCTCGCCGTCGTGCGTCGTCGCGCGAATGGCCGGCCAGACGAAGGGAAAGACACACGTTTTCAAGCGCGGACAGCTCGGGGATCAGTGACGGTGCCTGAAAGACCATCGCGATCTCGGCCCGTCGCTTGTCAGAGTCTGCGTCCAGTCCGGGCCAGATCACCGCTCCCTTCGCCGGAGCCAACAGTCCCGCTACGACGAGCAGCAGGCTCGTTTTACCGCTGCCGGAGCGGCCGGTGATGGCGATCTCGTCACCGGCTCTCAGGGAAAGGTCGACGTCACAGAGGACCACCCTCGATCCGTAAGCCACGCTGATCCCTACCAGTTCGATCAATGGCTGACTCTCGGGCGACACCGTCCTCTCAGTAAGCGTCACGAGGAAATGACCTTGCCGTCCTGCATTTCGATGACCCTGTCAGCGGCATTGGCGACTGAGTCGGAGTGCGTGACAATAACGGTCGCGCCATCTTGGGGCCTCGTCGAAGAGATGAGTTCGAGGATGGCTCGCTCCTCGCTTCTGCTGATCTCGGCGGTGGGCTCGTCAGCCAACAGAATTCTCGGCGATCCGGCCAGCGCCACCGCGAGGTTGGCTCGAGCCGTCTCACCTCCAGAGAGCGTCGACGGCCGGTCGTCCCACCGGTCGCCGAGCCCGACGGCATCGAGAATCGCAGTGGCGGAGAGAGTCGGAAGTTGAGGGGACCGGTCAATGGCGTAGCCCGGCTCATTGGCTAAGTGACGACGGGCTCTCCTGCGCAGGCTGTCGCCCAACTTAACGTTGTGGCCGACGCTGAGATGCTCCCACAAGCCTGAAGACTGCGTCATCACCCCAATTGAGCTTCCCCGCCAGGCGGCCTGCGCAGAACGACTGCGGTGGCTGAAGCGATCACCGTCGATCCAGACGCTGCCGCCATTGGGCTGATCCAGTCCGGCCATGATGGAGAGCAGCGTCGACTTGCCGGAACCAGAAGGGCCGACAATCGCGACGAACTCGCCGGGTTCCACGGAGATCGAAACATCCTTGATAGCGGAGATCTCGTTGTCGGCGCCGGGGAAGTAGAAGCGGTGAATGCCGCGCAATTCCAAAACCGGGTAGGGCAGTGGGACCGCCACGCTCACTGCACCCTCAGGCTCTGGCTCATCTTGGCGTAAGGGTCGACGTTGTCAGCGCCCACAGCTCCAAACAGACTCATATTCACGGTCCGACCGTGTGAGTAGATCTCGTAGAGGTGTACCTCTTGACGAACCGACTTGTTGGTGACCGGATTCGGTGGCGAATTGCGCTGGAAGATGATGAGAAATCCCGGGCCCGCCGGAAGCCTGGTTGGTGAGACCCTCATCAGGCGAAAGGCCGATTGGGTGGAACGGAGTTTCGGAACGACCGAATGCAGCACGGAAGTTGACGTAGGCGGCCTTGAGGTGACGGAGACCTCGATTGCCACTCCGTTGTACGAGTCGGTGAAGAGAACACTCGAACGGTGCGAAGTTTGCTTCCATCCCTCGGGGTGTTTGAACTGGTAGTGGCCACTGGCGTTCGAGTACTGCACGTACGCCACGGTGTCGGGAATGTCTCCGGGCGTTGCCGGATTGGGTGCGACTGTCACGGTCGTCGAAGTCGCGCCGGCCACTGAAGCCGGGGCGCCGCCCAGGCTTGCGAGGACACACGCGGCGGCGACAGCGATAACGAGACGCCATGGCTGGACCTTCGGATCAATGCTCTTCGTTCCCATCAGCGAACCTGACCCTTTCTTGTGCGACTCCTCGGATGACGAGACCGGAGAACTTTGACATGTTGCGGATGTGTAGAGCGTGTGGGGAACATGTGAATTCTCAAGTAGCCGGTTCAACCTCCGTACTCTCATCATCTTCACATGTTCGGCCCTTACGCTGAAGGTGTGAGGTTGCTGATCATCGAGGACGAAATTCGCATGGCATTGCTCCTCAAACGGGGTCTCGAAGAGGAGGGGAACGTCGTCGACATTGAGAACAATGGGGTCAATGCAATCTGGAGAGCCGCCGAGAACGAATACTCGGCAATCATCCTTGACGTGATGCTGTCCGACATGGATGGTTTCGAGATATGTCGGCGACTTCGGTCGTCGGGCAATTGGACGCCCGTACTGATGCTGACGGCCAGGACCGACATCGACGACCGGGTTCGCGGCCTCGACGCGGGAGCCGATGACTACCTGACGAAACCATTCGGCTTCACGGAGTTGAGCGCCCGACTTCGTGCACTGGCGCGGCGTGACGACCGTGCTCGTCCGACCGCGCTCGAATTGGGCGATCTAAAGCTTGACCCCGCCACGCGGCGCGTATCTCGCGGCGACGTGGAGATTGATCTGTCGCCCAAGGAGTTCGCTCTCCTGGAATTGTTCCTCCGTGACCCGGGCGTCGTGCTGACGCGCACTCGGATACTCGAGGCCGTATGGGACTTCGCCTACGACGGAGGTTCGAACGTCATTGATCAGTACGTGGGCTACCTGCGCAGGAAGATCGACCAGCCCTTCGGTCGTTCCGACCTTGAGACGGTTCGGGGGGTCGGGTATCGATTGCGCGACTCGAGCCGACCCTAAGTCGATGCCGATCCGACTCCGTCTCGTCGCCGTCTTCACCCTGGTGGCATCGCTGACGACCGCCCTCGGCGGTTGGTTCCTTCTGGTTCAACTAGAACACGGCCTCATTGGCTCTCTCGACCAGACCATCGCCGTCCAATGGACGCAAGTCCAGCACGCCCTCACCAGTAAGCAGGGGCAGGAGAACTTCCAGGAGAGCGGGGGCAGCGCGCTGGGATCCTCCAAAGCGCCCCGGACATCCCTCTTTCCACCGGCAACTCAGTACATCGTCCAGGTGTACAACAGCCGTGGTCGGCTCGTCGAGTCGAATCAGGCCGCCGGGAGCGCACCTCTGTTGACGCCGTCCGCCCTGAGACGGGCCGGCCACGACGTCGTCGTCAAGACCGTCCTCGAACCGGGTGCCCATCGAATCCGACTACTCGCGGCTCCGATGTCCGCCAAGACCCAAGGGATCGTGCTGGTGGGCGCGTCGCTCGACACGGTCAATCGTTCCGTCACGACTGTTCGTCGAGATCTACTCATCGGAGGGCTCATCATCGTGCTGGCCACCCTGTTCGGCTCGTATCTGCTCGCAGCATCGGCGCTCATGCCGGTGGAGCGACTACGACGCCAAGTGGAGGAGCTCTCGGCCGTCGACCGCGAGGTCGCCGTGGCAGTACCCAAGCCCAAGGATGAGATTGCTGCGCTGGCCAAGACGATGAACTCAATCCTCGGGCGGCTCCATCACGCGCTCGTGCGTCAACGTTCGTTCGTCGCCGACGCCGGCCATGAGTTGCGCACTCCCTTCGCGATCCTGCGCACGGAACTCGAGCTCGCGGCGCGACCGGGACGTACCCACGCCGAGCTGCAAGAGGCAATCGACCGGGCGACGACGGAGACAGTGAGGCTCTCGCGACTAGCGGAGGATCTGTTGTTCTTGGCTCGAAACGACGAGGTGGGAGCGCCGATGGAGCTGAGGGAGTCCCTGGTGGGGGACATACTCGTCCGGGCGGCGGACCTGTCGCATCATCGTGCGTCGGAACTCGGCGTCCTTCTCGCGGTGCACGTCGACCCGGAACTGGCGGCAACCATGGACGCCGGTCGCATCCGTCAAGCGGTGGACAACTTGCTCGACAATGCCCTGCGCTACGCCCCTCGCGCGTCCGAGGTCACTCTGGGGGCCGATCTCATTGACGGCCTCACCGGAGCGGAGATCCACCTCTCGGTGGCCGATCGGGGCCCGGGCTTCACCGCCGACTTCCTTCCCCACGCTTTTGAGCGTTTTCGTCGCCCCGATGACGGTCGGGCGAGGGCTGATGGGGGTGCGGGACTCGGACTCGCCCTGGTCGCATCAATCGCCGCGAGCCACGGCGGCGTGGCTTTCGCCGCTAATCGCAACGGTGGTGGCGCCGTCGTCTCCATCACAATTCCGAAGCGCTGAGTCCCCGTTCATCGAGCGCGAACTGACCAAGGTGACGGTGTTCACGCGGATTATCGATGGACGGGCACGGAGACGACGGGCCAGGACTCCAGAAGGTACGGGACCTTGTAACCTCGATTCCCCGACCTATGCCAATGGCGCGGGAACCCTTGAAACGCTCAACATGACCACGCCCCGAGTGTTCGCCCTTACGGCGTGAGAATCCGGCGAAAGCGCTGGGCGGCGATTCGTAGCCCGACCAGGGCGATCACCACCAAGTACCCCGCGCGCAACATCATCATCCAGTCGAACTGCCCGAGGGAGAGACCCCGAAGGAGTGAGGCCGACTGGTACAAGGGCGAACACGAGACAATCGCGCCGAGCCATCGGGGATAGAGAGTGATCGGAAAAAAGGTCGCCGAGAACAAGAAGAGCGGC
>JAYVZV010000016.1:0-7373 GCA_043782995.1 Acidimicrobiales bacterium | reverse complement strand
CGGTCGACGGTCAAGACGTCGCCCTCTTGGGCCAACGTGATGCCGTCGGGGACGTTGCGGGTCATGGTCCCGTTGGGACCCTTCACCGTGACGACACCGTCGGACACGGTAACGGTGACCGACGCGGGCACCGTGATGGGGTTACGACCGACGCGCGACATCAGCGCACCTCCGGGGTCGTGGGCCTACCAGACATAGCAGAGCACCTCGCCGCCCAACTTGGCCTTGCGGGCCTCTCGGTCAGTCATCAGGCCGTGGCTCGTCGAGACGACGGCCACTCCAACACCGCCGAGCACCTTGGGCATCTGGTCGGACTTCTTGTAGATGCGCAGCCCCGGCTTCGAGATCCGCTTGATGCCGATGATGGTCTTCTTGCGGTCCTCGGAGTACTTGAGACTGATCTCGAGCTGATTGCCGGGTTTGCCCTCGAGTTTCGTGACGGTGAAGCCCGCGATGAAACCCTCGCGCTCGAGGACCTTCGCGAGGTTCTCCTTCAGCTTGGAGCTGGGCATCTTGACGGTGTCGAACATGGCGGAGTTCGCGTTGCGGATCCTTGTGAGCATGTCGGCGATGGGGTCAGTCATTGTCATAGCTGTCCTCCTACCAACTTGCCTTCGTGACGCCGGGAATCTCACCGGCGTGGACCATCTGGCGCAGGCAGATCCGGCACAGGCCGAACTTGCGGTACACCGAGCGCGGACGACCGCACCGCTCGCAGCGCGTGTAGGCGCGCGTCGAGAACTTGGGGGTCTTCTGCTGCTTGATACGTAGTGCTTTCTTGGCCATGTCTATCGATTCTCCTGCTTGAAGGGGAAGCCGTAGGCGCGCAGAAATGCGCGTCCCTGCTCGTCGTTCTGCGCCGTGGTGACGATAGTGATGTCGAATCCGCGCGGCGCGTCGATCTTGTCGTAGTCGACCTCGGGGAAGATCAACTGATCGTTGATGCCGAAGGTGTAATTGCCGCGCCCATCGAACGAGTTGGGCGACAGGCCTCGGAAGTCGCGGATGCGCGGGATGGCGAGGCTGAGCAGTCGGTCGAAGAACTCCCAGGCGCGATCGCCACGCAGGGTGACCTTGACGCCGATCGGCTGCTCCTCGCGAAGCTTGAAACTCGCGATCGACTTCTTGGCTCGCGTCACGATCGGCTTCTGGCCGGTGATGAGCTCGAGGTCGCGCTGGGCACCTTCGAGCAACGAGGCCTGTTGGGTGGCCTTGCCGACGCCCGAGTTGAGGACGATCTTCGTAAGGCGCGGCACCTGCATGATGTTCTCGAGGCCGAGCTCCTCTTTGAGGCTCTGGCGGATCTCCGCGTCGAAGCGAGCTTTCAGGCGGGGACGGGTCGTGGTCATAGGGACTCTCCGCACTTGCGACAGACGCGCACCTTGGCGTTCTCGACGATCTTGTAGCCGACCTTGGCCGGACCCTTGTGACCGTTGCACCAGAGCGCGACGTTGCTCACGTGCAGCGGCATCAACTTGTCGATGATGCCGGCCTGCATGGTGGCGCCAGACTGCTTGGTGTGGCGCTTGGCGATGTTGAGGCCGTCGAGAATCACCTTCTGGCTCTGGGGCAGGGCCTCTTCGACCTTGGCGCGCTCGCCGCGGAACTTGCCCGCGAGGACGAGCACGTCGTCACCCTTACGAATCTTCATTACAGCACCTCCGGCGCCAGTGAGATAATGCGCATGAACTTCTTGTCGCGAAGCTCACGACCGACGGGCCCGAAGATGCGGGTGCCGCGTGGCTGCAACTGGTCATTGATCAGCACCGCGGCGTTCTCGTCGAACCTAATGTAAGAGCCGTCGGGGCGACGCTTCTCCTTGGACGTTCGCACAACGACGCAGCGGACCACGTCGCCCTTCTTTACCGCGGCCCCGGGGATGGCCTCCTTCACCGTGGCGATGAAGACGTCCCCGATCGAGGCGTAGCGACGGCGCGAGCCGCCGAGCACGCGGATGCAGAGGACTTCCTTGGCGCCGCTGTTATCGGCGACCTTGAGACGGGACTCCTGCTGGATCATCGAGCACGCTCCACGATTTCGGTCAGGCGCCAGCGCTTGAGCTTCGAGAGGGGGCGCGTCTCCTGGACGCGCACCTTGTCGCCGACCTTGGCCTCGTTCTGCTCGTCGTGGACGTAGAGCTTCTTCGTGCGCTGGACGGTCTTGCCGTAGCGGGGGTGGCTCACGCGCTCGTTCACCGCGACGACCAGCGTCGAGTTCATCTTGTCCGAGACCACTACGCCCTCGCGGACCTTGCGCGGGTTCTCCCGGGTTGTTTCGTCTGTCGAGTCAGTCATGACTACTCACCTTCTCCAATGGCTTCGGCGGCCGCGATCCCGCGTTCACGCATGAACGTGGACAGGCGCGCGATGTCCTTGCGTACGAGTCCCAGTCGGGCCGAGTTGTCCAACTGGCCCGTCGCCAGCTGGAAGCGGAGGTTGAACAGCTCGCGGCGGGCCTCGACGAGGCGCTCCACCAGCTCGTGGTCGCCGAGCAGTCGCATCTCGGCCAAGTGCTCCCGGGTCTTTGCCATTAGATGTTGACCTCCGAGGTCCCGTGGGTCCCGGGACGAATTACGAACTTGGCCTTGATCGGCAACTTCTGGATGGCGCGCTCCATCGCGGCGCGAGCGAGGGTCTCGTCGACACCACCGAGCTCAAACATGATCCGCCCGGGCTTCACGACGGCGACCCAGAACTCCGGGTTGCCCTTGCCCGAGCCCATGCGGGTCTCGGCCGGCTTCTGGGTGACCGGCTTGTCCGGGAAGACTCGGATCCAGACCTTGCCACCACGCTTCACGTGACGAGTCATCGCGATTCGAGCGGCCTCGATCTGGCGTGCCGTGATCCAGCCACGCTCCAACGCCTGGATGCCGAAGTCACCGAAGCTCAGCTCGACGCCGCCCTTGGCGTTGCCGGGCATGCGCCCACGGTGCTGCTTACGGTGCTTGACCTTACGGGGCATCAACATGATTACTCGGCGTCCTTTCGGAAGTGCGGGGTGTCGTTGTGCTCCGGGGCGGTGCGGCGCTCGATCTCTTCCTCGACGCTCAGCTGCGCCTCGACCTCGGGGGTGGCGGCGAGCAGGTCGACCGGGACCGCGTCGACCGCAACCTCTTCGACCGCGACCTCTTCGACGACCGGCTCGGCTTCCACGCGGCGTCGCCCCCCTCCGGCGCGAACGACACCCTTGGGGGCGCCCGCGGCACTGGCCGAGAAGGGCACGGCGTCGCCGGCGGCCATCGCCGCCTCGCGCACGATCTTCTCGTCGTTGGTGAGCTGGTAGGGCAGGATGTCACCCTTGTAGATCCATACCTTGACGCCGATGCGCCCGGTGTTGGTGCGCGCCTCGCGGAACCCGTAGTCGATGTCCGCGCGCAGCGTGTGTAGCGGCACTCGACCCTCGCGGTAAGACTCACGTCGCGACATCTCGGCGCCGCCGAGGCGGCCCGACGCTTGAATCTTCACGCCCATCGCGCCGGCCTTCTGTACGGTCTGGATACCGCGCTTCATGGCGCGCCGGAAGGCCACGCGGCGAAGCAGCTGGTCGCAGATGCCTTGGGCGATCAGCGCGGCGTCGAGCTCGGGCTGCTTAATCTCCTGGATGTTCAGGGAAATCTTGTTCTTCTGGCCCGTAATCTTCTCGAGGTCCTTCTTCAAGCGCTCAGCCTCGGCACCGCGCCGTCCGATCACGATCCCGGGACGGGCCGTGTGGATGTCAACGCGGATACGGTCCGAGTTGCGCTCGATCTCGATGCGGCTTACCGCCGCACTCTCGAGCTGCTTGGTCAGGTAGTCGCGTATCTTCCAGTCCTCGATGACGAGGTCCTTATAGCCACGCTCCTTGAACCAGCGCGACTTCCAGTCGGTCGTGATCCCGAGTCGAAAACCGTAGGGGTTTACCTTCTGACCCATTACTTCGTCTCCTCAGTGACGTCGGGCGACGCCGTCTTGTCGGCCGGGGTCTCCCCGGCGTCCGTCTCCGCGAGAGCGGCGTCGACAACGCCGTCCTCGGCCGCGACCCCACCGTGCTCGACGGTATCGAACTCGCTGAAGTCAGTCTCGGCGTCCTCGTCCGCGACGACGCCCGCCCGGTCAGCGGCGGTCGCGCGGCCGACCGTATCGAACTCGATCGCGTCCACTTCCAGGGCCTCGTTCTCCAGGGCCTCGTTCTCCCGGGCCTCGTTCTCCAAGGCTTCGTTCTCTAGGGCCTCGTTCTCTAGGGCTTCGGCGGTGGCGGTCTCACGCTTGTTGAGGCTCGCCTGCTGGTCGGCGCGACGACGCGACGACGCGACGCGACGGGTGCGCGAGACGGCGGCCTGCGCCGAGCGGGCGGCCCGCAGTACCTCGAGGCGGTCGTCGTCGAGACGCGACACGATCACCGTGATGTGGCACGAGCGCTTGCGGATCTTGCCGGCGCGACCTCGCGCCCGTGGGGTGAAGCGCTTCATCGTGACGCCCTCGTCGGCGTAGGCCGCCGAGACGAAGAGCTCGTCGGCCTGCATGCCGTCGTTGTTTACGGCGTTAGCCACGGCTGAGGCGAGGACTTTGCCGATTACGTCGGCGGCCTCGCGGGTCGTGCCGGCCAGAATGTCGCGCGCGGTGGTGACGTCCTCGTTGCGGATGAGGTTCAGCACGACGCGAGCCTTGCTCGCCGACATGTGGTAGCCGCGCAGCGTGGCGCGAGTCCCGGGACGTTCGTTCAACTTGGGACCGGTCATTAGCGCTTCCCCGTCTTTTCCTGGCCGGCGTGGAACCGGAAGGTCCGCGTCGGGGCGAACTCGCCGAGCTTGTGGCCCACCATCGACTCGTTGACGAAGACCGGGACGTGGCGGCGGCCATCGTGGACGGCGAAGGTGTGCCCGACCATGTCGGGGATCACCGTCGAGCGCCGGCTCCAGGTCTTGATGACCTTCTTCTCGTTGGCCGCGTTCATCGCGTCCACCTTCTTCAAGAGGTGGGCGTCGATGAAGGGACCCTTCTTTAAGCTGCGTGACATTCTCTACCTACCTCCGCGAGCCGCGTCCACGGCGGCGACGAATAATTAGCGCGTCTGACGATTTCGGCAGACGCGTACGACCTTCGGGCTGACCCCACGGCGACACGGGGTGACGCCCACCGGACGTCTTGCCCTCACCACCACCGAGGGGGTGATCGACGGGATTCATGGCGACGCCGCGCGTCTGGGGGCGGATACCCTTCCAGCGATTGCGGCCGGCCTTGCCGACCTTGATGAGCTCGTGCTCGGAGTTGCCGACCGTGCCGAGCGTCGCGCGACAGTCGATCGGCACGCGGCGCATCTCCGTCGAGGGCAGGCGAAGCGTCGCGTAGCCGCCCTCCTTGGCCACGATTTGGACGCTCATGCCCGCGCTGCGGGCCATTTTGCCGCCGCCGCCGGGGCGCAGCTCCACGTTGTGGACGGTCGAACCAGTGGGAATGAATCGCATCGGCAGGGAGTTGCCGGCGCGGATGTCGGCCTTGGGGCCGGACTCCACGACGTCACCGACCTTGAGGCCGTTCGGAGCGAGGATGTAGCGCTTCTCGCCGTCGAGGTAGTGCAGCAGCGCGATGCGGCACGTGCGATTCGGGTCGTACTCAATCGCCGCGACCTTGGCCGGGACGGAGTCCTTGTTGCGCTTGAAGTCGACAATCCGGTACTGCTGCTTGTGGCCGCCGCCACGGTGGCGCGAGGTCTTGCGACCGTTGGCGTTGCGGCCGCCCGTCTTGGGCTTGGCGGCGAGAAGCGACTTCTCCGGCGTTGACCTGGTGATTTCGGCAAAGTCCGAGACGGTCTGGAAGCGGCGACCGGGGCTGGTGGGTTTGCGTTGACGCAGGGCCATGGCAGTCCTTAGCTTTCGAAGAGGTTGATCGAGTCGCCCTGCTTCAGGGTGACGATGGCCCGCTTCGTGTTTGGGCGCTGGCCCACGACACCGGTGCGACGGTTGCGCGTCGACTTACCCTTGCGGTTGAGAGTGTTGACGTTCGTGACCTTGACGTTGAACGTCTGCTCAACGGCGTTGCGCACGTCGATCTTGGTTGCGCGGGGGTCGACGACGAACACGTAGGTGTGGTTGTCCATCAGGCCCGACGTCTTCTCCGAGACGACGGGGCGAATCAGTACGCTCAGGGCGTCGCGCATCAGCTGTTCTCCTTAGCGAGGGGCAGGGTCGCGTCGGTAAAGAGCACCCAGTCCGAGCCGAGGACGTCGTAGGCGTTGATCTCGCCGGCGTCGATGGTCTTGACGTTCAGGAGGTTGCGAAAAGAGCGCAGCGCGACGGCGTCGTCTCGGCCCAGCACGACGAGGACCTTGCCCGCGAGGCCGAGGACCTCGAGCGAAGTGACCGCGTCCTTGGTCCGTGGCGAGGTCCAGGGGCCGAAGCCATCGATGAGCGCCACGCGCTCGAGCGCGGCCCGGTCCGACAGCGCCGAGTAGAGGGCCAGGCGGATCATCTTCTTCGGGGTCTTCTGGTTGTACTTGCGCGGCTTAGGGCCGAGCGCGATCCCGCCGCCCGGGTAGTGCGGAGCGCGGATAGTCCCCTGCCGGGCGCCACCGGTGCCCTTCTGGTTGAACGGCTTCTTGCCGCCACCGCGCACTTCCTTGCGGGTCTTGGTCGACTGGGTGCCCGAGCGCTTGGCGGCGAGCTGGGCCTTGATGACTTGGTGCAGCACGGCCATGTTGGGCTCGATGCCGAAGATCGTCGGTTCGAGCGCGACGGTGCCGAGCTCGGTGCCGTCAAGGCCCTTACGGGTGACCGATCGGCTTTGGGGAACGGGGCGGTCCTTCTTGACCGGTCCGCGAAGCGTGAAGACGTCGCTCATCGTGCGCCTCCGGCCTTCATGGGGTTCTTCACCGACGTGCGCAACACGACGACTCCGCCACGGGGTCCGGGCACGGCGCCCTTGACGAGCACGAGGCTGCGCTCGACGTCGACGTCGACGATCTCGAGGTTGGTGGTGGTGACCTGACCGCCACCCATGCGGCCCGCCATTTTGGTGCCTTTGAAGACGCGACCGGGGGTCGCGCAGGCGCCGATGGAGCCGGGCGCGCGGTGATGCTTATGGTTGCCGTGCGCGGCGCCCTGGCCGGAGAAGTTATGGCGCTTCATGCTTCCGGCGAAGCCCTTGCCCTTGGCCACGGCCGTCGCGTCGATCATCTCGCCCTTCTCGAAGGAGTCGGCCAGGATCTCCTGGCCAACGGTGTAGCCCGAGACATCGTCGATGCGCAGCTCGACGAGCTTCTTGCCGGGCGTAACGCCGGCCTTTTCGAAATGGCCCAGTTCGGGCTTGGACAGAGTCGACGTGCGCCGGGTGCCCCACGTGACCTGGAGGGCCGAGTAGCCCTCCTTCTCGGGGGTCTTCACCTGGACGACGCGAGCT
>JAYVZV010000015.1:0-22798 GCA_043782995.1 Acidimicrobiales bacterium | reverse complement strand
ACTCCGAGGAGGACCTGCGGCTCATCGTTCGCCACATGGCCCAAGTGAGCGAGGAGCCCATTGGCTCGATGGGCTCGGACACGGCGCTGCCGACGCTCTCAGGGTTTCCGAGGCCGCTCTTCGACTTTTTCACGCAACTCTTCGCGCAGGTCACGAACCCCCCACTCGACGCCATTCGCGAGGAGTTGGTCACTTCCACTCGCGTGGCGATCGGCGGCGAAGAGAACCTGCTCACCGAGACGCCCCGCCACTGTCACCAGATCGTGCTGCCCTCGCCGGTGCTCTCCGTCGAGGAACTCGCGAAGATCCGCTACATCGAGGAGTTCGACCGGAAGCACGACTTCACGACGGCCGTCGTCGACGGTCTGTTCGACGTCGCGGGCAGAGGCACGCCGGGCGAGCGGCTCGCCGGCGCCATCGATTCACTGACCGACGAGGTCGTCGCTCGGGTGCGCGCCGGCGCCAATATCATCATCCTCTCGGACCGCAATACCTCGAGCGACCACGCGGCCATTCCCAGTCTCCTGCTCGCCTCGGCGGTGCACCACCGACTGGTCGACGAGCATCTTCGCACCAACGCCGCGCTGATTATGGAGGCCGGCGACGTACGCGAAGTCCATCACGTAGCTCTGCTGCTGGGATTCGGCGCCTCGGCGGTCTGTCCGTACCTCGCCTACGAGTCGATCGACGCCCTCGTGGAGGAGGGCGAGCTCAGCGAACTCAGCGCCTTCGAGGCGCGCTACCAGTACGGCAAGGCCCTGAACAAGGGCATCGTCAAAACGATGTCCAAGATGGGCGTGAGCACCGTGGCCAGTTACGTGGGCTCCCAGCTCTTCGAGGCCGTGGGCATCTCCGACGATGTTCTCGCGCGCTACTTTCCCGGCTTCCACTCTCGCATCGGCGGGGTGACCCTCGAGCACCTCGCCCGCAGCGTCCTTCAGCTTCACGCGAGCGCCTACCACCCCGCGCCGGGCGAGACGGTAGAGCTCGCCAATCGCGGCGAGTACCAGTGGCGCCGCGACGGCGAGATCCACCTCTTCAACCCCCGGACGGTCCAAAAGCTCCAGCACGCCACACGCGAGAAGCGCTACGACATCTTCAAGGAGTACACCACGCTGGTCGACGACCAGACGACCGAGCGCTCGACGCTGCGCGGCATGATGGCACTCGTCGAAAGCGACCGGCCTACCCCCCTCGACGAGGTGGAGAGCGCGGCGTCGATCATCAGGCGTTTCAGCACGGGCGCGATGTCCTACGGCTCGATCTCCGAAGAGGCCCACTCCACCTTGGCGATTGCCATGAACCGCATGGGTGCGAAGTCCAATACCGGTGAGGGCGGTGAGGACGAGGACCGTTACGACACCTCGGACCCCGAGCACAATCGCCGTTCGGCCATCAAACAGGTGGCCTCGGGCCGATTCGGAGTCACCAGCCGGTACCTGGTCAACGCCGACGACCTCCAGATCAAGATGGCCCAGGGCGCCAAACCGGGCGAGGGCGGGCAGTTGCCCGGTTCGAAGGTCTACCCCTGGATCGCCCGGACCCGCTACTCGACTCCGGGAGTGGGGCTGATCTCGCCACCGCCGCACCACGACATCTACTCGATCGAGGACCTCGCCCAGCTCATCTACGACCTGAAGAACGCCAACGATCAGGCCCGCATCCACGTGAAACTGGTGAGCGAGCAGGGTGTCGGGACCATCGCCGCAGGCGTCGCCAAGGCCCACGCCGACGTGATCCTGATCTCGGGCCACGACGGCGGCACCGGAGCCGCTCCCTTGACGTCGCTCAAGCACGCCGGGACGCCCTGGGAACTGGGCCTCTCCGAGACCCACCAGACGCTGGCCGCCAACGGACTGCGCAGCCGCGTCGTCCTCCAGGTCGACGGACAGCTGAAGACCGGGCGCGACGTCGTGATCGCGGCCCTGCTCGGAGCCGAGGAGTTCGGCTTTGCGACGGCGCCGCTGGTGGTGTCGGGCTGCGTGATGATGCGGGTGTGCCATCTCGACACGTGCCCGGTCGGCATCGCGACCCAAAACCCGGTGCTGCGCGAACGATTCACCGGCCAGCCGGAGTTCGTGGAGAACTTTTTCCACTTCATTGCCGAGGAGGTACGCGAATACTTGGCGCTGCTCGGCGCGCGCACCCTCGACGAGGTGATTGGCGACGCGTCGCGACTCTCGCTGATCCAGACTCCCGACGAGTTCAGTGACCTCGACCTCTCGGCGCTGCTCGTCACGGTCGAGCCCGACCAGCGCCGCCAGAGCGTCAAGCAGGAACATGGTCTCGAGGGCGCCCTCGACTGGACCTTCCTCGCCGAGGCGCTCGACGCCGCCACTAAGGGCACGCCGCTTCGTCGCTCGATGGCGATCCGCAACGTGAATCGCGCGGTGGGGACGTTGACCGGAAGCGCCATTACGCGCGCCCTCGGATCGACGACACTTCCCGACGACCACATCCAACTCGACCTCGAGGGCTCCTCGGGCCAGAGCCTTGGCGCCTTTATTCCGGCCGGACTGACCCTCCGACTGACCGGCGACGCCAACGACTACGCCGGCAAGGGACTCTCGGGTGGGCGCATCGTCATCAAGCCCTCCCCCAGTTCGACCTTCGAGAGCGAACGCAACGTCATCGCCGGCAACGTGATTGGCTACGGGGCCACCAGCGGCGAGATCTTGATCGGCGGCGTCGTCGGGGAGCGCTGCGCCGTGCGCAACTCGGGCGCGACAATTGTCGTGGAGGGGACCGGGGACCACGCCTGCGAGTACATGACGGGCGGCGTGGTGGTGATCCTCGGCGACGTCGGACGCAATCTCGCGGCGGGGATGTCGGGCGGCACGCTGTACCTCTACGACCCCGAGGGTCGGGTCCACGACCACCTGGCGGCCGGGGTCTACGAGATCGACCCCCTCGAGTACGAAGATGACGGGCGCCTCTTCGAGATTCTCCGACGCTTCGCCGACGAGACCGACTCGGTGCGCGCCGGCGCGATCCTCGAGGGCTGGCGAGCGGAACGGATGAACTTCGTGCGGATCGAAACCTCCGAGTACCAGCGCGTGCGGGACGAGTTGAGAAATGGGTAAGCCGACCGGCTTCCTAGAGAACCCGCGGCGCGGGCCGGGCTATCGCCCGATTGAAGTGCGACTGCGCGACTGGCGCGAGGTCTACGAGCCCCAGTCCGACCTGGACGCGGCCCAACAGGGCGCGCGGTGCATGGACTGCGGAATTCCCTTTTGCATGCAGGGCTGCCCCCTCGGCAACCGGATTCCGGTGTTCAACGACCGCGTCTACCGGGGGCACTGGGAGCAGGCGGCCGAACAACTCTTCGCTACAAACAACTTCCCCGAGTTCACGGGGCGCCTCTGTCCGGCTCCGTGCGAGTCGGCCTGCGTCCTCGGAATCGGCGACGAGCCGGTCACCATTGAGCGTCTCGAGTACGAGGTCGCCGAGCACGCCTTCGCCCTCGGTGTCGCGGTGGTGGGGACTACGTCGAGCGAAACGGGCCGACGGGTGGCCATCGTCGGCTCGGGGCCGGCGGGGCTCGCCGCCGCGGCCCAGTTGCGCAGCGTCGGCCACGCGGTCAGCGTCTACGAGCGCAGTGACGCCATCGGGGGGCTCTTGCGCTACGGGATCCCGGAGTTCAAGCTCGAGAAGGCCGTGCTGGAACGGCGTCTGGCGGTGATGGCGGCCTCGGGGGTGCAGTTCCATCCGAACGTGGTCGTCGGGGCCGGGGGCACGTCCCTCGCCGACCTGCGGCGCGACCACGACGCGGTCGTGCTCGCCATCGGCTCTACTCGTCCGCGGATGATCCCCGCTCCCGGGGCCGCGCTCTCGGGCGTGTACGTGGCGATGACCTACCTCGAGGCCGCCAACCGCGGAGTGCGCGACGGCACGACGACGTTGATCGATGCCGCGGGCCGGCACGTGGTGATCCTCGGCGGCGGGGACACCGGGGCCGACTGCCTCGGCACCGCGCACCGTCAAGGGGCCGCCTCGGTCACCCAGATCGAGATCATGGACCGTCCACCGGAAAGTCGTCCGAGCGACCAGCCGTGGCCGACGATGGCGCGAATCTTCAAGACCAGTCCGGCCCACGACGAGGGCGGCGAGCGACTGTTCTCCACCGAGACGCTCGAGTTTCGCGGTGCGGGCGCCCTCGAGGCAATCGTCGTGCGCGACCACGCCTCCGATGAGACCATCACAATCTCCGCTGAATTGGTGCTGATTGCCGCCGGATTCGTCGGACCAGAGCTGACGCTCCTGAACCTCGCCGAGGCGCCCTTCGTTACGCCCCGCGACACCCTCGCCGTCGACTCCGATTGGCGCCTCGCGCTGCCCGGCGAGGTGCCGGTCTTCGCCTGCGGGGACGCCGTGCGGGGTCAGAGCCTGATCGTCTGGGCGATCGCCGAGGGCCGCAGCGCCGCGTCGGCCGTGGACGCCTTCCTGAGCGGGGAGACGTCGCTCCCGGCTCCCTTAGTGCCCTACTCCCTCTCGTGGTGATGCCCCGGTCCGGCCGCGCGAAGTTTGTAGCATCGACCCAAAGGTTGTCCTAGAGGAGGAACCGTGCAGAGCACGATGCAGGAGAGTCCGCTGCTCATCAGCGGCATCATCCGACACGGCGAGTTCGTCTACGCCGAGAAGAAGGTCTTCACCGTCACCCCCGACGGCGTCGAGGAGGCCACCTTCTTTCAGGTCTCCAAGCGCGCCGAACAGCTGGCGGCCGCCCTGGTCCAGCTGGGCGTGGCGCCGGGCGACCGGGTGGCCTCGTTCATGTGGAACAACCAGGCCCACCTCGAGTGCTACATCGCCGTGCCCTGCATGGGCGCGGTGCTGCACACGCTCAACGTCCGGCTCTCCCCCGAGCAGTTGGCCTACATCATCAACCACGCCGAGGACCGGGTCATCATCGTCGATAGTTCCCTCGTGCCCCTGCTCGCCAAGGTGCGCGACCAGATCCCGACGGTCGAGCACATCATCGTTCACGGTCCCGAGATCAGCGGTGCGCTGGGCGCGACGATCGACTACGAGACGTTCCTCACCGCGCAGCGCCCGGGCTTCGAGTGGCCGGAGCTTGATGAACGCTCGGCCGCGATCATGTGCTACACCTCGGGCACGACCGGGAACCCCAAGGGGGTCGTCTACTCGCACCGCTCGACGTGGCTGCACTCCATGGCCTCGACGACCGCGAACTCGATCGGGTTATGCGAAAGTGACCGGTGCCTGCTGATCGTGCCGATGTTCCACGTCAACGCTTGGGGTGCGGCCTTCACGGCATTCCTCGCCGGCACCGAACTGATCATGCCCCAGATGTTCCTCCAGGGCGAGCCGATCGTGAAGATGATTCGCGAGCTGCGACCCACGATCTCGCTCGGGGTGCCGACGATCTGGAACGACGTACTGCGGGTGGCCGAGAACAACCCCGAGGCCGATTTTTCGAGTCTGCGCGGCCTGATCGCGGGCGGCTCGGCCGTGCCGCGGACGATGATCGAGACCTTTCGCGATCGCTACGGGATCCATCTGATCCAGGGCTGGGGGATGACCGAGACGAGCCCCCTCGCCGCGGTCTCGATCCCCCCGGCCGGCACCACCCCGGACCAGGAGATCGACTACCGGGTGAAGGCCGGGCGGATCGTGGCGGGCGTCGAGATGCGCGTGACCGCCGAGGACGGCACCGTCTTGCCACGAGACGGCAAGACGGTCGGCGAGTTCGAGATCCGCGGCCCGTGGATCACCGCCTCGTACTTCGGCGTCGACGATCCCGAGAAGTTCCGCGACGGTTGGCTGCGCACGGGTGATATCGGCACGCTGGACGGCCAGGGCTTCATGGTGATCAGCGACCGCACGAAGGACGTCATCAAGTCCGGGGGCGAGTGGATCAGCTCGGTCGAGCTCGAGGTCACGATGATGGCCCACCCGGCGGTCTTCGAGGCGGCGGTCGTCGCGGTGCCTGACGAACGGTGGCAGGAACGGCCGCTCTGTTGCGTGGTGCTTCGTCCGGGTGCGTCAGCCAGTCCCGAGGAGTTGCGCGACTTCCTCGCCGAGCGGGTGGCGAAATGGTGGCTCCCCGAACGCTGGAGCTTCCTTGAGTCCGTGCCCAAGACCAGTGTGGGCAAATTCGACAAGAAGGTGCTCCGGGCGCAGTACGCCGAGGGCGCCCTCGACGTCGTGGTGCTCTCGTAGTGGAGTCGCTGGCCGGCCTGGCCGACGAGGTGTCGGGCATCGAGGGTCGCGTCGCCGACGCCGTCTTTGAGGCGGTGCGCGCCCAGATGCGCGACGACGGCGCCGACGAGGCCCAGGAGCTCGAACGGCGCCTCGCGAAAGTCCGTCGCAGCCTGCAGAAGGCCGAGTTCTTACTGCGCGGCGCGAGCGACGACTAGTCGGACCAGCCGTTGATCTGGTCGATCAGCAGGCGCAAGTTGACGTAGTTGCGCCCGTCGAAGTTGAAGGTCAGGGTGTGCTCGTCCTCGAGCACGTAGCCGGTCCCCTCGGCGAACTTGGGGACCGAGACGGCGAGTGCCGAAAGTTGTTTCTCCGAGGGCGCGCGCTTGACCTTGATAGTCCCGCGACGTCCGAGCACCGCGAAGCTCTCGTAGTTCGAGTAGAAGTGCTCGATCTCCCCGACGGCTTCGGGAATCGACGTGCAGACTCGCACGAGGCACGTGTCGCGGGCCCCGATGTAGTCGTCGGCGATGATCGCGTTCACGACGAAGTCCATCCACTGGCTCCAGAAGGTCCCCTCGGTGGTGTCGACGAGCACGACGGGCGCCGGAGTGGACTTGCCGGTGTGCAGTAACGTCAGGACTTCGAATACCTCGTCCATCGTGCCGAGGCCTCCCGGGAAGACGGCGAAGGCGTTTGACGGACGGGTCATCGCCACCTTGCGGGTGAAGAAGTACTGCATCGCCACGAGCATGGACTCGGCGTCGATGAAGGGATTGGCGAACTGCTCGAAGGGCAGTTCGATGTTCACGCCCAGCGTGTGCTCGCGTCCGGCGCCCATGGCCGAGGCCTCCATGATGCCCGGACCGGCCCCCGAGACCGTCATCCAACCCCGCTGGGCCATCTCGGCGCTGAGCTGTCGGGCCATCTCGAACAGCGGGTTGTCCGACCGGGTGCGCGCCGAGCCGAAGACGGCCAGCTTGGGGTGTCCCCGCCACTGGGCGAAGAGCGTCGAGGCCTCCAGCAACTCGTTGAGGGCCGTCACGGCGACCCGCAGGTCGTCGAGGTCCGAGTCAAACTGGGCGAGCTCGACGAACTGGGTGAGCAGGGTCCGCAGGACGTCGATTCGCTCGGGGGACTGGTCCGAGACGCTCTCGATGTCGCGCAGAAACCCCTCGATCAGCTCGCTCATGGCTAGAGAGTCTGGTAGAGGGTGCTGCGTTGGACTAGGGGCCGACCGAGCGGCGCGACCAGGTCGCGCAGCATATCCACGTCCATCTCCTGGCCGTGCGAGGCGCCAGCGGCGCGCGAGATGTTCTCGTCCATCAAAGTGCCCCCGAGGTCGTTCGCGCCGGCCTGGAGGATGCGTCGAGAGCCCTCGACGCCCATCTTCACCCAGCTCACCTGGATGTTGTCAATGAGTGTGGCGTAGTGCAGTCGCGCGACGGAGTGCATGAGAACGGCCTCGCGGAAGGTCGGCCCGCGGCGCGAGCGGCCCTTCAAGAAGAGGGGCGTGGCCATGTGCACAAAGGGCAGCGGCACGAACTCCGTGAATCCACCGGTCTCTCGCTGTAGCGCGAGCGTTCGAAGCAGGTGCGTCGCCCAGCTGTCCACTCCCTCGACGGCGCCAAACATGATGGTGATGTTCGAGCGAAGCCCGACGCCGTGGGCGGCGCGGTGCACCTCGAGCCACTGGTTGGAGTTGATTTTGTCCGGACAGAGCACGGTTCGAACGTCGTCGTCGAGGATCTCGGCGGCGGTGCCCGGGAGCGTCTTCAGACCCGCGTCCTTCAGACGGGTGAGGTACGTCGCGAGGTCCTGACCGGAGCGACGGGCTCCCTCGAAGACCTCCAGTGCGCTGAAGGCGTGAATGTGGATCGACGGCGATCCGGCGCGCACCGCGGCCACCACGTCGATGTAGTAGTCGCCGTCGAACTTGGGGTGGATACCGCCCTGCAGGCAGACCTCGGTGGCCCCCTTAGCCTCGGCCTCGCGTACCCGCTCGCTGATCTCCTCGAGCGTCAACAGGTAGGGGTCGCCGCGTAGGTTGAGCGACAGGGGACCCTTGGAGAAGGCGCAAAAGCGGCACTTGAAGGTGCAGACGTTCGTGTAGTTGATGTTGCGGTTGATGACGAAGCTGACGGGCTCGCCAACGAGCTCGCGGCGCAGGTCGTCCGCGCGATCAACGACGGCGCGGTAGTCGGCGCCCCGAGCGTTGAATAACGTGACGAGCTCCGCGCGCTCGAGCTCGTAGCCGGGCTCGTAGCGCGCGAGGAGGGAGGCGACCTCGCCCGTGCGGGCACGCGTGGTGGGCAACGCGGGCGGCGTGACGTCGGTCCCCGAGGCCCAGGCGTCGTTGCGCGCCAGGAAGGCCGAGTCGGCGTGGGCGAGCACGAAGGGGCGAACCTTCTCGTCGAGGAAGCCGGCGGTCTCCACGAACGATGGGTACACCGTGAGGCGCGGCACTAGGTTGAAGCCCCGGTCGTCGCACTCCATCGCTAGGCGCTCGACGGCGGGCCAGGCGCGCTCGGGGTTGACGTGGTCGGCAGTGACCGGCGAGATCCCCCCGAAGTCGTCGATCCCGAAGGCGAGGAGCCTTGTCGGATCGTCGCTCAGATTCGGGGGTGCCTGCAGGTGGACCGAGTCGGGCAGGATCAGTCGGGCCACGGCGATGGTCCAGTGGAACTCCTCGTCGCTTGCAGCCGGTTCGTGGGCCATTGCCGTGCGGGGCTTGGGCAGGAAGTTCTGGATGATGACCTCTTGCACGTGGCCGAACTCCCGGTGGCTCTCGGCGATAGCCTCGAGCGTGGCGAGTCGCTCGGCGCGGGTCTCGCCGATACCCACTAGCAGGCCCGTCGTAAACGGAATCCTCAGTTCGCCGGCGAAGCGCAACGTGTCGAGGCGGCGTTGGGGGTCCTTATCGGGAGCCAGGCGGTGGGCCGCCAGGTCGGCCAGGGCCTCGAGCATCATCCCCTGAGAGGCTGCGACGGAGCGCAGTTGGAACAGCTCGTTGGCGTAGAGCGCGCCGGCGTTGGCGTGGGGTAGCAACCCCGTGCCCTCGAGGACCATCTGGGCGGCGTTGGCCACGTAGTCGACGGTCGACTCGTATCCCCGCGCGGCGAGCCAGCGGGCCGCTTCGTCGTAGCGCAGCTCGGGCCGCTCGCCGAGGGTGAAGAGGGCCTCGGTGCAACCGGCGTCGCACCCGGCTTGGGCGACGGCCATGACCTCGTCGAGGCTCATGTAGGGCGACTCGACGTTGCCGGGGGCCTGGGCGAAGGTGCAGTAGCCGCACCGGTCGCGACAGAGCTTCGTCAAGGGAATGAATACCTTTGGCGAGTAGGTCACCACGTGACCGTGAGCGCCACGCGCGCGAGCGAAGGCGCGGGTCGCCAGTTCCTCGAGCGGGGTCTCCAACAGGTCGTCGTAGGTGGTGGACCGCTGCAGTGACGTCATCTTGGCATCCTAGGCTCCAAGGCCAAAAATCTGTGCCGCCTCTTCGAGGTCATCGACGACCAACTGGAACACCGCACGCCCGGCCGTGCGCATCGCGCTCACGTCGCTGATGGCCTGGGCCATGTGCAGGTCGTGGAACGTGTAGCGACGTCCCTTGACGCGCATCGGCGCCGACGTCGGCCGCAGGACGATCTGGACGCCGACGTCGCCGGCCGGCCCGCCCTTGTGAAGCTGTCCCGTCGAGTGAAGGTAGCGCGGGCCGAGGTTCGCGGTGGTCGTGCCAAACGCGGCCTCGACGCGGGCTCGTAGGTGCACAAGCGCCTCGGACGCCGCTTGCGGCGCGTAGGTCTGCAGGGTCACGTAATTCGCCTTGTTGAGTGTCGCTCGCAGGGCGTCGGCGTCGATGGGGGGAGCCTTCCACGAGACGTCGCCCTCGAGGAGCGCGAAGACGTCGCGCTGGGGTCTCTCGACGTCTGGTTGGTTGAACGGGTCGACGTCGAGGTGACGGGCGAGCAGGGCGGCGACGAGGTGCCAGAACATCATGTCGCGCGGGAGGTAGTCCTGAGCGCGTCCTTCGAGGACGGGGATGAAGCCGCGTCCCTGCTTGCCGGTCGTCTCGGCGACCAGCTGTTCGAGCCACAGCGCCCCGCCCGAAGTGATGGGGTCGGCGCCGAGGGCGAAGAGCGCCTCTCCGCCGATCGCCCGTCGAGCGAGGTCGTCGGCGTGATTGACCGCCCTCACGCACAATTCGTGGCTCAGCGTGTTGGCCGCGAGTTCGAGGCGCAGCTCCTCGACGCTCCACCCGGCGTAGAGCGCCGGGATCAAGCCGAAGGGCGAGAGGCCCGAGAATCGACCCCCGGTGGCCGGGTCGCCTTCGAAGACCATGGCGCCCAGCGAGTACCCGAGCTCCTCGAGCGCGGTGCCGGGATCGGTGATGACCACCAGGTCCTCGGGAGCCAAGCCGTTCGCGAGAGCGTGGGCGAGTAGCGCCTGGGTCTCGATGGTCGAGCCCGACTTCGACGAGGCGATGACGGTGGCGCTGGCGAAGTCGATTGACGAGACGGTGTCTGGGTTCGAGGTGTCGAGCACGCTGAGTGGAGTGTCGCGACGACCCTCGGCGTATAGTCGCGCCGACGACGATGAGCCGCCCATGCCGAGCAGCACGGTGCGTTCGTGGCGGCGCGGCAGCAACGTGACGACGTTGTCGAGCCAGGCGCCGAGGTAGCGATCGGGGTGACCGAGCCAGCCGAGTGCGTGCGGCGCCGCCTCGCCGGCGAACAGCGAAGGATCGCTCGCGAGCAGGCGTTGGACCGTATCGTCGTCGGTCACGGACTACGTCGAGCGTTCGAGCTTCGCCGCGACCGTCGCGAGGAGTTCCTCGTAGGAGTCGACGAATGACTGCACGCCGTCGACTTCGAGCTTCTTGGTGACGGCGGCGAGCGAGACGTAGTCGGGGAGCTCGCCGAGCCGCGCGGCGGCCTCGTGGCACTGCTCCTGGTCCAAGAGGCGAGACTTTGTGAAGTCGCCGTGGTCGAGCACGCCGGCCAGTGTGGCGTCGGGCATGGTGTTGACCGTCTCGTTGGCGACAATACTGTCGACATAGAGCAGGTCATAGTAGCTGGGGTTTTTGGTCGACGTCGAGGCCCACAGCGGGCGCTGTACCTGGGCTCCGTCAGCGAGCAAGGCCTTGGCTCGGTCGCTCGTCAAACAGACGCGATTGACGATGTACGCGCCAGCCACTTGGGCGTTCGCGGTAGTGCCGCGTCGGGGGTCGCCGTCAGGAAGTAGCGCGTCAACGGCCGCGTCGACCCGCGAGACGAAGAACGAAGCCACGCTGGCGATGCGGCCGAGGTCGTGGCCGCGCGTTCGGGCGAGCTCGAGTCCGTCCAGCCACGCACCCAGGACCTCCTCGTAGCGTTCGAGCGAGAAGATCAGAGTCACGTTGACGTTGATGCCCGAGCCCAGGACCTCTCGGATGGCGGATAGTCCCTCGCGGGTCGCGGGGATCTTGATCATGAGGTTGTCCCGACCGACTTCACCGGCCAGACGCGTCGCTGCCGCGATGGTCGCCGCACCGTCGCGCGCGAGGCGTGGCGAGACCTCGAGCGACACGAATCCGTCGCAGTATCGCCGTGCGCCTGAGGCGAAGTCGGCGCGCGACTCCTCATGAACCTCGGAGAGCACGTCGCAGGCGTCGCGCACGTCCGCGACGGCCAAACGCTCGAAGACCGCCTCGGCGTCACCACTGCGCGACTGGGCGAGTAGGTCGTCGTAGGCGTTCGATGTCGCGAAGGCCTTGGCGAAGATCGACGGATTCGAGGTCACTCCGCGCACGCCCTGACGAACCAGGTCGGCCAACGTGCCGTCGTTCAACCAGTCGCGTCGGATGTTGTCGATCCACGGACTCTGGCCGTACTCATCGTAAAGTACTTGTAGTCGGGTCATCTGGCTCCTAGGTGCGCTTGCACGTGGGCTACGAGAGTGGCCGACGTGATGTGGAAGTAATCGAACAAGTACGGGCCAGGGGCCGACATTCCGAAAGAGTCGATGCCGTAGGCGGCGTCGACGTACTTCGACCATCCGAGGGTCGCTCCCGCCTCCAAGGCGACCGACGGCAGGTCGCGACGCAGCACCATCGTGCGGTAGTCGAGCGACTGGGCGTCGAAACAGGCCCAACACGGCAGCGCTACGACACGGGTGGGGTAACCGAGCAACGCCAGCTCGTCGCAGGCTCCCAAGCAGTGGGCGACCTCCGAGCCGGTGCCCACCAGCGTGAACTCCGCCTTGGCGTCTTCGCGCACGACGTAGCCGCCTCGATGGGACCCCAGAGCGGACGCCGCGGCATCGGCGGCGTTGAAGACCGGCACGTCCTGGCGTGAGAGGACGAGGGCCGTGGGCGCCGGATTGTCGTCGGTGAGGAACCGCTCGACCAGGTCCATCGTCTCGTTGGCGTCGGAGGGCCGAACGACGTGGAGGCGGGGCATCGCGCGCAGGGCCATCAGGTGCTCGACCGGCTGGTGAGTTGGTCCGTCCTCGCCGACGCCGACCGAGTCGTGGGTGAAAACGAACAGCGCACCGGCGCCGCTGAGCGAGGCGAGGCGGATCGCCGGACGCATGTAGTCGCTGAAGATAAAGAACGTCGAGCCGGCCGGGCGGAGCCCACCGTGGAGGGCTTGACCAACGAGAGACGCGCCCATGGCGAACTCGCGCACGCCGTAGTGGATCTGCCGTCCCCCGGGATTCTCCGCGGTCTGGGCCGACGAATCGCTCAGGACGACCCCGGTGTTGTCGGTGAGGTCGGCCGATCCCGCGGTCAGTCCGCTCGTCTGGGGGGCCAGGACGTCCATGGCACGCTGCATCGCCTTACGCGTCGCCACCGACGTCCCCGCTTCGAAGTGATCGGGACGCGCGGTGACCTGCGCGGCGCCGTTGGTCTTTAGTTGGAGCAGCAGTTGGGCGCCCTTGGCTCCGGCACCGGAAAGCCGCGCCTCCCAGGCGATCCTCGCGTCACGTTGGGTGGCGACGGACTCGTTCATCAAACCGGGCAGGTCGGGGCTCAGGTGAAAGGCCTCGTCGGGTACTCCGAGAATGGCTTTCGCGTTCGAGATCACCGAGGCAGCGAAGGGCGTGCCGTGCGCCTCGCGTCGGTCCATCATCTCAGGGGAGGGGAACCCGATGTGCGAACGCACGACAATCAGCGTCGGGCGGGTGGTCTCAGCTATTGCCTCGCGCGTCGCCGCCTCGAGGACCGCGAGGTCGTTGGAGCGCTCGCCGACGTTGATGACGTGCCAGCCGTAGGCCGCGAACCTCGCCGGCGCATTGTCGTGCAGGGCCAGCTCGGTCGGTCCGTCGATCGTGATGTGGTTGTCGTCGTAGAAGACCGTGAGGCGGTCGAGTTTGAGCGATCCGGCGAGAGAGGCCGCCTCGTGACTGATCCCTTCCTCGAGGCAACCGTCGCCGGCGATAACCCAGGTGCGATGATCGACCAGATCCGCGCCGTAGTCCGAGCGCAGGATCCGTTCGGCAATCGCCATGCCGACGCCGTTGGCGATACCTTGACCGAGCGGTCCGGTCGTGACCTCGACGGTCTCGGTGACGCCGTGCTCGGGGTGGCCGGGCGTGCGTGAATGGGGTTGGCGGAACGCACGCAAGTCCGCGGGCTGGACGTCGTAGCCGAAGGCGTGCGCGAGGCCGTACTGCAGGATCGAGGCGTGACCGCAACTGAGAATGAATCGGTCGCGGTCGCTCCAGAGGGCGTCGGACGGGTCGTGGCGCAGCACCCGGCTGAACAGCATGACGCCGAGCGGCGCCAACGCCATTGCGGTGCCGGAGTGTCCGGACTTGGCGGCCGCCGGAGCGTCCATCGCCAGGGCGGCGATCTCACGAATGGCTCGCCCTTCGAGTTCAGTTGCTCCTGGGAATAACGCGTCGACCATGGCTTAGAGAATAGTGAACCGGCCGAGAATGGCCTTGCGCCGGCGGTAGCCTGTGGCGATGACCCTCCAGATCCCGCCGAACTGCGACCTCACGCTCGGCCTGGTCTGCGTCGACAAGTCGACGCCCGGCACGACAGTCTGGAAAATGCGGGCCGATGAGCGCTTCCTCAACCCGGCGGGCATCGTCCAGGGCGGATTTATCGCGGCGATGCTCGACTCGGCGATGGGGGCCTCGGCGGTCACGGGACTCCGGGGCCGGAGCGCCAGCGTCGCCAACACTGAGATGAAGGTGTCGTTCCTGCGCTCGGCGCGATCGGGCGACTCACTGACTTGCACGGCCACCGTGTTAAAGCCCGGGTCGGTCGTCACCTTCGTCGCCGCGCGGGTCGTCGACGACGAGGGGCGGGTAATGGCGACGGCTAGCTCGACCTACCTGATCAAGGACCGCTAGGAGTAGGATCAGACCGTGAAAATACCGTTCGTTCGCAAACTCCTACGCACGACGTCAATACAGCGGGACTTCGAGGAGATCCGCGACCTCGCCATAAAGTACGTCAAGGAGGAGACCGTCCAGCCCCTGAAAGATCTCGGTCGCTTCGTCGCCTGGGGCACGGTCGGCAGCCTGTTCGTGGGATTCGGCACGACGCTCTTGCTGATCGGGGCGCTGCGCTTCCTCCAGGAGCAGTTCAAGGTCCTCGACGGGAGCCTGTCGTGGATCCCGTACCTGATTGTCGTCGTCCTCGCCGGCGCCGTGATCGCGATCACGCTATGGCGGGTAGTGAGCGGAGCCGCCAAGCGCCGCCTGCGAGCCACCAAGTGAGCGAGACCTCGGCGACTCGACGGGAGTTGGAGGCCTCGATCCGATCGATGCTGCCCGGAAATGGCAAGTTCTCGCTCGACGCCTCGAAGAAGCCGACCGTCGCCGTCATCGGAGCGGCGGGCGCCTTCGCTGGCTACCTCTGGGGCCGCGTGCGTGGTCGGATCTTGCGAAAGCGCCGCGCACGTTGATCTTTCGGCCACTACTGCGCCTTATTCTGGCAACGTCCCTCGGACGGGCTCTCGCCCGGCGTTCACCGATGTGGATGTTGGTCGCCTTCGCGATGGCGATCGTCCGTATGGTCAAACGTCGAGGGACTCGGAAGTGGCCCACGACCGGCCCGAACGGGTGAGCACCGCCATACTGTCCGCGGGCGAGCGGGTCATGCTGATTGACTCCAAGGACCGTCACTACCTCATTACGCTCCGCGAGGGCGCGGAGTTCCACACCCACGCCGGGATCGTGCAGCACGACACCGTCATCGGGTCACTGGAAGGTTCGGTCATTCGCGGTAGCACCGAGCGAAGCTTCCTCGTTCTGCGCCCCACCCTCTCCGACGTCGTCTTGAAGATGCCCCGCGGCGCCCAGGTGATCTACCCCAAGGACCTCGGGACCATTCTGATGCAGGCCGACATCGGCCCGGGCTTGCGGGTCCTCGAGGCCGGTGTCGGGTCGGGAGCGCTTTCGATGACGTTGCTGCGTGCCGGGGCAATCATCACCGGCTACGAGATCCGTGAGGACTTCGCCCAGCAGGCGGCCAAGAACGTCCACGACATGTTGGGTACCGACGTGGCCTACGACGTTTCGATCCGCGACGTGACCGAGGGCATCGATGAGGTCGACCTCGACCGGATCGTGCTCGACATGCCCGAACCCTGGGACGTGGTCAAGCACGCTGAGGGGGCGCTGCGGCCCGGGGGGATCCTGCTCTGCTACCTGCCGACGATCAACCAAACCCAGTTGCTACGCGAGACCCTGCGCCACCACTCCTTCGGGCTTGAGGAGACCGTTGAGATCCTTCGGCGGACCTGGCACGTCGACGGTCGGTCAGTGCGACCCGACCACCGGATGGTCGCTCACACCGGATTTCTCACTTCCGCCCGGCGGCTAGTCCGACGCGTCGAGGGTGACTAGTCCTTCTCGATGAAGATGCACTCGCCGGGGCACTCTTCGGAGGACTCGGTCACGGCGTCCTCAAACTCGGCGGGAACGTCGGCAAGCCCCTCGGCGCCGCCGGGGGAGCTCTTGACCTCGGAGCCCTGCTTCACGTAGGCGAGGCCGTCATCCAAGAGAGTGAAGACCGCCGGGCAGATCTCCTCACAGAGTCCGTCGCCCGTGCAGAGGTCTTGGTCGATCCAAACCTTCATCTAACTAGTCCTCCGTGGCCCAATGCGTCATGCCACTCTAGCGGGCCCACCCGTTTGGGGTGACTTTCCGCGGTGCACGGCACTCACCTATGGTGAGGTCGTGGACCGACTTGAGCCTCCGAACAATCACGAGAGCGACGACGCCGATGACCAGATCGTCGTCAGTTCCCGTCGCGACCTGACCCTCTCGGACGTCGATCAGGCCAACCGTCGCATTGAGATGCTCGAGGAGAAGTTGCTCGAGGCGCGCGGCCAACTGGCCCAGACGCGATCGAACAACGAGAAGCTCACGATCACCATACAGCAGACCCGCGACCAGATCGCGTCGCTGCGCGACGAAGTCGAGAAGCTGACCCAGCCGCCCGCGGTGTACGGCACGTTCATTGACTTCAACGAGGACGGCACCGTCGACATCTTCGCCTCGGGACGCAAGATGCGCGTCGCCCTGCACCCCGGACTCGACCCCGGCCAAATCGAGCGCGGCAACGAGGTCGTCCTCAACGAGTCCTTCACCGTGATCGCGGTGCGCGAATCCGACGGACAGGGCGAGGTCGTCACCGTGAAGGAGGTCATTGACGAACGTCGGGTGCTGGTCTACGGTCGCGCCGACGAAGAGCGCGTCGTCGATCTCGCTGACTCGCTGCGCCACGTGAAGCTCCGCAGCGGCGACGCCCTGTTGCTCGACCTTCGATCGAACCTGCTCACCGAGAAGCTGCTGCGCCAAGAGGCCGAGGAACTCATCCTGGAGGAGGTGCCCGACATCACCTACGCCGACGTCGGCGGCCTCGACGCCCAGATCGAGGCGATCACCGACGCGGTCGAACTGCCCTACTTGCACCGGGCGCTCTTCCATGACTACGACCTGCCCGCGCCCAAGGGAATACTGCTCTACGGACCCCCCGGCTGCGGCAAGACCCTCATTGCCAAGGCCGTGGCGAACTCGCTCTCCCAGAAGGTCGCCGAACTGACCGGCAATCGCAACGTCCGCTCGTACTTCTTGAACATCAAGGGTCCCGAACTGCTCAACAAGTACGTCGGCGAGACCGAGCGCCAGATTCGTGTCGTCTTCCAACGCGCCCGAGAGAAGGCTGAGGAGGGCGTGCCGGTCATCGTGTTCTTCGACGAGATGGACTCGCTGTTTCGCACTCGAGGCACGGGCATCAGCTCGGACATGGAGTCGACCATCGTGCCCCAGCTACTCGCCGAGATCGACGGTGTGGAGTCGCTGCGCGACGTCATCGTCATCGGGGCGACCAACCGGGAAGACCTGATCGACCCGGCCATCTTGCGTCCCGGCCGACTGGACGTCAAGATCAAGATCGAGCGTCCCGACGCCGATGCGGCCTCCCAGATCTTCCAACGCTACCTCCACACGGACTTGCCCATTGACGAGTCGTCAGTGCTCGAGCTGGGTGGGGGCGACCGCGCCAAGGCCATCCAAGTGATGATCGAGAACACGGTGTTGGACATGTACCGCATCCACGACGAGAACCGATTCCTCGAGGTCACCTACCAGGGCGGCGACAAGGAGGTCCTGTACTTCAAGGACTTCGCGTCCGGAGCGATGATCGAGAACATTGTGCGCCGTTCGAAGAAACTCGCCGTCAAGCGCGAGATCGCCGGCCACGGCCGCGGGCTGCGCGGTGACGACCTGCTCGCCTCCATCCGCCAGGAGTACCGCGAGAACGAGGACCTGCCGAACACGACGAACCCCGACGATTGGGCCCGAGTTTCTGGAAAGAAGGGCGAGCGCATCATCTTCATTCGCACGCTCATCAACCGCGAGGAGAAGGCCGAAGAGGGCGGTCGCTCGATTCAGCACGTCGGCACCGGCCAGTACCTCTAAGCGATGTCCATCGCCAAGGTTCTGGGCATCGAGACCGAGTACGGCATCGCCGGTGGGCCGGACCTCGACCAGATTGTGGCGTCGAGCATCATCGTTAACGCCTACGCTCAACAGGGCCACACTCGGATCAACTGGGACTTCGAGGGCGAGACGCCCGACATGGACGCGAGAGGCCTGCCGAGCCTCACGGCCTTCGCGCCCATTGTCGAGACGCACCTGGCCAATACCGTCCTGACGAACGGTGCACGCCTCTACGTCGATCACGCCCATCCCGAGTACTCGTCGCCCGAGTGCCGCACGCCGCTCGAGGCCACTCTCTACGACGTGGCCGGTGAGGAGGTCATGCGCCGGGCCCTTCTTGTCGCCAACCAGTCGCTCGAGGCGCACCAGGCCATCACGCTCTATAAGAACAACTCGGACGGCAAGGGTAACTCCTACGGCACCCACGAGAACTATCTCGTCAGCCGCGAGGTCGACTTCTCTCACATCGTGCGGGCCATGGTGCCGCACTTCGTGTCGCGTCAGATCGTGGTCGGCGCCGGCAAAGTAGCGGCCGAGACCGAATCAGGGCTCGAAGGGAACCCGGCCTTCCAGTTGAGCTCGCGCGCCGAGTTCTTCGAGGAGGTGGTCGGGCTCGAGACGACGTTGAAGCGCCCGATCATCAACACCCGCGACGAGCCCCACGCCGACGCCGAACGGTTCCGTCGACTCCACGTGATAATTGGCGACGCCAACATGAGCCAGGTCGCCACCTTCGTGAAACTCGGCTCCACGGCCCTGTTGCTTTCTGTGCTCGAGGACCGTGGCCCCGAAGTCTTTCCGAGCGCACCGCGCCACCCGGTCGGCGCAGTGAGGGCCTTCTCGCTCGATCCTTCGCTCACCCAGACGGTGCTCTGCGAGGACGACCAGCGTCGCAGCGCCTGGGACTTTCAGGACCTTCTCTGGCATCTGGCGAGCGACTACGCACGGGACGGCGCCGAGTCGGTCGGACGGCCCGAGGAGGTGGCGCAGGTGCTGGCGCAATGGCGCGAGATGCTTGACGGCGTCCGCGACGACCCCGCTGCGGTCGCGGACCGTGTCGACTGGGTCGCCAAGTGGCGGATCGTGAACGGCTACCGGGACCGGTACGGTCTCACTCCGGGTGACGCCCGCCTGCGCGCGATCGACTTGCAGTACCACGACCTGCGGCCCGAGCGATCCCTGGCCCAGCGGGTGGGACTGCGCGAGTTGCACGCGCCCGACATCGTTCGTGAAGCCGTTCACAATCCACCCGAGACAACGCGGGCCTATTTCCGGGGCCAGTGCGTCGCGCGCTATCCCGACCAAATCGTGGCGGCCAACTGGGATTCGGTCGTCTTTGACCTGGGCGAGGGTCCGCTTCGACGCGTGCCAATGCTCGATCCACTGAGGGGTACCCGAGAGTTGACCGCGGAGTTGCTAGAAACGAGTCCGACAGCCGATGACCTCCTTGAAGCACTAGACAGGTAGAACCCAACGTATGAGTGAGCAAGAGCGAATCCAGAAGCAGCGCACCGAGCGAGTGACCGAGGCCGCCCCCGAGGTATCGGTGGACGCTACCAAGGGCGACCAGCTCAAGGCCGACCTCGACGACTTGCTTGACGAGATCGACGAAGTTCTCGAGGAGAACGCCGAGGAGTTCGTTCGCAACTACGTCCAAAAGGGCGGCGAGTAGATGGGCCTTCCGCTGTACCGAGCCCACGACGACCCCGGTCCGTCGTTCTTCCACTTCGCCGAGGCCGAGGGGCTGACCTCGCCGCCAAGTTCATCCGACGCCCTGTCGCCCCACGCCACGACGGTGATCGCCGTGCGATACAGCGGTGGCGTCGTGATGGTAGGCGACCGTCGGGCGACGGGCAACTACATCGCCAGTCGCGACGTGCGCAAGATCGAGGCCGCCGACCGGTACACGGCGCTCGCCATCTCGGGCACCGCGGCGCGCGGGATGGAGTTCATCCGCATGGCGCAGCTCTCTTTCGAGCACTACGAGAAGATGACCGACACGGCGCTCAGCCTGGAGGGCAAGGCCAACTACCTCTCACCGATCATCCAGCGCAACAACCTATCGACGCCGCTCGTCGTACTGCCGCTGCTCGCGGGCTGGGACCTCAACAACCACGTGGGACGTATATTCGAGTACGACGGCGCGGGCGGCTGCTACGAGCGCTTCGACTTCGCGACCATCGGGTCGGGCTCTCCCTTCGCCGAGAGCACGCTGCGCCTGGGCTTCAACGCCGACCTTCATCTCGAAGGGGCCCTCGACCTCGGGGCGTTGGCAATCTACGAGGCCGGCGACAACGACCCGAGCACCGGCGGACCCGACTTCGTCCGGGAGATCTTTCCCATGATGGTCACGATCGCCTCCGACGGCTTCCAAGAGCTGGCCCAGGGGGACGTCGCCGAACGCTTCCGCGTGATCAACGAACGCCGCACGCAGTCCGGCGGTGTGGCGGGGGGATCGCTGCGATGACCAACTACTTCTACGTCGCGCCCGAGCAACTCATTCGGGACCGGGCCGAGTTCGCCCAGAAGGGCATCGCCCGGGGTCGCTCGATCGTCGCGGCGATCTACGACGCCGGCATCGTGATGGTGGCCGAGAACCCTTCGGCGTCGCTCTACAAAATCTCCGAGGTCTACGACCGCATCGCCTTCGCCGGGGTGGGCAAGTACAACGAGTTCGACCGGCTCCGCGAGGCCGGCATCCGCTGGGCCGACGGCACGGGATTCACGTACTCGCGCGGCGACGTCGACGCCAGGGCGCTCGCCAACTACTACGCCCAGCACCTCGGCGACATGTTCACTGAAGGTCAAAAGCCCCTCGAGGTGGAGATCCTCGTCGCCCAACTGGCCAACCACGTCCGTCCGACCAAGCTCTACCGGATCGCTTACGAGGGGACGATCACCGACGAACCGCGGTTCGCCGTGCTGGGAGGCGACGCCGAGACCATCAAAGCCCGCTTCGCGGCCTCCGAGGACACCCTGGAGTCTCTCGTTGTCACCCTGAAGAACGCCATCGCCGCCCTCGCCGGACCGGACCGGACCATTGGTGTGAACGACCTCGAGGTCGGGATTCTCGAGGACCGCGGCAACCGTCGCACCTTCCAGCGCCTCACCGACGAACAATTAAGCGAACTCCTTCGCTGAGTGGTCGGCCAAGGTCACTGCATGCTGAGACGAATCTACGGAATCGAGACCGAGTACGGGATCACCTTCTCGCTGAAGGGCCAACGTCGACTGAGCCCTGACGAGGTGTCGCGGTTCCTCTTTCGCAAGGTGGTGGCATGGGGCCGTTCGAGCAACGTCTTCCTCGAGAACGGCAGCCGCCTCTACCTCGACGTCGGCAGCCATCCAGAGTACGCCACGGCCGAGTGCGACACGCTGGTCGACGCCGTAGCCCAGGACAAGGCGGGGGAGTCGATCTTGCGCGAACTCGTGGAGTACGCGCAGGGACAGCTGAGCGATGAAGGGATCCGCGGGGATATCTACCTCTTCAAAAACAACACGGACTCGACGGGCAACTCCTACGGCTGTCACGAGAACTACTGCATCGAGCGCATCGACGACTTGTCGCGGCTGGAGCAGGTCTTCATCCCGTACCTGATCAGCCGTCAAATATTCACCGGCGCCGGCAAGGTCGTGACCAACGCCAAGGGGACGGCCTACTCGATGAGCCAGCGCGCCGAGCACATCTGGGAGGCCATCTCCTCGGCGACGACGCGCAGCCGTCCAATCATCAACACCCGCGACGAGCCCCACGCCGACCCCGAGAAATACCGCCGACTGCACGTCATTGTCGGCGACTCCAACATGAGCGAGTTTGCCACCTACTTGAAGCTGGGCACCGCCGCCGTCGTGCTGGCAATGATCGAAGACCGCAATACGGTGATGCGCGACTACAACATGGCCTCACCGATTAACGCGCTGCGCGACATCTCCTACGACCTGTGGAGCAAGGAGCCGGTGAAGCTCACCAACGGCCGGGACCTCACGGCGCTCGAGATTCAAGACGACCTGTGCGAGCGCGCCGAGCAGTTCTGCGAGGGGCACAGCCTGCCGGCCGACCAGGTCCACGCCGTCCGACTCTGGCGCGAAGTCATCGAGCAGTACCGCGACGACCCGATGGTCCTCGCCGACCGCGTCGACTGGATCGCCAAGCTCCAGATCATTGAGCGCGAGCGCGAGCGCAGCGGCGTCGAACTGAGCGACCCCAAAATTGCGCTGATCGACCTGCTCTACCACGACACCAGCTTCGAACGCGGCCTCTACTACCGTCGCCAGGCGCGGGGCCACTTCCGTCGCGTCGTCACCGACGACCAGGTGGCGACGGCGACCCACACCCCGCCGCCCACGACTCGGGCGCACATGCGCGGAACCTTCATCAAGGCCGCCAAGGAGTGGCGCCGCGACTACACCGTCGACTGGGTTCACCTCAAGTTGAACGACGAGATGCAGCGCACCGTGTTGCTGAAGGATCCATTCAAGAGCACCGACGACCGCTTCCAGAAGCTTCTCGCCTCGCTCGAGCGCCACGGCTGACCCGACTAGCCTTGATCCGTGCCTGAAGACGCTCCCGCCGAACCCATCGTCTTCGATGCGCCCACAGTGGAGCCGGACGAAGTAACGCCGCCCGTGCCGCCACGGCGCCACCGACACGTCATTGTCGAGTGGGTCGTCATCGTCGTGGCGGCGGTGCTCGTCTCGT
>JAYVZV010000014.1:0-7869 GCA_043782995.1 Acidimicrobiales bacterium | reverse complement strand
GGTCGTCGGCCATAACGTCCCCGTAGTGGGCGAAGGCGCGGGCCCTCGATCCGCCGCAGAGCCGTCGGTAGTCGCACTCTCCGCACACGCCAGTGAAGCAGCCGGCCCGTATCGCCGTGAGCAGGAGGTTCTCCGAGTAGACGTCACCCAACGACTCGGCACGCACGTTGCCAAGGGCGATCGGCAGGAAACCCGAGGCGTGGACCTCGCCGTCGAAGCCGACGAAGATGATGCCCCGCCCGTCCCCCGTCGCGAGGGTGGTGCTGCGCACCGCGTGGTCGCGCCGGCCCGCCTCGAGGTCGAGACCCTCGCGAAGTGTCCCGTAGAGGCCTCCGAGCTCGAAGTGCTCTCGCGGGTCGTCAGCTCCGAAGGGCTCGCGCTCGGACTGCACCCGACGGAAGAACGGCGCCTCGACCGTACGCACGGTCATGCCGAACGTTGTCACGTCGACGAGGAAGTGGCAGATGTCCTCGGCGTCGCGGGGGCTGACCTCGAGTATTTCGGCGCCCCGGCCGACGCCGACGAGGAAGAAGACCTCCCAGATTGAGACGCCCGTCTCGCGCAGCAGGGCGAAAATGTCAGCCATCTCCCCCGCGTTGTTGCGCATCACGGTGGTGTTCACCTGCAGACGAAAGCCCATGTCGCGCATCATGTGCAGGGCCGCGATGGTCTGGTCGAAATGTCCGGGGATTCCGCGCAACGTGTCGTGACTCTCCGGCCCGGCGCCGTCCAGGCTGATGGAGACGCTGCGCACGCCCAGTTCGTAGAGCTCTTCGAGCACCTCACGAGTCAGGCGGTCGGTGACCGAGGGGGCGATACCCAGTCGAAGGCCCGCAGCCCTGGCGTAGGCGATGAGTTCAAGGAGGTCTGCTCGGGCGAAGCAGTCACCCCCCGTGAAGACGAGGATCGGCGAGGGTCCCTCCATCGCGACAATCTGGTCGATGAGAGCAAATCCCTCCTCGGTGGTGAGCTCCCCGGGCAGTGCCTCAATCTGAGCGGAGGCCCGACAGTGGCGACAGGCGAGCGAACAGGCCTTGGTCGTCTCCCAGAAGACCAAATGGGGCGAATGCTCGTAGCGCGTCAACGCCCGTGTCAGCGTCGCCTCTCTCACCAGTACCGCCCTCTCTGCGCCGCCGATCGCCCCCTCGACCCTACGCACCAACCACCGCGCGAGTACGAGAGGACGTGAACAGCCCTGCATCAATACAAGCCCAGTCATTGCTTGACTCCCTAGGGCCGAAGGTCATATCCGCATCGACCGCTCCGCGAACGACTGGACGACCAACCGCCGTGACCAGGGAAATAATCGGTTGATCAACTTCCTTCGGTGAGCGAGTCGCGAGGGGGGCTGCCGGGCCCGACACCGCCGGTCCAAGCGGGGATCTTTCGCGCCGCCGGCCCGAAGGCCACGTAGAGGGTGGCGAGCACCCAAATGACGTAGCACGCAGTGACGTTCACGTAGGCGAGCATCGCAGTGCCCGCGTAGGCGATTGAAGGGGGGGTGGAGCGCACGATCGTTCGATTGAGGTTGCTCCGTTGGACCTCGCCGACGAAGAGCGAGGAGTGAAACGAGAGGTAAATCCACAGACCCGTGAAGGCGAGGCCGATCAGGAGCATGTTCAGGCTGTAGAGCTCGGCCGCCGTTGAGGCGCCGGCCGACGACGCCCCCCAGGAGTAGCGCGCCAGCACCGCCGTCGAGAACGGCAGGAACGCCACGAACATCATCAGCCCGAGGTTGAAGATCAACAGAGGGCGATCGACGTCGCGCACCCGGCGAAACATCGAGTGGTGCGACACCCAGACGAAGCCGATCGTGCAGAACGACAACATATAGGCCAGGTATGAGGGCCAGAGATGCCGCAACGCCGCACCGAGCAACGCCCCCTTCGTGTCGGGAATCCGGATCCCGATGACGAGCAGCGTGATGGCGATCGCGAGGATGGCGTCGCTAAAAGCCTCGAGCCGCTCGGAGCCGCCGTCGGCCGACCGTTCGGGTAAGACCGGACTGGTCATCGTGTCCTCCTCCGTCGCAACCAGGCCAACTCTAGAAGTTGTTGGGTGACGGACCCTCTCCACGACATAAGATTCCGAGCCAAAGGCGGGGACATGCAATGTTGGTCATGTGAGGGCGATACTCCCGATGGCAAGCCCTACTGCGCGAACTGCGGCGCCGCCATCGCATTGCGCTGCTCCGCCTGCGGGTCCGAGCTCGTTGCCGGCAAGCCATTCTGCGCGAACTGCGGCGCCGCGGTGTCCACGACCGCTCCGAGAGCGCCCGCCGGCCCCTCGTCTTCCGACGCGAAGGCCGTCGCCGAACGGCGCCTCTGCTCGGTGCTCTTCGTCGACCTGGTGGGCTTCACCCCGCTGGCCGAGAGGCGCGACCCCGAGCACGTCCGCGAGCTCCTGACCCTCTACTTCGACCGCGCCCAGAGGATCGTCGACAACTACGGCGGCACCGTCGAGAAGTTCATCGGCGACGCGGTGATGGCCGTGTGGGGGGCGCCGATCGCCAACGAGGACGACGCCGAGCGGGCCGTGCGGGCCGCTCTGGAAATCGTGGCGTCCGTGGGCGAGTTGGGCCACGACTCGGGACTCGACGACTTGCGCGCCCGCGGCGGCGTCGTCACCGGGGAGGTGGCGATCACGATCGGCAAGGTTTCCGAGGGGATGGTGCTGGGAGACACCGTCAACTCGGCCTCGAGGGTCCAAGGTGCCGCAACGCCCGGCACCGTGCTCGTCGACGAGTCGACCTGGCGCGCCGCGTCGGGCGCCATTGCGTTCGAGGAGTTCGGCGTACTCGACCTGAAGGGAAAGTCCGAGCCCGTCCACGCGTGGCGCGCGCTACGCGTGGTCGCCCAACGCAAGGGCCTCGGCCGCGCCCAACGGCTTGAACCGCCCTTCGTCGGACGCGACGAAGAGATCCGACTCATCAAGGACCTGCTGCACGCCACGGCGCGCGAGCAGAGGGTCCGGCTCGTTTCGGTCACCGGCATCCCGGGCATCGGAAAGAGCCGGCTCTCGTGGGAGTTCCTCAAGTACGTCGACGGGCTCGCCGAGGATATCTTCTGGCACCAGGGACGGTCTCGCACCTACGGCGAAGGGATCACCTTTGGCGCTCTGGGCGAGATGGTGCGCATGCGCGCCGGCATCCTCGAGTCCGAGGAGGCCGCGTCGTCATTGGCGAAGCTGCGAGCCTGCCTCGAGCGGTTCTTGCCTGACGCCGAAGAGCGCCGGTGGATAGAGCCATGCCTCGCCCACCTGCTCGGACTGGCCGATGCTCCCACGAACGACCGCGACGAGCTCTTCTCCGCCTGGCGCACGTTCTTCGAGCGGATCTCGTCCGCGGGCCTGACCGTGCTGGTCTTCGAGGACCTCCAGTGGGCCGACTCGGGGCTTATCGACTTCGTCGAGTCAATCCTGGAGTGGTCGCGCGCCTTCCCCCTGCTAGTGATCACCCTCTCGCGACCCGAGCTGATGGACCGTCGACCGCTCTGGGGGGCGGGCCAGCGCAACTTCACCTCCCTGCACCTCGAGCCCCTCTCGGAGGCGTCGATGCGCGAACTGCTCGACGGCTTCGTTCAGGGGCTGCCGGCCACCGTGGCCAACAAGGTGCTGGAACGAGCCGAAGGTGTGCCGCTCTACGCGGTCGAGACGATACGGATGCTGGTCGACCGAGGTGTGCTCGTCGAACTCGACGGCCGATACATCGTCGAAGGGGAGCTCGAGCACCTCGAGATTCCCGAGACGCTGCACGCCCTCATCGCCTCGCGCCTCGACTCACTCGCCCCTCATCAGAAGGCCATCCTTCAGGACGCGGGTGTCGTGGGCTCGACGTTCACTATCGAGAGCCTGCTCGTCGTCAATGGCGGCTCGAAGGTCGACGTCGAAAACGAGTTGCGGGAACTAGTGCGAAAGGAGTTCCTATTCGCCGACAACGACCTGCGTTCGCCTGAGCGCGGCCAGTACGGGTTCGTCCAGGGAGTCATTCGCGAGGTGGCCGTCGGCATGCTCGGGCGCCGCGACCGTAGCGCCAAGCACCTCGCTATCGCGCGCTACGCCGAGTCGCTGAACGACGAGGAGCTCGCCGGCATCGTGGCCGCCCACTACCTCGAGGCGTACCGGGCGGCGCCCGATGAAGGCGACGTCGAGGCGACGGCCCTCAACGCCCTCTCGTGGCTCGACCGCGCCGGTCAGCGCGCGATTTCGCTCGGTTCGCCCGAGCAGGCTGCCGTGCTCTTCGAACAGGCCCTCGAGCTGGCCACGAACGATGCCCTCCGAGCCGCGCTCCACGAGCGGGCGGGCGACGCCGCGGGACGCTCGATGAAGGAGGACGAGGCCCTGGCGCACCACGAGCGGGCGGTCGCCATCTACGAGGCGCTCGGCGACGCCGACGCCGCCGGCCTCGCGATCGCCAACCTCGTCACTCCCCTCGCGCGAGGCGCCGGACCGGTAGCCACCGTCGATCGATGTGAGAGGGCCTTCAACGAATTGGGCGAGCAGGGCAATCCGCGGGTGCGCGCCAAGCTGGCCAACGCGGTGGCGCAGGTCCTCTGCCACGGCTCCGAGGTCGAACGCGCCCTCGACTGGTGCGAGATCGCCCTCGACCTCGCCGAGAGGCTCGACGACACCGAGATACTGGCGAGCGCGCTCGGGTGGAGATCACTCGCGCTCTTCACCCTCGGACGCCACCGCGAGGCGGTGATGCTCGCGAGGGGCATAGCCAACATCGCTGACGAGGCCGGGGCGCTGTACGAGCAGGCGGCCGCCCGGACCGGCCTCAGCCTCTACATGCTGCCCGACGACCCGAGGTCCACGGTGTCCATCGCGCTCGAAGCGGTGGAGTTGGCCCGCAAGGCCGGTCGCCGGGGTATCGAGGTCGTGAACCTCTTGAACATCGCCGAGACGTCGATCTACCTGGGCCTCTGGCAGGAGGCGCGCGTGGCGATAAGCGAGCTTCACCAGCGCGAGATGTTGGATTCACACGAGTCCTGGTTGCTCGGCCTCGAAGCACTACTCGCGGCGTTGACCGGCGAGTTCGCGGTCTCCGCTGAGGTCCTGGCGCGCCGGAAGTCCTTCGGCGGAACCGAGGCGCCGCTCGCCGATCAGACGACCCGTCTCACCACCTCGGCCTTCACGGCGCTCGCGGCGGGCGACCTTGAGATCGCGCGCCGCGAATCCAAGCGCGCCGTCGAGATCGACCCCGTCGGCATCAACAGCGCGGCGGCGCTGGCGATCAACGTGCACGCCGCGTTGTGGCAGCGCGACGTCGCCAGCGTGCGCGACGCGCTCTCGTCCATGGAGCGAATCCGCGGGCGCGCGACGGGCGCCCAGCGACGAACGGCCGAGGCCGGCATCGCAGCCCTCGAGGGTCGGATCGACGAGGCCGCCGAGATCTACCGCGACGCGATCGAGAAGTGGCGGGTTCTCGAGAGCGCCCTCGACCTGGCGCTGTGCGAGCTCGATCTCGTGCTGTTACTGGGGGCGGATCACCCCGATGCCACGGTCGCCAAGGAGGCGCGCGACATCCTCACTGAGATCGGTGCTCGACCTTTCCTCCAACGGCTCGACGAGGCGACGCAGTCCGCGGGCCTTTAACCCCTCTCACGACGAACCATCCATAACCCGCCACGGGGCTTCCCCGTAGCATTGGTTCAATCAATCACAGGGGAGACCTATGCGGATTCTCATCGTCGGAGGAACGTCGTTCGTCGGCCGGGCCATTGCGTGGGCCGCGTTGGGCGCCGGCCACGACGTCACGGCCATCAACCGGGGCCAGACCGTCTCGGACCTGCCCGATACGGTGACCCGACTCGTCGGCGACCGCCAGGGCGACCTCTCGGCCCTCGCCGGGCTCTCGTTCGACGCCACGGTCGACGCCATTGCGTACCGGCCCCGCGACGTAGAGGCGCTCTTTGGGGCCCTCGGGGACCGCGGCGGCCACCACCTCCAGATCTCCTCGGTCTCGGCCTACCAGGACTCACCCTCGGAGGGAGCTACCGAGGAGACCGCGGTCCTGCACACCGACGCTCCCACGGAGCCCGACGTGCCGATCGACTCCGACAGCTACGGACCGCTAAAGGCCGCCTGCGAGCGCTCGGCCGGCCAGCTGTTCGGCGACCGGCTCACGATCGTGCGCCCGACCTTCGTGATCGGGAGCCACGATTCGACGATGCGCTTCCCCTACTGGGTGATGCGACTGGCGCGCGGCGGGAGTGTCGCGGTCGCCGGGCCCCGCACGAACACGCTGCAGTACATCGACGCCCGCGACCTCGGAGAGTTCGTCGTCACGCTCTTGGCGAACTCGACGCTCGGGGCCTTCCACGTCGCCGGTCCCTTTCCGGCGCCGCGGTTCGTCGACGTGATGGAGTTGATCTGTGCCCACGTGTCGCCGCCGGACACGAAGGTCGTCGAGGTGTCGCCCAAGCAGGTGTCGAGCCACCACCTCGCGGCACGATTCCCGCTCTGGCCCGGCGCGTTCGGTGACAACTTGCAGGCCCTCGACCCGGCCAAGGCCCTCGCCGCCGGACTTACGCTGCGAGACGTCAACGAGAGCGTCGATGACGTACTCGCGTGGTGGAACGACCGCGAATGGCCCTCGTGGTGGCTCACCCGCGAGCAAGAGGCGATGCTGGTGCGAAATCCCCGCTAGCCAACCACGTGGGGACTTTCGCGACAGTGCACCGGTAAGAATCGGGACGAAGCGGACAGGGGAAGGTTATGGGCTCCTCACGGGATGATCGTTTTCGACGCCTCGTCCGCGACCACTCGCACGAGGTCGGCAACTACCTGCGCCGGCGCCTCTATCCCTTGAGCGCCGCCGACCTTGACGACCTCGTCGAAGAGACGATGCTCGTTGTCTGGCGGCGCATCGACGACATCCCGGCCGACGCCGAACTGCCCTGGATGATCGGCGTGGCACGCAACATCCTGCGAAACGCCCGGCGAAACCAGGGCCGACGAAGCGCCTTCGAGTCGACGCTGGCACCCCCGGCGCACGGCGCGTCGGCCGAGGACCACGTCATCGCCGACGCGAGCGTTCGCGAGGCGCTGAGGGCGCTCTCCGACGACGATCGTGAGATCCTGATGATGAACGCCTGGGACGGGCTCTCCCCCGAGTCCATCGGGATCGCCCTTGTGATCACGACGAACGCGGCCGCCGTGCGGCTCTCGAGGGCCCAGGCACGCTTCCGCGACAACTTCGCCTCCACTGAAGTCCATTGAAAGTTCGACGCCGCTCGCGACAGGAACTAAGTAGGGACACGAGGGAGATCTCATGAGCGACTTTCACGAACGACTGGTGGCCGCGGACCCCGCCGCCGGGCAGTCGTACGCACATCACGACCCCGGGGCCATGGTCTCGAGGATCGTGTCCCAGTACCCCGTGCGCCGGCGCAACGTGCTGCGCGACTTCCAATTGCGCGTGGCCGGAGCAGTGACGATGGCGACGGTACTCACCGTCGGCGGCATCGCCGCGCTCGACGCCGCCGTGCCCGGGCTACCGGTCCTCGCGCTGGCGAGCGCGCACGCCACGGCGTCAACGCCCGACACCCAGAGGGGGGCAAAATTCGGCACAACCAACTCGATAATGCGCGTCTACCTCGAATACCACTTCAGCGCGGGAGCGGGCCTCAGCGTCGGCACCTCGACGGGCAACGCCTACCGATTGCAGCTGGCGACGAACCCGTCGGCCGAGGTGTCGAGGATCGCCTCGAGCTTCTCGGTCTCGGGCTCACCCGTCGAGACGAATGGCGACGGCACCCACTGGACGGTGACCGACCCGTCAGGATCGTCAGTCTCCTACGACAACTACGGTGGCGTGCCCAGCTGGAGCTACCAGGCCACGCCACCATCGGTCGTTTCGACTCCGCC
>JAYVZV010000013.1:0-2624 GCA_043782995.1 Acidimicrobiales bacterium | reverse complement strand
AGCCCGTGAAGGGACAATCTTAGTCGCTGGGGTCTCTCAGTCCGGGGGGCGGTGCGCTCCATGAGGCTGACCGGGATCGGTCAGCCACGCCCGCGCCTCGCACAGGAACGCAATCGTCTCGCCGGTGGCTCTCGCTTTCAGCGCGTCGAGAATGCGTTCGTCGAGGGCCACCAGGATGTCGTCTACCATCGTCCCACCTTCCTTGTTCAGCCGCCCGCGGCGGCGGTCACGATCTCGACGGAGCATTGGTCGGGAACCAACGTCGTCGTCCACTCGCTTCGTCGAACGACGTCGCCGTTGATTGCGACGGCGATTCCCCGTGGTTCGATTGAGTGGCGGATCAGTAGCCCGAGGACGGTCTCGTCGACGTGTGACTGCTCGACTCCATTGACGCGGATCATCTGAGACCCTCGGCGAAGGCGACGGCGTCGCGTGCGGCGAGCGGCGCGAGGGTGACCCCGTGACGGTAGTGGCCCGACGACCACGCCCATCGACCTCCTTCCAGCACTTCGAAGAAGGGCTCTAGATCGACGTTCGCCGGCCGAAGGCCCATCCGGGCCTCCAGCAGGTGCGCCGTCTCGAGCGACGGAACGACGTCGAGGGCGTCACGCAGCAGTCGGTGCGTCTCGCCGATTTCGACGACGGGCTCGGAGCGTTCCTCGGACGTCGCTCCGAGAACGCAGTAGCCGCCGGGCCGACTGACGAGGTAGAACGTCCGACCGCGCACGAACGCGCGCACCATCGGTTGGCTGCTCCGGTCGATGCCGAGGACTCGAGCGGTCATGCCCCGAACCGGTCGCACCACATTTGTGCCCGATGTGGCGGCCCCCCACGGTAGGGGAGTCGCGCCGGTCGCGAGGATGCCCAGGGACCCCTCGTAGGTCGACCGGGGCGTCGTGGCGCTGACGCGCCCGTCGCGACCGGAGACCTCGAGCACGGTCTCGGCGACGGGGACGACGCCGAGCGCCGCGCTGGCCGACGTCAGTATCTCCATGGCCTCATCGGGGTCCAGCCAGCCGTCGCCTTCGATGTACAGTCCCTCGCCGATCCTCCCGGACAGACCCTGAAACATCTCGGGTTCGCTGACGCGTTCGACCACCCGCGGCTGCACGCCGAACTCTGCGGCCACCTGGGCGAACTGTTCGACCATTCGTCGATCGCCGCCGTCCCAGCCGACCATGAGCGTGCCGCTCTCGTGGAGAGCGAGCTCGGAGCCCGTCACTTCGGCCAACTCGGTTCGCAGCTCGCGCCACGCCGGCAGCGCGCACTTCTGCAGTTGATAGTTGGTCTGTTCCCCCGGCGCAATCTCGGCCGACGCCGCGATCATGCCGGCCGCAGCCCACGTGGCGCCCTTGCCGGGCGCGGGGTCGAAGAGCGTGACCGGCCAGCCCCGACGGGCGAGTCGAAAGGCCGAAGTCAGGCCGATCACGCCTCCGCCCACGACCAAGGCGCTCTTTTTGGACGACGTCACCCGCCTAGCGTAGGTCGCGAGGACCGGCGTGGATTTCGTTATGATTGTCTCGGGTCAGCGTTGCCCCGATCGGAAACGCTATGAAGAGAAACCTCTACGACCCCTCCTTCGAACACGACGCCTGCGGCGTGGGCATGGTCGCGGATCTCACCGGTCGCGCCACCTTCGCCACGCTCAACGACGCCCTGACGATCCTCGAGAACCTCGAGCACCGCGGGGCGACCGGCTCGGACGTGGACTCGGGCGACGGCGCCGGCGTGCTCATCCAGATGCCCGACGAGTTCATCCGTGCGGTCTTCCAGGGCCCGGTGCCCGAACGGGGGCGCTACGGCGTGGCGCACTGGATGATTCCGCGGTCCCTCGACGCTCCGACGCTCCGTTCCGCGATCGACCGGGTTCTCTGCCGGGTAGGACTCGTCTCGGCGGGCTGGCGCGAAGTGGCGGTCGACTCGACGCTGCTCGGCCCGACGTCGGCCGCCTCCGAGCCCCGATTCGTCCAGCAGCTGATCGTCGTGGACCCCATCGCTCCGCCGGCCGACCTGGAGCGGTCCCTCTACTGCGCGCGCAAGGTCATCGAGCACCACGAGAACGTCTACGCCTCGTCGTGCTCGTCCCAGGTCCTGATCTACAAGGGGATGCTGTCGTCGCCCCAGCTGCGCCAGTACTTCGGCGACCTGCGCGACGAGCGTCTCGCTACCGCCATCGCCGTCGTGCATAGTCGCTTCTCCACCAACGTCTTGCCCCGTTGGGACCTGGCCCAGCCGTTCCGCTACATCGCCCACAACGGTGAGATCAACACCGTGCGGGGCAACCGCAACTGGATGACGGCCCGCGAGACGACCTTGCGCAGCGACGTCCTGCCGCTGGCCATTAGCGACCTGACGCCGATCATCACCGCGCACATGAGCGACTCGGCCAGCTTCGACGAGGTCGTCGAGCTCCTAGTGCAGTCCGGCCGGTCGTTGACCCACGCAGTCCTGATGATGATCCCCGAGGCCTGGGAGCGCTCCACGTTCATGAGCACGGCGCGTCGGGATTTCTACCGCTACCACGCCGGCCTGATGGAGCCGTGGGACGGACCGGCGTCGGTGACCTTCTGCGACGGCAAGGTGGTGGGCGCCGTGCTGGACCGCAACGGTCTGCGTCCGGCGCG
>JAYVZV010000012.1:0-65657 GCA_043782995.1 Acidimicrobiales bacterium | reverse complement strand
ATCAGCGTGTCGGACGCCATTCGGAGGGCCCTGAGACAGTACGTTCAAACTACGTAGGCGCATCCCTCCTGACGGAATTCCGAAGGGCCCTTTTAGTGATTGATCGTTGTCCGATGAAGATGGTTCGATGCCACCAGAATCCGAAGCTCCAGTAATCATCAGTGGCGACCCAGCGAACTGCGGGCCTCCTATTCTCAACCCCGTGGCGGCAGCTGGCCCTAAATGAGGGGCCAGGGATACGGCGGCCAGTCCGATCCGTGGTCGGGAGTGGGGTAGGAGGCGTTCTCGGCCAGACCGTGCGCGCGCATCTGGGCGAGTGCCAGCTCGCCGGGCGTCAGCCAGTCGCCGACGTGGCCGGTCTCACCCCGGGCGAAGCGAGCTACGCGCTCGAGCAGGTGCTCATCGACCTCGAGCCCGGCGTACTCCCAGATGACCGTGCGCAGCTTGTCCTGCTCGTGGAAGCACAGGCCGTTGTCGATCGCCCAGCAGCGCTCCCCGTCGAAGATCACGTGGCCGGCCTTGCGGTCGGCGTTGTTGGCGACGACGTCGAAGGCCGCCAGCTCGGCGAACCAGTGGTGGAAGGCGGGATTCTCGCGCAGCGTGAAGTAGTGGTCCTCCAGGTTGTCGTCGACCCACCACTGCAGCGATCCGATCCCGAAGGGCCCGTCGTCGCGACCGATCGTCGCGGGCACCAGGTCGGTGCCGAGCGCCACGTCGAGCTCGTAGGCGGCAACCTCGCGGCGCCAGAGTCCGTCGGGGAAGTCCCAGAGCGGCCGCTCGCCGGCCTCGGCCTTGTAGCAGGCGAACGCCTCGACGCCGTCGAGGGTGACGGTGACGAGCAGCGCCTGGTTCGACGACCCCGCGACGCGTCCCTCGACGGCGATCACCCCGTGACGGAGCAACGTGCACTGTTGTTCGCGGTTCATCGTCGCTAACGGATCGGAGGACGATGACCGTTCGTGCGCGGACAGTCGTGACCCTTGGGGTCGAGGGGCCCGCCGCAGAGCGGGCAGGGCGCACGGCCCGCCTCGACGAGGCGCGCGATGGCGATCGCGAGGCCGCCGGCCCACTCGCGACTCAGCGTGAGGACCAGGGTGTCGTCGTTGTGCTCCTCGAGCGACTCGAAGGTGACCTCGATGGACTGACCCTCCCCGTCGAGCGCGACGGCGATCTCGCCCGCCACGAAGTCGACCTCGTACTCGGGCTCGAGGGAGAGGTCCTCGGGCAGGTGGCCGGGGCGGCCGAGCTCGGCGACGACCTGGCTCAGCCAGAGCGCGAGGGCCGCCAGTTGGGTCTTCTCGCACTTCACGATCACGAGGCGCTTGCCCTCGCGCGCCTGGAGCAGGAAGAGCCGGCTGCCCACCTCGCCGCGCACCCCCACCATCACCCGGTCCGGTTGGGCGAAGACGTAGTTCACGAGGGCGCCAGGTCCTTCAGGGTCCCCGTGCTGTTCACGCACAGCACGACCGGGGTCGAGTCGGTGAACGAGATGGCGCTCACCGAGCAGGTCGAGATCACCGTGCGCTGGAAGAGGTCGAGGGGCACGCCCTGGGCGTAGGTGACGGCGGCCTTGATCGGGTCGGCGTGGCTCACGACGACGATGGTCCGGTTGCGGTGCTTGCGCGCGAGGCGCTCGAGCGTCGTCCAGATCCGCAGCTGCATCTCGGTGAAGGACTCGCCCTCGGGGAAACGGAACGTGCTCGGCGCGTGCTGCACCGCGCGCCAGTCCGACCGGCGCCGCAGGGTGCTCAGGCGCTTGCCCGTCCACGTGCCGAAGTCGCACTCGAGCAGGCCCCGCTCCAGGACCGGGCGCAGGCGTAGGACCTTGGCGATGGGCGCGGCCGTCTCGCGGGCCCGCTCGAGCGGCGAGACGTAGAGGGCCGAGGGCTTTCGGGCGAGCTCGGCGAGGCGCTCGGCGGTGCCCTGAGCCTGACCCGCACCCCGCTCGGAGAGGTGCAGGCCCGGTGCGCGGCCCGGCAGGACCGTGCCGGTCGTCGCGGTGGCGCCGTGTCGCACCAGCAGGACCGTGGTGAAGGTGGGGGTCGACGCCATGATTCGATGCTAACGGTCGACTAGTTCGAGGTCAGGGGGATGCTCCGGGGTCCCGGCGTCGCGCTCTGCGGCCAGCGCTTTCGCGAGACGAGGGCCAATTTGTGCAACAAGGCGACCGCGCCCGGGTCGTCGTCGCCGGGGCGGGTCTCGATGAGACCGTGTTCCTTCAGCGCGCTCATCAGCTCGCGGCCCTTGTCGGTGCGCACGATAACGAGGGTCCAGTCGCCGTAGGCGCCGATGCCGCCCGTGGAGATGTCGGCGTGCTCGGCGGCGAAGTCGGGACACAGCTTGCAGCCCTCGCGCGTGTAGGCGTGGGCCTCCTTCAGGGGCACCTCGTGGAAGTGGCCGTCGTGGGTCCAGATCTGGAAGACGCCCTTGATGTTCATCTTCTTGATGTCGGCTCGCCGTATTGCGTACTTCGCCTCGAAGAGCTCCTCGAAGATCGAGTCGTCGAAGGTCTTGGAGCAGAGCAGCCCGATGGTGAGGCTGAGTCGGCGCGCGATCTTGCCGGCCTTGCGTGACTGCATCGCCCCGGGGGCCGAGGTCATACAGCCCATGCCCACCACGGCGATGCGCTCGGCGCCGCCCTCGGCCGCTTCGGAGTAGGCGAGGAGGTTGGCGCTGTAGGTGTAGCGCGACTTGGCGGTATCGAGCACGTCGGCGCGGTTGCGCGCCACGCGGGGCATAGCCCGCCACGTCGAGCCGTCGCCCTCGAGGCCGCTGACGAGCGCCGCGTCGATCACGTCGTTCTCCAGGGCGTAGATGAGCAGCGCCGAGACGAAACCGCCGTCCTGGCCGTTCTCGACGAGCTCGGGGTCGCTCGCTCTCGCGAGCAATACGTCGCCGATCCCGTAGACCTCCTCGTCGGTGCGCTCGCGCGCGAACTTGTGGGTGTCGATCTCGGACTCCCAGTTGCGAAAGCGCGGACAGGCTCGCGTGCACATGGTGCAGCCCTTCTGGCCGTGGGTGCAGTCCTCGGGACCGCCGTCGATGTCGAGGTGGAAGGGCCGGTAGACGCCGCCCTCGGCGTTGTAATCGAGCACCGGGTGCGGGCAGGCGATGACGCACGCGGCGCACCCCGTGCACAGGCCCGAGGTCACCACCTCGCTGAAGAGTTCCTTCCACTGCGGCTTCTCGAGTGCCATACCTCAAGCCTACTTTCGGGGTCTGAATCGTAAGCCGGTACGCTCGCGGCGTGCCCGAGATCCTCGAAGTCGAGTCCTACCGTCGTCTGGCCGAGCGCGTCGTGGGCTCGCGGGTGGCGCGCGGCTGGGCTGACTCATTGGCGGCCAAAAAGCTCACCTCTCCCTCGGCGTGGGCCAGGGCGGTGAAGGGCCTTCGCGTGACGGGCACGTCGCGACGGGGCAAGCTGCTCGTCCTCGAGACCGACGGCGTGGCGCTCGGAATGCGCTTCGGGATGACGGGAGTTCTCTTGATCGAAGACGAGGCCGGGATCGACGGGCTCTTCTACGGCCCGCACCTCTACAAGGCCGGTTGGGTGCGCGGTGGCCTCGAGTTGGAAGACGGGCGAAAGCTGATACTGCACGACCCGCGCCGACTCGGACGCTTCGAGCTCGACCCTAACCTCGGCGAACTCGGCCCCGACGCGCTCAAGCTGACGCGTCGTCAGTTCGACTCGGTGGTGGCGGTCACGCGCGGCGACGGGCCGGCCATCAAGGCCCGACTACTCGACCAGTCCGCCGTCGCGGGCGTCGGCAATTTGCTCGGCGACGAGATCCTCTACCGCGCGGGCGTCGATCCGCGCACGCCCACGGGACTACTCAGCGCCGAGCAGCGCAAGAGTCTCTACCGAGCCTTCACCCAGACCATGCGCACGCTCGCGACCCGGGGCGGCTCGCACCTGGGCGACCACATGGACGCGCGCTTCCCGGGCGGCTTCTGCCCGAAGGACGGGTCGGCGATGCGTTCGGCGACCATCGGGGGGCGCACGACCTACTGGTGTTCGACGCACCAGAGCTAGGCGCCGTCCAGCAGCCCCTCGAGACCGCACGGCTCGTACGGGCCAATCACGAACTGCTCGAGCACTCCAATGCCGACCTCGTCGCCCCGCTGGGCCCGCACCACGTGCTGGACGTGGACGTTGGGGAAGTCGAGGGGATCGAGCGCGTCCAGCTCGAGCACCTCGCCGGCGACGAGCGGCGCCGGGTGGCGGCGACCGTGGCCGTACAGCGGGTGCGAGTAGCCGACGCCGCGCATCTGGAAGCGCAGCAGCGGTGTGAGCGTCACCTTCTCATTGTCGACGTGCAACGTGGCCCCGCGCATCCACCGGGTTCCGGACTCCATCACGACGTGCAGCGACCCTTCCGCCCCGCGGGCCTCGCCACTCAGGGGCATCCGCACGACGGAACGGCTGATGGGACGGCCGCGGGCGTCGTTGAAGGCCATGAAGTGAAGCCCGCCCTCGTCGAAGTGGAGCGGCGCCCAGAGGAAGCACAGCTGGGGACTCCGCTGGCTCGGACCGGGCAGCGGCTCGCCGATCGGCCGGATGCCCCACGAGCGGTCCTTCGTGCCCCGCACGTCATCGTCGAGCACGAGGTGACCGCGGGGGGTCTCGAGCCAGCCGCTCCAGGACCCCAGTTGCGTCGCGCGGGTGACGTCCAGGAAGATCCGCGGCCCGTCGTGCATCGTCTGGCGGGGCTCTTCGCTGGTGGCGGCACGCTGGCGGTAGGTGAGGTCGCAGGCGAGTCCCTGCTCGGGGGCGTCGACGACGATCCGGTTGACGCGCATTGGCTCGACGATGTCAATCTCGATCGGGCCGACCGCCGTCGGGCGGCCCACCAGCTCGTCACTCGCGAACACCGAGTATTGACGACCGTCCTGGACGACCGAGAAGGCGGCGTCGATGACGCCGCGGTTCGGGTAGAGCCCGAGCGCCACGGCGAAGTACAGGTCCTCGGTGTAGCCGTTGAACCAGAACCGGTCGTAGGCGTTGGGGTGGCCGTCCATGACGTGGGCAATCGGGAGGACCGTCTGGTGCAGCGGGTAGTCGTCAGCGGCGAGCAGCACGTCGATCCAGTTCGTCGAGGGCGCCCCAGCGTTTGGCCGCCGCCCCGCCGCGTCCAATCATCTCGAGGAACATGTCATCGCCCCGCTCCGTCTGCTCGACGAAGACCGACGCCGCGACGAGCATGAGAACCGGTTGGAGCGTGTAGCGGGCGTACTCGTGGCGCGCGACGTCGGGCGAATAGTGCACGCCGTAGCCGGCCAGGCGCTCCAAGTACTCGTCGAGCAACTCGTCCTCGTGCGCGGCGCAGTCCTCGATCGACAGGCTGGTGGTGAGGAAATACGCGACGTCGAGCAGGGGGCTACCCACCCCGATCGTCTGCCAGTCGACGACGGCCATCGGAATCGTGCCGCCGACGGCGTCGATCAACAGGTTCTCGGCCCGAAAGTCACCGTGGGTGACGCACGGGTGAGGCGTCACGTAGTCGCCGTAGAGGTCGAGACGGGCCTTCAGCGCTTCCACCGTCTCGCGCGTCGCTCCGTCGAGGCGTCCCGCGTAGCGCTCGAGGAACTGGTCGAAGAGCGACGGCAGCACCGCGGCGTAGAGGGGCGCGAGCGACTGGCCGACGCCGGCGAGCCAGGGGGCGCGGTGCAAGTCGGAGCGCGCGTGCGTCGGACCGTGCACTCCGGCGAGGGCTTCGAGGCCGTGGCGGGCCATGTCGCGGGTCACGCCGATGAACTGGTCGACGTCGGCTGCCGGGCTGAGGTCCTCTAAGAGGAGCAGGAAGTTGTCGTCCTCGTCGCGCTGGGCGAAGTAGCACTGTGGCGTCCTCGTGTCGATGTGCGCCGCCAGCTCGCGGTAGAACGCCACCTCTCGTTCGTAGAGGTGCAGCGCCGCGGCCGTCGCGCGGCTGAGGTCGTTGCTCGAGGGAACCTTCGCGATGACGTCGATCGGTGGTCCGCCCGAGCGGGTGAGGCGAAGGCGGTGGCAGTGGGCCACTTGGCCCGAGCCGACCCGGGTCGAGGAGAGCGACGTCGCGTCGTCAATCCCCAATTTCTCGCCCACCCACGCGGCCTCCAGGTTCTCAATCGACGGCACCTCGGCCATTGCACCCCCCACCACAGTCTGCCCGACCTCGTGGCCCCGAGGGGGTGCCCCGGTCGGCAAGAATGGGGTCATGCAATCATTCGTCCAGAGTTACGGTTACTTCGCGCTCATCGTTCTCTCGATCGTCGAGTCGGCGTGTGCGCCGATCCCCTCGGAGGTCACCTTCGGTTTCGCCGGGGCCTTCAGCACGGTCGCGGTCGGCGGCGCCTCACACTTCAGTCTCTGGCTCGTTATCCTTATCGGCACGCTCGGCTCGCTGGTGGGCTCGATCATCGCCTACGAGGTCGGCCGCACCGCCGGGCGCACGATCGTGGATCGCTGGGGAAAGTGGATACTCCTGACCCACGCGGACCTCGATGCCGCCGAGCGTTGGTTTGCGAAGTACGGCTCGATCTCGGTACTGATCGGCCGCGTGCTGCCGGTAGTGCGCACCGTCATCTCCGTGCCGGCCGGGATCGCCGAGATGAAGCGGGGTCGCTTCATGGTGCTCACACTGATCGGTTCAGCCGCCTGGGTCTCGCTGCTCGCCGGGCTCGGCTACGCCGCGGGCAACAATTGGAAGCACGTCTCGAAGGACTTCCACCTATTCCAGACCCCGGTGCTCATCCTGCTCGTCGCGCTGCTCGCCTGGGGGATCTGGCACCGCTGGCGCGCGGTGCGCCGCCACTACGAGCCTAAGCATCGAGCGAACTGAGTACCTTGGCGGCGTGCCCGTCGGCGCGCACGCCGTACCAGGCGTGTTCCACCTTGCCAGTCGGGCCGATGACGAAGGTCGATCGGATGACGCCGGTCACCCACTTGCCGTACATCATCTTGTCGCCGTAGGCGCCGTAGCGCTCCATCACGGAGCGCTCGGGGTCGCTCAAGAGCTCGAAGTCGAGCTCGTACTTTGCGCGGAACGCCACGTGCGTCGACGCGGAATCGGGCGAGACCCCGACCACCTTCACGCCGAGATTGGCGAAGGCGTCCAACTCGTCGTTGAACTGGCAGGCCTCCTTCGTGCAACCCGGTGTGTCGTCGGCGGGATAGAAGTACAGGACGAATCGTTGGCCGGCGAAGTCCCCCAACGAGACCTTGGCGCCGTCGTGGTTGAGGAGGGTGAACGCCGGTGCCTCAGCGCCTGGTTCGAGTCGGGCCATGGTGCCTCCAAGGTTGGCGCGGGAGATCGCGACCTCTGACGTAGACTAGGACAGAAGCTCTAGGAATTGAGCTTGGGCCCTCCCTTACGAACGCCGGTTTCGGGTCCGACCGAGAAAAGACCGCTGTCCGTGAGTAGTGAAACCAAGGAGTCCGTGCCGTCGGCACAGGACCTGTACGCCACCAACAAGACCTTCGTCGACCTGGGCGTCTCGCCCGAGCTCTGCGCGGTCCTGACCGAGCAGGGCATCATCACCGCCTTCCCGATCCAGGCGATGACCATCGCCGACGCCCTGGCGGGACGCGACGTCTGCGGCAAGGCCAAGACCGGCTCGGGCAAGACCCTCGGATTCGGCCTGCCAATGCTCCAGCGGATCTCGTCCGGGGTGTCGCACCGTGCCAAGCCCGGGGGCCCGGCGAGACCCCGCGGCCTCGTGCTGCTGCCGACCCGCGAGCTCGCCGTCCAGGTCCACGAGGTGCTCGAGCCCCTCGGCGCGGCCCTCGGACTCCACGTCAACGCCGTCTACGGCGGCGCCGACATCGAACGCCAGGTGAAGTCGCTTCGCAAGGGTTGTGACGTCATCATTGCGACCCCCGGGCGCCTGATCGACCTGGGCGACCGCGGCGAGCTCAACGTCGAGGACCTCGACGTGCTCGTGCTCGACGAGGCCGACCGGATGGCCGACATGGGCTTCATGCCCCAGGTCGAGTGGGTGCTGCGGCGCATCGCCGAGCACCCCCACCAGACGCTGCTCTTCTCGGCGACCCTCGACGGCGCCATCGATCGGCTCGTCAAGCGCTACCTCACCGACCCGGTGTTCCACGAGGTCGCGAGCGACACCCAGACGGTGTCGCTGATGGTGCACCACTTCTTGAACGTCCACCAGATGGACCGCATCAAGGTGGCGGCCACTATCTGTCAGTCCTTCGGCAAGGTCCTCATCTTCTGTCGTACCAAGCGCGGCGCCGACCGTCTCGTCGAGCAGCTGCAAAAGGAACACGTCGACGCCGCGGCCATCCACGGGGACCTTCGCCAGAGTCAGCGGGAGAAGGCGCTCGCCGACTTTTCGGCCGACCGCCTCGCGGTGCTCGTGGCGACTGACGTCGCCGCACGGGGGCTGCACATCGAGGGCGTCGACTGCGTCATGCACTTCGACCCGCCCGAGGACCACAAGGCCTACCTGCACCGCTCGGGCCGCACCGCTCGCGCCGGCTCGGCGGGGGTCGTGGTGTCGCTCCTGCTCTGGAATCAGATCATCGAGGCCGAAGTCATCATGCGCCGACTCGGCCTGAAGCGGCCAATCATTGAAGTATTCTCGAACGACCCGCACCTGAAGGACCTCGCCAATTGGGATCCGACCAAGGAGGACTCGGTACTGTGAGCAAGAAGAAGAAGGCGCTCCCCGTCTTCAAGCACGACAAGTCGATCAAGCGCGCCCTCGTGGTCGTGGCTCACCCCGACGACGTCGACTTCGGCTCCGCCGGCACCGTGGCGACTTTGACCCGAAAGGGCGTCGACGTCGCCTACTGCCTCGTCACCTCCGGCGACGCGGGGGGCGACGACTCCAATCACACCCGCGAGGAGCGCACCGAGATTCGCGAGGCCGAGCAGCGCGCCGCCGCCGGTGAGGTCGGCGTTACGAACCTAACTTTCCTGCGCTGGCCCGACGGCCAGGTGGAGCCGACGTTCCTGCTGCGCCGCGAGATCACGCGGGTTATCCGGACCCACAAGCCCGACCTTGTGATCACCCAGAGCCCCGAACGCAACTGGGAGCGTATCCGCGCGAGTCACCCCGACCACATGGCGACCGGCGAAGCGACGATGCGCGCCGTTTACCCTGACGCTCGCAACCCCCACGCCTTCCCCGAGCTGCTGCGCGAAGGCCTCTCGCCCCACACGGTGCCGCTCGTCTGGCTGAACGGGAGCAGCCCGACCATGGTGGTCGACATCACCAAACGCTTCGAACAGAAGCACGCCGCCCTCATGCGCCACGTGAGCCAGGTCGGCGACAACAATGGTCTGAAGAAGATGCTGAAGAACTGGGCCACCCTGACCGCCAAAAGGGCCGGAATGAAAAAGGGCCACCTCGCCGAGGGCTTTCGGGTCATCATCACCAGCTAGTCGCCCGGGCCCCGTCCTAGGGTGGCGCTATGGCCAAGCGTGACGTCGAGCGAACGCCCATTGACAGTCGCGTCCCCCCCCGCGGACTCGACCAGACACTCCTCGGCCTGACCAAGGGCAACCTGCTCGGACAGCTCCTCGCCGGGATTACCCTGCTCGCGATCGCCATTCCCGAGCAACTGGCCACCAGCCAGCTGGCCGGCGTGCCCGCGTTCACCGCGATGATCGCCTTCATCGCCGCGTCGTTCGTCTTCTTCCTCGTGGGTTCGAACCCAATCCTCTCGATCGGCGCGGACTCGACTATCGCGCCGCTCTTCGCCGTGGCGCTGCTGCGCGTCGCGCCGGCGTCATCGATGCAGTACCTGGAACTCGTCGCGGCGACCGCCGTCGTCACCGGGCTCATCGTCACGGCGATCGGGCTACTGCGCCTCGGCTGGCTCGCCGACTTCCTCTCGGTGCCGATCGTCGCGGGCTTCATGGCCGGCATTGGCCTCATTATCATCGTGCACCAGCTCCCTCGCGCCCTCGGGGTGGCGTCGGGCGGCGAGTCGTTCCTGCAGCGCATTGCTTCGCTCAGCCACCAGTGGGGCCACGTGAGCGCCTGGTCGGTCAGCCTTGCCGCGGGGACTCTCGTCGTGATGGTCGTCGGCGAGAAGCTGAACGCGAGGCTGCCCTGGGCGCTCGGCGCCGTCGCGGGGGCGACGTTGCTCGCCGCGCTGGCGTCACTCGCGAGCCACGGCGTCCTCGAGCTCGGCGCAGTCAGCGCCGGCGCGCCGACGTGGCGACTGCACTGGCTGCACCCCCACGAGTGGGGCATTGTCGCCACGACGTCACTCACCCTGGTGATCGTGATCGTCAGTCAGAGCGCGGCGACGTCGCGCTCATCCGCCGACGAGCTCGGCGTCGCCGCCGACCTCAGCCGCGACTTCGTCGGCATCGGCCTCGCGAACGTCGCGGCGGGCCTCGCCGGCGCCTTCCCGGTGAACGCCAGCCCGGCGCGTACGACCGTCACCCGACTGGCGGGCGGTCGCACCAAGATGGTCGGCCTGGTCGCCGGCCTCGGGGCACTGATCCTCTCCCCGCTCGCCCGGTACGCGCACATGATCCCGCTGGCGGCGTTGGCCGGCGTGCTCTTCTTCGTCGCCGGTCGCCTCATCAAGTTGGCACAGTTCCGCGCGATCCTACGCACCAATCCGGTCGAGTTCGCGCTCGCCATGGTGTCACTGCTTGGCGTGGTGCTGGTCGGCGTCGAGCAGGGCCTCGCCATCGCGGTCGGCCTCGCCATCCTCGACCAGACGTGGCGCTCGGCGCGCCCGCGGATGGTGGTGATGGGACGGCGCAAGGGCACGACCAGCTGGGAGCCGTACGACCAGCCTGGCGTCGAGAGGGTCGATCACATCCTCGCGGTCCTCTTTGACGAGGACATCTTCTTCGCCAACGCGGGGGTCTTCCGTCGCGAGCTGCACGACCTGCTCGCCAAATATCCCCACACCAAGCACGTCGTCATCGACGCGGTCGCGATCTCCGAGATCGACTACACCGGCATGGCCATGCTGGGCCAGGTCGTAGACGATCTCACGAAGGACCGCGTCTCGGTCTCCTTCGCGCGCGCCAACGACGCCGTGCGCGGGCGCTTGCGAGACTCTCCCGTGAAGACCGTTCGCCACATCGGTCAGTTCAACTCGACCGACGCCGCCGCCTCCTACGCCCTCGACAGCGAGAGGAACTAGTTCGACGCGAGTTGGCGCAGCACGAAGTTGAGCACGCCGCCGTGGCGGAAGTACTCGGCCTCCGTCGGGGTGTCAATGCGCAGGCGCGCGTCGAACACCACCACCTCGCCGCTCGTGCGAGTTGCGTGCAGTGTGACTCTCGGCACGGTCTCGCCCCGGTTAAGGGGCGCGAGACCGGTGATCGCGAACGTCTCGGTGCCGTCGAGGCCGTGGGTCGACGCCGACTCGCCGGGCAGGAACTGCAGCGGCAGCACCCCCATGCCGACGAGGTTGGAGCGGTGAATCCGCTCGAAGCTCTCCACGAGCACGGCCCGCACGCCGAGCAACTTGGTGCCCTTAGCCGCCCAGTCGCGGCTGGACCCGCTGCCGTACTCCTTGCCGCCGATGATCATGAGCGGCGTCCCCTCCCGGGCGTAGGCCATGGCGGCGTCGAAGATCGACATCGCCTCACCCTCGGGCAGCTTCACCGTGACGCCGCCCTCGGTCCCCGGGGCCATCAAGTTGCGCAGGCGAATGTTGGCGAACGTGCCGCGCACCATGACCTGGTGATTGCCCCGGCGCGTGCCGTAGCTGTTGAAGTCGGCCTGGGCGACCCCGAGGTCGGTCAGGTAGCGGCCGGCCGGGGTGCTCGCGCGGATGTTGCCCGCGGGCGAGATGTGATCGGTCGTCACCGAGTCGCCGAGGCGCGCGAGCACTCTGACCCCCTCGATGTCGTCGACAATGCCCGGCTCCATCGTGAGCCCGTCGAAGTAGGGCGGCAATCTCACGTAGGTCGACTTCTGGTCCCAGTCGTAGGTGACGGCGTTGGTCGTGGGCACCGCCCGCCAGCGATCGTCGCCCGAGAAGGCGCTGGCGTAGCGCCGCTCGAACATCTCGGGGGTGACCGAGGCGCGCACGGCGGCGGCGACCTCGGCGTCGGTCGGCCACAGGTCGGCGAGGAAGATCGGCTGGTCGTCGGCGCCCGTGCCGAGGGGCTCGGAGCTGAGGTCGATGTCGATGGTGCCGGCGAGGGCGTAGGCGACGACGAGTGGGGGGCTCGCGAGGAAGTTCTGCTTCACGTCGGGGTGGATGCGGCCCTCGAAGTTGCGGTTGCCCGAGAGCACCGACACGACGGAGAGGTCGTGCTCGTTGACGAGCTCCGAGACACCCTCGAGCAGCGGGCCGGTGTTGCCGATGCAGGTGGTGCAGCCGTAGCCGGCGAGGTAGAAGCCCAGCTTGTCGAGCGGACCCACGAGGTCGGCGAGCTCGAGGTAGTCCATGACGACCCGGCTTCCGGGGGCCAGCGACGTCTTCACCCAGGGCTTCACCATCAGGCCGCGCTCGACGGCCCGGCGGGCGACGAGCCCGGCGGCGACGAGCACCGAAGGGTTGGAGGTATTGGTGCAGGAAGTGATTGCGGCCACCGTGACGGCGCCGTCGCGCAGGTGCGCGGCCGCGCCAAACCCCATGACTTCCTTGGGCTCGCGCCCGAGGGCGTGGCGGAAGGCGCCTCGGGCCCCCGAGAGTGACACCCGGTCCTGAGGACGTCTCGGTCCCGCCAGGCTCGGCTCCACGGTCGCCAAGTCCAGCTCGACGTGCTCGGAGTACGTGGGCTCGACCGAGTCCTCGTCGTGCCAAAGGCCCTGGGCCCTCGCGTAGGCCTCGACCAGGTCGAGCTGCTCCTTCGACCGACCGGTGAACGCGAGGTAGTCAACCGTGACCTGGTCGATCGGGAAGATCGCGCACGTGGCGCCGTACTCGGGCGACATGTTGCCGATGGTGGCGCGGGTCTCGAGCGAGAGCGCCGCGACGCCCGGACCGTAGGCCTCGACGAACTTTCCGACGACGCCGTGGTGGCGCAACAGCTCGGTGATCGTGAGGACGACGTCAGTGGCCGTGACGCCCTCGCGGGTCGCTCCGGTGAGACGCAGTCCCACGACCGGCGGGATCAGCATCGACGTCGGCTGGCCGAGCATGCCGGCCTCGGCCTCGATTCCGCCCACGCCCCAGCCCAGCACGCCTAGCCCATTGACCATCGTGGTGTGCGAGTCGGTGCCCACTACGGTGTCGAGGAAGGCGACGCCCTCGTGCTCGAAGACCACGCGCGCCAGGTGCTCGAGGTTGACCTGGTGGCAGATGCCCATGCCCGGAGGCACGACCCGGAACTGCTGGAACGAGCTCTGCGCCCACTTCAAGAAGGTGTAGCGCTCGACGTTGCGGTCGTACTCGATCGCGACGTTCTGCTCGAAGGACTCCGGGGTTCCCGTGCGCTCCAGGATGACCGAGTGGTCGATGACCATCTCCACCGGGACGAGGGGGTTGATCTTGTCGGGGCTCGCGCCGAGCGCGATGATCGCGTCGCGCATCGCGGCGAGGTCCACGACGGCCGGCACGCCGGTGAGGTCCTGCATCAGCACCCGCTCGGGCGTGAAGGCGATCTCGCGGGCGTCGTCGCCGGCGGCCTCGCCGTGGCGCGTCGGGGTCTCGGCCCATCGGGCCAGCGCCTCGACGTCGGTGCGGTCCACTTTGACGCCGTCCTCGTGGCGCAGCAGATTCTCCAAGAGGACCTTGATGGAGTAGGGAAGACGGTCGACGCCGAAGGCGGCGAGGCCGTCGGCGCGCAGCGAGAAGTACGTGAGCGAGCGGCCGGCCACGTCGAGCGTGGACTTGGCGCCGAAGGAGTTGAGTGAGTTCATGGACCTATTCTGCCCCGTTCGCCCTGACCGGTCCCCGACGAGCGTGCGGGCCGGTCCCGGCACCAGGTGCGAGACTGATTCCTATGGTCTCGACCTACGACGCACTGCTCACGCGCCTCCAGACGGCCTTCGACGCCGTCGAGCCCGGCGCCGACCCGACGCTGCGCCGCTCGGACCGTGGCGACTACCAGGCCAACGGCGTCATGGCCCTCGCCAAGCGGCTGGGCCGGGCGCCGCGCGAGGTCGCCGGGGAGATCGTCTCGCTCGCCGACCTAGGGGGCGTCGCCACGGTCGAGGTGGCCGGACCGGGATTCCTCAACCTCACGCTCGACCCCTCGTTCCTGAGCGGCCAACTGACGGCGCTGGGGGCCGACGAGCGGCTCGGCGTTGCGACCGCGCCGGTGGCGCGCACCGTGGTCATCGACTACTCGGCGCCCAACGTCGCCAAGGAGATGCACGTCGGTCACCTGCGCTCCACGGTTATTGGCGACGCGCTGGCCCGCATGCACCGCTTCGCGGGCCACCGGGTGATCGCGCGAAACCACGTGGGCGACTGGGGGACGCCCTTTGGCATGCTGATTGAGCACCTGGTGGACCTCGGCGAGGACGAGGCGGTCGCCTCGCTCTCGATCGGCGACCTCGACGGCTTCTACCGCGCCGCGAGGGTCAAGTTCGACGGCGACGACCGGTTCCAGGCGCGCAGTCGCGCGCGCGTCGTGCTCCTCCAGTCCGGCGACCCCGAGACTCGTCGGCTCTGGCGGATCCTGGTGGACGAGTCAATCGCCTACTTCGACCTCGTATACGCGAAGCTGGACATCACCCTCACGACCGATGACGTGGTCGGCGAGTCGTACTACAACGACATGCTCGAGGACGTCGTGTCGGACCTCGACGCCCTCGGACTGCTCGTCGAGAGCGACGGCGCCCGGTGCGTCTTCCCGCCGGGCTTCACGAATCGCGACGGCGAGCCGCTGCCGCTCATCGTCCAGAAGCGCGACGAGGGCTACGGCTACGCGGCGAGCGACCTCGCGGCCGTGCGCGACCGCGTGGGCTCCCTACACGCCGACGAACTCCTCTACGTCGTCGGTGCGCCCCAGGCCCAGCACCTCGAGATGGTCTACGCCGTCGCGCGCCTCGCCGGTTGGCTGCCCCCCTCCGTGCGTTGCGAGCACGTGAACTTCGGCCACGTGCTCGGCCCGGACCGCAAGATGTTCAAGACTCGTAGCGGCGAGACGGTGAAACTCGTCGCCCTGCTCGACGAGGCGATTGGTCGAGCGGACGAGTCGCTGCGCAGGCGCGACAACGACCTCGATGACGAGGCGAGGCGTCACCTCGCCACGCAGATCGCCCGCGCCGCTATCAAGTACGCCGATCTGTCGACCGAGCGTCAACACGACTACGTATTCGACCTCGACCGGATGATCGCCTTTGAGGGTGACACCGGTCCCTATCTGCAGTACGCGCACGCCCGCCTTCGCTCGATCTTCCGCCGCCTCGGCGGACCGTGGGTGTCGTCACCCACTCCCTTCTCGCTGGGTGCCGAGGAGGAGCGGCACTTGGCCCTCGGACTGCTCGCCTTCCCGGAGGCCTTCTCCAAGTCCCTCGCCACGCTCCAGCCCCACCGGCTCTGCGACTACCTGTTCGATCTCGCCCAGCGCTTCACGGCCTTCTACGACGCCTGCCCCGTACTCGCGTCCGCGGGGGCGCTGCGCGACGAGCGCCTGGCGCTGTGCGACCTGACCGCACGCACGCTGCGCCTCGGACTCTCGGTCCTCGGCATCGACGCGCCCGAGCAGATGTAGCCGAACCGTTCGCGGCGGCCGGTTACTGCTCGGTAGAGTGAACTCGCGGGTCGATTCGCCCGCCGCGAACTATGGGGGAGTCATGAAGGTAAAGGCCTCGATCGTCACCGAGCTGAACGGTCCGTTCCACACCGAGGAGATCGACGTCGATGACCTCAAGCCCAACGAGGTGAAGGTGAAGATGTCCTTCGCCGGGTTGTGCCACTCGGACGAGCACCTGCGAACCGGTGACATGTCGCTGCCGCCCGAGATGCTCACGATGCTGACCGGACGCGACACGATGTTCCCCGCGGTCGGGGGCCACGAGGGCTCGGGCGTCGTCGAGGAGGTCGGGGCGAACGTCACCTCGATGCAGCCCGGCGACCACGTCGTCGCGTCGTTCATCCCCTCGTGCGGTCGCTGCTACTACTGCGCCTCGGGCCGCCAGTTCCTCTGCGACCTGGGCGCCGGCATGGTTGCGGGGCCGTCGATCTCGGACGGGACGTGGCACCACCACTGGAACGGCGTGGACCTCAATCGAATGTGCCAGTTGGGCACGTTCGCCGAGCACGTGGTCGCCCACGAGGCGTCGTTCATCAAGATCGACCCCTGGCACGACATGCGGGCGGCCTCGCTGATTTCCTGCGGCATCTCGACGGGTTTCGGCGCCGCGGCCAACCGTGGCGGCGTGAAGCCCGGCGACACGGTCGCCGTCATCGGTTGTGGCGGCGTCGGCTCGGGCGCCATCCAGGGTGCGGTGCACGCCGGCGCCCGTGCGGTGATCGCGATCGACACCGACCAGTCCAAGGTCGACCGCGCGATGAAGATCGGCGCCACGCACGGGTGTGCGACGACGCTCGACGCCGCGTTCAACATCCTGCCCGACGTCACGCTGGGTCGCAACTGCGACGTCGTGATCATTACGGTCGGCGTTTTGAACGGTGAGATCATCCAGCAGGCCCTGGAGATCACCGGCAAGGGCGGCGCGATCGTCACGGTCTCGGTGTCCGAGCGCGACCTTAAGTCGATCGACCTCAACCTCGGAGTCTTCACCTTCTACAACATCGACCTGCGCGGCACGGTCTTCGGCTCGGTGAGCCCTCGCGTACAGATCCCGCGCCTGCTGCAGCTCTACGGCGATGGCCGGCTCTACATCGACGAACTGGTCACCCAGGAGTACACGCTCGACGAGGTCCAGAAGGGCTACGACGACCTGAACGCCGGCAAGAACGTCCGAGGAGTCGTGCGCTTCTAAAACTCAACGCTACCGACGGGACCTCAGACCGAGGACTTCGCGTAGGCCCAGCGTCGACTTGGTGACGCGGGGGCGAAGGGCGCGCAGCGACCTGGTGCGCCACGCGCCCTGGTAGACGCCGACGCCGTAGGCGAGGTCGTCGGCGACGGCGAGGGGGATGTCCCCGACCCGAAGGCGCGCCGAGCGCCAGCGCCAGGCGGTGCCCATCACGTAGAGCCCCAGGCTTCGTCGGCGCAGCCTCGGGTGGAGGGCGCAGAGTAGCAGCGGGAGGGCGAAAGTTCGTACGACGGCGCGCGCCAGCGGCCCTCCGGCCCCGACCAATCCGCGACCCACGAGAGTCCCGGCGACTCTGCCGGGCTCTTCGGTCGTCCCCGCGAGCCTCGTACGGATACGGCGGTGAGCCATGGCGGTGATCCGGGCCCCAATCACCGGCTTGCCCCAGAGCACGCTCGACCAGGCGGCCAGCGTCCACGGGTCGACGCGCAATGGGGCCATCCGATCGCCGTGTCGTTTCGCCAGCTCCGCGGTCGAGGCGCCGTAGCGCACCCGTTGGCTCCACCAGCGTGGCCACGTGGTCCGGGCTCGGTGCGTGACGACTGTCGCGGCGTCGTATCGCACGAGCCAGCCCCGTTCGGCGAGGCGCCAGACCAGGTCGACGTCCTCGCCGGTCCGAAGAGACTCGTCGAACCCCTCGCCGAATGCGCTGCGCCGTACCATCAGGCACGCGCTCGGCACGTAGGCGACGTGACTGCCGGCGACGACGAGGCCGCTGCGCGGACCCATGTCCAGTGGACTGAAGAGCATTTCGAATCGGTCACGCACGGAGGGGCCCGCGACTCCTTTAACTCGCGGGGCGATAGCCGCGACGAGGGAATCAAGAAAGTAGGGCTGAAGGCGTCCCAGCACGTCGAGGGGCCTCTCGAGGTTCAGGTCGACGTCGAGGAACATGAGCAGCGGGCGGGTCGTCGCACGCGCACCGGCGTTGCGGGCCGCCGCCGGGCCCTGGTTCTGGTCCAGCCGCACCAGTGAGGCACCGAACCGTGCAGCGATAGTGGCGATTCGCTCGGGAGTCGGCGATCCGTCGTCGACGACGGTGACGTGCAGACCCGTGAGTCCCTCGAGCAAGCGTTCCAGGCGGTCCGCGTCATCGTGCACCGGAGTGACAACGTCGACGAGCTCGACGTCCGCCCACGCGGACGGCAGCGGGTGCAGCAGGCCCTGTTGCACGAGCGTCCGTGCGAAGCGCTCTTCGCCGGCGTTGACGTCGCCCCCGCCTCGCCATCGTTCGGCCACCATTCGCGATCCGCCGGGCAGGCGCAGAAGCCGCCAAGGCGACCCGCCACACAGCAGGTCGCGGTCGAGGAATCGCGCCTCCGGGTCGAGCGTTACTCTCGTCCCGACGGGGATCGGCGCCTCAATCGGGGGTGGGGCCAGGGGCAGCAGTGCGCTCACGGGGCGAGTTTCGCACAATGGTCCTCTCGACGTTCGCGCCACGCGCCAGAATGGGTCCCTACGAGGAGGAATTATGTCGACCGAGACGTTGATCGTTGAAGCAGTGGAAGTGGAGATCGATGAGGTCGAGGAGCTCCTCGTCGAGGAGGTCTCCATCGACGGGCTCTGCGGGGTGTACTAGACCGTGACCACGTCAACGGCCGACGCCTTCGTCACGTCGGCCTCCTGGGGGCTGTCCGAGCAAGTGTCGCTGCGCGACGAGTCGTTCGGTGCACTGGCCTACCACCACGGCAATCGGCGACTGGTCTTCTTGAAATCGCCCGAATTGGTCACTCTCGTGCGGCGACTGGACGAGTTCGAGAGCGTTGACGGCGCGGTCGCCGCGCTCGCTCCGCCGGGACAGGCCGAACGCTACGAGAGGGCGCTGGCGTCGCTGCACCGATCGGGGATGCTCCGTGGGCGCTGACGCGTCGCTGCGCGACCGGTTCGAGCGGGGCCTCGCCGCGCCGATCTGCCTCACCTGGGAGCTGACCTACGCCTGCAACCTCGCGTGCACGCACTGCCTGTCGTCGTCGGGCCGACGCGATCCCAAGGAGTTAACGACCGCCGAGGCGCTGTCGCTCATTGACGAGATCGCCGACATGCGCATCTTTTACATCAACGTCGGCGGCGGCGAGCCGATGATCCGTCGGGACTTCTTCGAGCTCGTGGAGCACGCGGTCGCTCGACGGGTCGGCGTCAAGTTCTCGACTAACGGGTCCCGCATCGACCGGGCCGCCGCAGCCCGGCTCGCCGGTATCGACTACCTCGACGTCCAGGTGTCGATCGACGGCGCCGACGCCGCCACGAACGACCGCATCCGCGGGACGGGCAGTTACGCGGCGGCCCGACGGGCGATGGATAATCTTGCCGGCGCCGACTTCGGCCCGTTCAAGATCTCGGTCGTCATAACCCGCGACAACGTCGAGCAGCTCGACGAGTTCGAGCGGTTGGCTGCGCTCTACGGCGCGCAGCTTCGCCTCACGCGGCTTCGCCCCTCGGGGCGGGGCGTGAACGTGTGGCACGACCTGCACCCGACGCTCGCCCAGAACCGGTCACTCTACCGCTGGCTGGTGGAGCGGCCCGAGGTGCTGACGGGCGACTCGTTCTTCCACCTCTCGGCGCTGGGCGAGCCGCTCGACGGGCTGAACCTCTGCGGCGCGGGCCGCGTGGTCTGCCTGATCGACCCGGTGGGCGAGGTCTACGCCTGTCCCTTCGTCATCCACGACGAGTTCCGTGCGGGCAACGTCCGCGACGCCGGTTTCGCCAAGGTCTGGACACAGAGCGAGCTGTTCCGCTCGCTGCGCGAGCCGGGAAGCGCGGGCGCGTGCGGGTCGTGCGGTTCGTACGACGCCTGTCGGGGCGGCTGCATGGCGGCCAAGTTCTTCACCGGTCTCGAGTTGACTGACCCCGACCCGGAGTGCGTCTTTGGCCACGGCGAGACCGCACTCGCGGCCCTAGGAGTCGTGCTTCGCCAGACGCCGACACCCGATCACTCCCGAAGGGTGCCGGTCGCGATCGCGGCGAAGTAGGCGAGGACGCCCTCGGCACCCCTCGGGTAATGTCGCCTTGAGTTCAAGACGGGGGATCGATGGCGAGCAAGTGGTTCGAGACCGTGGCCGTCGCCCAGCGCCGCGCCCAGGCGCGCTTGCCGAAGTCGGTCTACGGGGCCCTCGTCGCCGGGTCGGAGAAGGGGCTATCTGCGAAGGACAACCTCGACTCCTTCGACCAGTTGGGATTTGCCCCCCACGTGGCGGGCAATCACCAGAAGCGTTCCATGGCCACGACGGTCATGGGCCAGGCCGTGTCGATGCCCGTGTTGCTCTCGCCGACGGGCGTTCAGGCGGTCCACCCCGACGGGGAGGTGGCGGTCGCCCGAGCCGCCGCCGACCGCGGTGTCGCGATGGGGCTCAGTTCGTTCGCCAGCCGCTCGGTGGAGGAAGTGTGCGCGGCCCACGACCAGGTGCTCTTCCAGATGTACTGGTCGGGGGACCGCGACACGATGCACTATCGACTCGAACGGGCCCGGGCCGCGGGGGTCAAGGGCATCATCCTCACCCTCGACTGGAGCTTCGCCAACGGCCGTGACTGGGGCAGCCCGTGGATCCCGGACAAGATCGACCTGAAGGCCGCGGTGAAGCTCGCCCCCGAGGTGCTGGCCCGACCGGCGTGGTTCTGGTCGTTTGCCCGGACCGGCCATCTGCCGACGCTCGCGACGCCGAACATGACCCGGCCCGGCCAGGAGCCCCCGACGTTCTTTGGCGCCTACTACGAGTGGATGCAGAGCGCGCTGCCGAGTTGGGAGGACGTGGCCTGGCTGCGGGGCCAGTGGGACGGGCCGTTCATGGTGAAGGGCGTCTGCCGCGTCGACGACGCCCAACGCGTTGTCGACCTCGGTGCGACGGCGCTGTCCGTGTCGAATCACGGGGGTAACAACCTCGACGGAACGCCGGCGCCGATCCGCGCGCTTCCCTTCATCGTCGACGCCGTAGGTGACCAGATCGAGGTCCTGCTCGATGGCGGGGTCCGGCGCGGCAGCGATGTCGTCAAGGCCCTGGCGCTCGGCGCGCGCGCCGTTATGATCGGCCGGGCCTACCTCTGGGGCCTGGCGGCCGAGGGCCAGGCCGGAGTGGAGAACGTGCTCGACGTGTTGCGAGGCGGCATCGACTCGGCGCTGCTCGCGCTCGGCAAAGCCGACGTCAGCGAACTGGACCGCGGCGATGTTGTCGCCCCCGCGGACTTCTTTCGAAGGTTGGGATGAACCGCGTCGCGATCGTGACCGGGGCAGCGCGGGGCATCGGCGCCGCGACCGTGGACGTTCTCGTCAATGAGGGATACCGAATCGTCGCCGTCGACCGTTGCCGGGACATCCCCGAGGTCCCCTACGCCCTGGCGACGCCGGCCGAGCTCGACGGCGTGGTCACGCGCCACGGTGACTCGGTCCTCGGGCTGGTCGGCGACGTGCGCAGCGCCACCGACATGCAGCTGGCGGTCGAGACGGCGACGCGTCACTTCGGCCGCCTCGACGCCGTCGTCGCCTGTGCCGGGGTCATCGCGCGGGGAGCGCCTCTTTGGGAGATCAGCGACGTCGAGTGGGACGCGGTCTGGTCGGTCAACGTGCTGGGCACGCGAAGGCTCATCGAGGCGGCCGCGCCGACGCTCATTGCCAACGGCCCCGACGCCCACGGTCGCGTCGTCGCGGTCGCGTCGGCCGCGGGCCGTACGGGCCTGTGGCATCTAGCCGGCTATTCGGCCGCCAAGCACGCCGTGGTCGGCCTCGTCCGGAGCGCGGCGATGGACCTCGCTCCCTACGGGGTCACGGTCAACGCCGTCAGTCCCGGCTCCACCCGCACGGCGCTGCTCGAGGCGTCGGCGGCGGTCTACGGCCTCGAGAGCGGTGAGGCGTTCGCCGCCCAGCAGCCCATCGGTCGACTGCTCGAGCCCATCGAGGTCGCCCGCTCCATTGCGTGGCTGTGCTCGTCGGCCTCCTCGGCGATCACCGGCGCCGACATCGCCGTTGACGGCGGGATGACGGTCGGCTGAGAGCAGTCGCTCCACTGAATGATATACCCCTAGGGGTATGTAGACTATGTCTATGACTACTCAACAGAGACCACCGACGACGGGCAAGGACCGCTTGCCGGCCGGTCACGTACTGCACGACGCCGACCAGCGAGTCGCGATCACCAACCGGGTGAAGCGCGCCCACGGCCAGATGGCGGCGATCGTACGGATGCTCGAGGAGGGCCGAAGTTGCGAGGATGTCGTCACCCAGATGTCGGCCGTCGCCAAGGCCATCAACACCGCCGCCTTCACCCTCATCTCGTCGAGTCTGCGTGAGTGCCTCGCCGACCCCGAGGTCGACAGCGACGAGGTGACCCAGAAGTTGCAGAAGCTCTTCTTGAGCCTCGCGTGAGTACCGCCATGAGAGTGGTGATCGTCGGAGGAGTCGCGGGCGGGATGTCGTGCGCCACGCGACTTCGTCGATTGGACGCCGACGCGCAGATCGTCGTGCTCGAGAGGAGCGGACACGTCTCGTACGCCAACTGCGGCCTGCCGTACTACGTGGGCGGCGTGATCGAAGAGCGTTCGTCGCTCCTGCTCCAGACCCCCGAGTCGCTCTTTGAGCGCTTCCGCATCGACGTTCGGGTGCGTCACGAGGTGGTCGCGGTGGACGCCCGAGCCCAACGGGTCACCGTGGTGAACCACGACACCGGTGAGACGAGCTCGGTCGACTACGACGTGCTGGTGCTGAGCCCCGGGGCCTCACCGATCATCCCGCCGATACCGGGGATCGCCCGAGCCCTTCCGCTGCGCAACGTCGAGGACGTTGAGCGCATGTCCCTAGCGGTGGCTCTCACCCCGCGCCACGCGGTGGTGATTGGTGGCGGTTTCATCGGGGTCGAGGTCGCCGAGAATCTTCGCCACCGTGGCGTTGACACCACGATCGTCGATGTGGCCGCGCAGGTGCTCGACCCGCTAGATCCCGAGATGGCCCAACTGGCCGCCGAGGAACTGACCAGGAACGGCGTCAAGCTCCACCTGGGAGCGGCGGTGGTGGCGGTGCACCCCGACGCGGTTGAGCTCGACAGTGGTGAGTTGCTCCCCGCCGATCTCGTGGTCGTGGCCATCGGCATGCGCCCCGAGACTGGCCTCGCTCGCGACGCCGGCCTTACGATTGGTCTCCGCGGCGGCATCGCCGTCGACGACTTCCATCGGACGAGCGACCACGCCATCTACGCTGTGGGCGACGCCGTCGAGAAGTGTGACGCACTCGACAGCAGTTCCGCCCTGGTCCCGCTCGCGAACATCGCCAATCGTCAGGGCCGCGTGGTCGCCGACCATATCGCGGGACGTCCGGTTCGACCGTTGCCCGTCATCGGGACGGTGATCGTCAAGGTGTTCGGGCTCACGATCGCCGCGACCGGTTGGAACGAGAAGCGCCTGGTCGCCGCCGGTCGGACTCCCGTGGTCATTCACGCCCATCCGGGATCGCACGCGGCGTACTACCCCGGGGCGAAGGACATGGCCCTTAAGTTACTGATCGACCCCGCTGACGGGACGATCTGGGGAGCGCAGGGAGTGGGACCTGAAGGCGTCGACAAGCGCATTGACGTGCTAGCGACGGCGATCCGTGGTGGCATCACTGCTCCGGAGCTCGCGGACCTGGAGCTGGCCTACGCTCCGCCGTTTAGTTCGGCCAAGGACCCCGTCAACATGCTCGGTTACATTGCCGAGAACGTGTTGACGGGCTTGGTGCGCACCGTCCAGTGGAGCGAGGTCGAGGCGATGCAGGAAGCGGGCGCTCAGGTCGTCGACGTGCGCACGGCCCAGGAGTTCGCCGGCGGCTCGATTCCGGGCGCGGTCAACATCCCACTCGACGAATTGCGCGAGCGTCTCGACGAGTTCCAGGCCGACCACGTGATCGTGACCTGCCAGGTCGGCAAGCGGGGACACACGGCGGTCACGCTGCTCAACGAACTCGGTGTGGGGGCCAGCAACCTCGACGGAGGTTACGAGACGTGGCGCCATTCACCGCGTGCGAAGTGGCTTCACCCCGTCGGCTGAGGCCGAACAAATTAGAAAGGCAGTCACCAGATGTGTAGTAGTACAACGTGCAAGCGATGCGCCAAGGCGACGTGGAAGGGCTGTGGGCGTCACGTCGAACAGGCGTTGGCCGGAGTGGCGAAGGACCAGCGGTGCTCGTGTGGCGAGGACTCGTCGAGCGTTCCCGTGGGCGGTGGATTCCTGTCGCGGCTGCGAGGGCACGAGGAACGCTGATGGACGCGGCGACACGGTGGCGCGAGTCCCTCGAGGCGTGGGCGATTCCGGCCGAGATCCTGGCCCAGGCCGAGGAGAGTCCCTGGATCCATCCGCCGGTCCTCTTCGATGCTCCCACGGTCCTGACGCCGACGCCCTCGCACGAACGAGCGAGGGCGGCCCTGGGCGACGAGGCCAGTGTTCTCGACGTGGGCTGTGGAGGCGGTGCGGCCGCGATGGCGTTAGTACCCGACGTAAGACTCGTGATCGGAGTCGATCAGCAGACTGAGATGCTCGCGATGTTCCGACGAAACGCCGCTGATCGGGGTCTCGAATTCTCGACGATTGACGGTGACTGGCCGGCCGTGGCCGTGGGGGCGCCGACCGTTGACGTCGTCACCGCGCATCACGTGGTTTACAACGTGGGCGACATCAATCCATTCCTCATTGCACTCCATGACCACGCACGGCACCGGGTCGTTTTGGAGATGCCCACGAGCCATCCTCTCTCGAACCTCAACCAGGCGTGGCAGTCTTTCTGGGGCCTCGATCGTCCCATCGGCCCGACGCCCGATGACCTCATGAGGGTCCTCGCAGAGCTGGGCCACTCCGCATCGCTAGAGCGTTGGACTGGTCCGCCGCGTTCCACCGTGAACGCCGAGCAGGTGGCTCACTTCGTGCGTATCAGGCTCTGCTTGCCGGAGGCACGCGAAATCGAAGTCCGTGAGTTCATGGCCCGTCAGCCAGAACCAATCGAGCGAGAACTCACGACGATCTGGTGGGACATCGATCGTTAGCCTCGACAACCACGTCGCTCGCCGTGCGCCTGGACCGCACGACGGCGGCCCTCGAGCCGTCGCGATCGGACGTCCACTAGACCCCACTAGGCGGATGCGGTAAGGTCGAAGATGCCTCGCGGCAGCGAAGTTGGTGAAATTCCAACGCTGTCCCGCAACTGTAAGTGGCCTTCGTGAGAAGTCCATGTAGCCAGGTCGCCTTCCGCGAGGAGATGTGAAAGACAGCTCTCGAGGTAAGGAGCGGTCGTTCGGATATCCATCCGTCGCCCAACCCACTTCGACGGAAAGGAGATATTCATGTTCAAGTTCCCCCGGTTGACCCTCGCACTCCTGGTGAGCGCCGTGGCGTTGCCGCTCGTGGGATCGGCGTCGGCGCTGGCCGCCACGACCCCTCAGTGCATCGTCTCGCTTTCGCCATCGGCGACCGAGGCGCTCTACTTCATTGGGGCCGGTCACCAGGTCCAGGCGGTGGACAAGGACGCCAACTACCCGCCGACCGGACTGCCCGCGAAGCGCATCGACGCGCTCAATCCGAGCGTCGAGTCGATTATCGGCATATGCAAGAAGACGGCGTCGCACCCCACGACCAAGCCCGACCTCGTCGTCATCTCCTACGACGCGAACTCCATCAAGGCGAAGCTCTCCGCGGTCGGCGTGAAGGTGGTCGAGCTCGATGCCCCCACGACGACGTCGAGCGCGCTCGGTCAGATCGTGCGGCTGGGTCAACTCACCGGGCACTTGAAGAAGGCGAGCCACCTGGCCCGCCAGCTCGCCGAGGCGATGGCCACGCTGGTGCACTCGATCCCCGCCCACTCTGGCAAGGTTCTCACCGCGTACTACGAGCTCGACCCCACCTACTACTCGCTCACGAGCAAGACCTTCGTCGGTTCGCTGCTGAAGTCCCTCGGCGTCGTTAATATCGCCGACGCCAAGAGCACCTCGGCCGACGCCGGCTACCCCCAGCTCTCGGCCGAATACGTAGTCAGCGCCAATCCGAAGATCATCTTCCTCGCCGATACCGTGTGCTGTCACGCTTCGGCCGTCACGGTGGCGAAGCGACCCGGGTTCTCCAAGGTCGCCGCCGTCCGCTACGGCGAGGTCATCGCGCTGAACGACGACGTCGCCTCCCGGTGGGGGCCGCGTCTGGTTCAGCTGCTCCAAGAGATGACCGTCGCGGTGAAGGGTGCTCTGCACAATACCAAGCTCTGGAAATAGTCCCTTGCCGGGCAACCCACCGACGGCGCGCCGTACGGGCGTCGTGGCGGCGCTCAGTGTCCTGGGCCTCGGAGTCGCGGTCGTCGTCGGGCTGGTAGTCGGCCCGACGTCGATCGGCACGTGGCGGGTCGTCGGCTCGGCGCTGGCTCACGTGGGTCTCGGCCACAGCACGCTCACCCCGCTCCAGTCGACGATTGTCTGGCAGCTGCGCGCCCCGCGCATGGTGCTCGGGCTCCTCGCCGGGTCCATGCTGGCCGTTGCTGGCGGCACCTACCAGGGCGTCTTTCGCAACCCGCTCGCCGACCCGTACCTTCTCGGCGTCGCCGCCGGAGCCGGACTCGGCGCCACGTTCGCCATCGTCAACGTCGGCCACGGCGTGGGGACGCCGTCGTGGACCCCACTGCTGGCCTTCGTGGGGGCGATGGCCGCGGTGATTGTCACCTGGCTGATCGGCGGGCGCCGCGGCCGCTCGGGCGCGGCGACGCTGATCCTCGCCGGGGTGGCGGTCTCGTCGCTCCTCACGAGCGCCCAGACGTTCCTCCAACAGCAGTCGACCGGCTCGATCGCACGCGTCTACATCTGGCTGCTCGGATCGCTGGCGAGTGCGAGTTGGCACTCGGTGTGGCTGGTCCTGCCCTACGTCGCGGTCTGCACCGTGGTCTGCGTCGCGGCCGGCCGGGCACTCGACGTGATGAGCGTCGGCGAGGAGGAGTCGCGCTCGCTCGGCGTGCCGGTCCCGCGGGTGCGCCTGGTCGTGGTCGCGGCGTCGTCGCTCGGCACGGCGGCCGTCGTGTCGGCCGTCGGGCTGATCGGTTTCGTGGGCATCATCGTCCCCCACATCGTGCGGCTCCTGGTGGGCACCTCGTACCGCCGGATCCTGCCCATCTCGGTCGTCTTCGGGGCGGCGTTCCTCGTGCTGGCCGACACCATCGCGCGTACGGTGCTGGCGCCCTCGGAACTGCCACTCGGCGTCGTCACCGCACTCGTCGGTGCGCCGGTCTTCGTCCTGATCCTCTCGCTGCGTCGCCCGGTCGCGGTATGAGCGGGGTCGAGCTCGTCGAACTGACCGTGCGGGCCGGCCGGAAAGTCCTCGTCTCGGAGGTCTCGCTGGTAATCGAGGCCGGTACCTGGTGCACGGTCGTCGGGCCCAACGGCGCCGGCAAGACGACCCTGGTCGAGGCGGTCGCCGGGCTGCGCCGCCCCGCGCACGGCACGGTCTCGATCGGGGGCACGTCGGTCGCGGCGATGAGCGATCGCGACCGGGCCCGCACGGTCGCGCTGGTGCCCCAGCACCCCGTCGTGCCCAGCGGGATGACGGTTTATGACTACGTGGCCCTCGGGCGCACCGCCCACCACGGACTCTTCCGCGCCGCGGGCGCGAACGACCGACGGATCGTCGAGTCGGTCTTAGAGCGGCTCTCGCTGGGTGAGTTCCGCGACCGTGACGTCGTCACGCTCTCGGGTGGTGAGCGCCAGCGGATGGTGCTCGGCCGGGCCTTCGCCCAGTCCACCACGCTCATCGTGCTCGACGAGCCCATCACCGGGCTCGACCTGCGCCACCAGATGGAGCTGCTCGAGTTGTTGAAGACCGAGGTCGCCGACTGCGGGCTGACGGTGGTGGCGACCCTGCACGACCTGACGCTGGCCGGCCAGTTCGCCGACCGTATGGTGCTGCTCGACCGCGGTGAGGTGGTGCTTGACGGGCCGGCTGGCGTCGTGGTGCGTAGCGGCGAGCTCGCGTCGTGCTACGGCATGAACCTGCGGGTCGTCGACGTCGACGGCGCCGACGTCGTGGTACCGGTTCGCCACTGACCGCACGACACTCGACCTTCGTATCCGAGGGCAGCGGTTGGACGGTTGCGCCTCTGGGCGCCCCGCGGTCGTCTCGTAGACTCGACCAAAGCGAAGAAGGGAACCACGTGCGGCGCACGAAGATCGTAGCCACCATCGGACCGGCCTCGGACAGCGATGAGACCCTCCTGCAGCTCGTGGAGGCCGGCGTCGACGTCTTTCGCCTCTCCTTCGCCCACGGCGACATCCCTTCGGGCATCGAGCGGCTCCGTCGGGTGCGGGCCCTGGCTCCCGACGCGGCGATCATGGTTGACATCCCCGGCCCGAAGATCCGCGCCGGCACTTTCGGCACGTCGTCGGTGTCGCTTGACGTCGGCCAGGAGGTCGAGCTCGTCGAGGCCTTCGACGACACCTCGACGGCGTCGCGAATCGCCGTCGAACGCCACAACGTGCTCTCGCAGCTGAAGCCCGGCGACAAGGTCCACATCGGTGACGGGGGAGTCTCCCTGGACGTCCAGTCGACGGGAGCGACCGTCATGACCAGGGTCTCCTCGGGTGGCGCGGTCATGGGCAAGCCCGGCCTCTCCCTGCCCTCGTCAATCCTCAACGACCGGCTGCCGACCGAGGACGACCGCGCCCGCCTCGAGGCGCTGCGCGACGAGTCGTTCGAGATACTGGCGGTGTCGTTCGTCCGCTCGGCCTTCGACATGGTGTCGGTGCGCACGGTCCTGTCGCGCGACGACGTCATGATGATGGCGAAGATCGAAACCGGAGAGGGCGTCGAGAACCTCGACGAGATCATTGCAGTCTCCGACGCGATTATGGTCGCGCGCGGCGACCTCGGCGTTCGGATGCCGATCGAGGAGGTGCCCCATCTGCAAAAGGAGATCGTGCGCCACGGGGTGCGCTACGCCCGCCCGGTCGTGGTGGCCACCCAGATGCTCGAGTCCATGACCCACGCTCAGGTTCCCACACGCGCCGAGGTGACCGACGTCGCCAACGCCGTGCTGGACGGCGCGAGCGCCGTCATGCTAAGCGGCGAGACCGCGATTGGGGACGACCCCGTCGGCACGGTCGTCACGATGGCCCGTATCGTCGAGCGCGCCGAGGAATACTTCCCCTACGAGACGTGGGGAGCCAGTCTCGGCGTCCAGGAAATCGGCATGGGCACCCGGTCGACCCGGATCACCGCCGCGATCACCGGCGCCGCCTGGCGCGCGGCGATGGAGGAGAAGGCCGTGGCGATTGTTGCCTGCACGCGTTCGGGCATGACCGCGCGGGCGATATCGCGCTTCCGCCCGCCGATGCCGATTGTCGCCATCACGCCCAGCAAGTCGACAGCGCGACAGTTGCGCAGTTCGTGGGGCGTGCAGGAGATCTACCTCTCGACCTCCCACGACATTGACGAACTGTGCGACATCGCGATCGCCGAGTTGAAGAAGTCGGGCATTGCCAAGGCCGGCGACCCCGTCGTGATCATGGCGGGCTCGACCTCGGGCGGGGCCCAGATTACCGACACCGTCCGGATGGTCATCGTTCCCTGACTTGGGTCAGGGGAGAATGAGGTGCGTGTCGCCGAACTCGTGCCACCGGTAGGCGCCGTCGAGGCCCGCTAAGTAGGAGGACTCCAGGAGTTCGCGCCCGGCGATGGCCTCGAGCATCCAGAGGTGGGACGCGTCAGGTTGGTGCCAGCCGGTCAGCATGCCGTCCACGACCCGTACGCCTCGCTCGGGCGTGATGACGAGGTCGGTCCAGGCGTCGAGTGGCTCGACCCGACCGGTAAAGTTCGACGCTGACTCGAGCGCGCGCACGACGGTGGTGCCGACGGCGATGACCCGCCCGCCCGCGCGACGGGTCCCGTTCACCCGGTTGGCCGTGAAAGCCGGGACCTTCACTCGCTCGGGAAAGGGCCTCTCGTCGGCCTCGAGCGAGGCGACGCCGGCGTGCAGGAGGACGGGGGTGACCCCCACGCCCATTGCCACAAGCCTCGCGATGAGCTCGGGGGTGAACGGTCGCCCGGCGCTCGGCATCTCGGCGCTGCCCGGCTCGGTCGCGTAGACGTTCTGGTACGCCTCGATCGGCCACGGGCGCTTCACGTAGCCGTAGTGGATCGGCCGCCCGTGGTCGGCGAGCCACTCGAGTGCCGGCCGGGGCAGCTCGACGCGCGCGGTCCAGAGCCGGTCGCTGTCGCGGTAGGGCTCGAGCAGCTCGAGGCGCGCGCGTTGACCGAGGCTCAGCGACTGTGGTGGCTCGTCCCCCCGCCACCGCTCAGAGCTCGTACCGAGCGGCCGGCGGGGCTCAACGACCCAGAGTTCGCCTTCGAGGTGCGTCGAGAGGTGGATGACGACGCGCTGGTGGTCGTTGGAGTATCCGTCGATCGCGGCCGGAATCGTCGCTGAAGTGTTCACCACGACGAGGTCGCCCGGTCTCACGAACAGTGGGAGGTCCCTAAAAGTGCTGTGGAGCAGCTCGCCCGTGCCACGATGACTGACCAGCATGCGCACGGCGTCGCGGGCGAGACCGCGCGCCTCGGGGGGTTCGTTCGTCTCGAGGTGCGTCGGGAGTTCGAAGGAGAGTCGACTGATGCTCACGCCAAGTCCCGATTCGCCCAGTCGGAGGCGACGATCCGACCGCTCGGAGGTCGAAGAGTCAGGAGTCGCAGCAACGCGGGAACGGCGACGGCCTCGGGAAGGGGCCGGTCCGAGATATCCTCGCCGGGAAACGCGGCCTGGTGCATGTCGGTGCGCATATCGCCCGGGTCGAACCACCAGAATCTCACCGAGGGCTCCTCGGCGGCGAGCACCTTGGTCAGCTGCTCGAGGGCGGCCTTGCTCGATCCGTAGCCGCCCCAGCCCTCGTAGGCCTCGACCGCGGCGTCGGAGGTGACGTTGACGACCGCGCCGTCGCCCGACTCGAGCAACGGGAGCGCCAACTGGATGAGCGCCAGGGGGGCCGCGACGTTGACCCGAGCCAGGTCGACCAGGTTCTCGGGGGAGAGGTCGCGCAGACGAGGCAGTGGCGAGGGGCCGAGGTCGCTGGCGTTGTTAACGAGGAGCTCCAAACCGCCGAACTGACGGGCCCGATCGACGAGCGCCTCGCGGTGGCCGGCTTCCCTCACGTCGCCGGGCACGACGGCGGCCCGGGGTCCCAGCGTGGCACCGGCCGCCTCAAGATCCGGTCGGCGGCGCCCGTCCAGCACGACGTTCCATCCCCTCTCGACGAGTGAGCGGGCCAGGGCCAGGCCCAGTCCACGGGTTCCTCCGGTGATGATGGCGGTAGTCATGGCGCTAGTGTATTACTTAAACTTAACTTTAAGTCAAGGAGTCTCTCGTGGCGACGATGCTGACAATCGGCGAGGTGGTTGAGCGGTCTGGAGTCGTCGCGTCAACCCTGCGCTACTACGAGCGCGAGGGTCTCATCGGTGCCAATCGATCAGAGGGCGGCCAGCGCCGCTTCCCCCGAGAGGCGCTGCGCCGAATCGCCTTCGTCCGTGCGGCGCAACAGGTTGGGTTGAGTCTCGACGAGATCAAGTCGGCGCTGGCCTCACTGCCGGACGCCCGCACTCCGACGGCGGCGGACTGGCGTCGACTGTCCAACGCGTGGCGGGAGCGTCTCGACGAGCGGATCGGCGAGATGGAGAGACTCCGGGACCGTCTCGACTCATGCATTGGCTGCGGCTGCCTTTCGCTGCGCGTATGCAAGCTCTCGAATCCCGATGATGTCGCGGCGTCATTGGGACCGGGCCCGCGCTGGCTGATGAGCGACGACTGAGAGGCGAACTCACTTTTGTCTCACGGGGTCCGCCGTCCGGCACGCTCCGATGTCGCCACGACGTGGTGCGGCCAGGTCAGTTGCACATCGGAAGCGTCACTCTCCGCACTTGCACTTGATGACATAGCCGTGATCTTCATTAAGCGGGCGCAGATTCACCGCGTACTGCAGAGCACGACCCTCTACAGCTTTGTAGCGTCGAATCTTGTGAGCCCCACCTGGTGTCAGCATCCAATAGCTGGTACCTACTGGTGGATGGCTGAACCAAGAATTAGACGATTGAGGTAATTCTGTGAAATCATTGAAGGCCTAATCTCGCTCGTGCCAGTGAATACTTTCGACCAATACCGATGAGTGGTGCTTCTTCCCAGCCAGGTCGGCCGAGTTCCTCTGAGACTCCCGGTGCAGAGCCACGAGACGCCGAGCATCACGAGTCCGTCCCGCTGGTATCCAACGGGCCGTCCGGTTCGATGACCCCGGTGGTCCTGGTGGCGAGCTCGCGGACCTCCCGACGACAGCCAGTGCGCGAGCTACTCGGCCCGTGGGCCCGCGTCGCGGGAGTACGATAAATCAGCGAGGGACACCCGGTCGCGCTCGACGGGGCCGTTGCCCCAGTCACCTTCGCCAGGCACCCGTCCACGACGTCGACCGCCCTTAGTGTCGACGGTCTCAGTGGCATCGCCCGCCCACCTGGATTCTGGCGTTGGCGTCATCGCTGACCTGGGGGTCTACGCTCTGCGCGTCCACTTGCTCGGCGTCGGGATTCGAACCTAGGTGCGCACGCCCCTCTCGAATGTGGCTATCGTCATCCCGATGCGTTTAGGTCCTAAAGTCAGGGAAAGGACCTACCGGAGCGACGACCAGCCACGAAGCAGAACCACGCCGAACGAGTGGGGACAGGTTCTCTGGTCGTCCAACACGGAGGCCCGCGAGCGGGTCATGGAAAGAAGGAGTGACGTGAGGATGTCGGCGCAATCGCCACGGAGTAATGGTGGTGCGGTGGTGATTGTGCGGGTTGCGCGCGGCGAAGGTGCGCGCTCCTCCACTCCTATGACAAGTAGGCCGTCTCGGGCCCGGTCGAAACCGTGTTCAGACGCCTCCACGTAACCTCGACTCGGCTCGCGCTGGCCTGCATCGCTGCGGCAGTGCTGGTCTTGGCCTCACTGGTCGCGTTTCCTCAGACGGACGGCGAGCTCATCGCCGGGGTCGCTACGCTCGATGTCTACGCGCAGGGGCTGGCCCCCTTCGCCGTGCCAACCCTGCCCGAGCGCTCGGTGCTGCTCGACGCCGCAGGCCAGCCAATCGCCACTTTCTACTATCAAAACCGAATTGACGTGCAGCTGAACCAAGTGGCCAAGATCGTCACCTCGGCCCTCATCAGCTCCGAGGACCGGACGTTCTACTCCAACGACGGATTCGACCCCAAGGGCATCGCGCGTGCTGCATTCAACAATCTCAGGGGACAGTCCGTCCAGGGCGGTTCGACCATCACCCAGCAGTACGTGAAGAACCTCACCGAGATCGTCACGGGCGTGGCCCCGCCCGAGACCATTTCGCGCAAGCTCCACGAGATCGCTTACGCCCGCCAGCTCACGGCCGAATTCACCAAGGCCCAGATCCTGGATGGCTACCTCAACACTGTCTACTTCGGCGAAGACGCCTACGGCATCCAAGCGGCGGCCCTGCGCTACTACTCAATCCCCGCGGCCGCGCTCAATCTCAACCAGGCGGCCATGCTGGTCGCACTCGTGCGCAATCCCGGCGGCTACGACCCGATCCTCGACCCGACGACGGCGCGCCACGCGCGCGACCTGGTACTTGTGGCGATGGTCGCGAACCACGCCATCACCCGACACCGGGCCTCCGTCACCCGGGCGCTGCCCCTACACCTCAAGGTCTCACCAATCCCGACCGACGGCTGTGGCTCGTCGCCCGATCCGTACTTCTGCGAGTGGGCCTGGAACCAGGTGCGCTCTCTGCCCGAGCTAGGGGCCACCGACGCCCAGCGCATCGCCGCCCTCGATAACGGCGGATACATCATTCGTACCACGCTCAACCCCGCTGACCAGCGCGCCGCGCAGGCCGTCGCGTCCTCGAAGGTCGGGACCGCGGACCGGGTCGGAGCAGCGCTCGTCTCCGTCACACCGGGCACCGGGGCCGTCGTCGCGATGGCCCAGAACCGGGTGTGGGGCCTCGACGTGAAGAAGAATCAGACCGAGGTCAACTACTCCACGTCCGGGTCGCCGGTCGGCTCCGCCTTCAAGGCCTTCACCCTCGCGACCGCCCTGTCCCAGGGATTGACCGCCAGCCTCGTCCTACCGGCCGGCTCCACCTATCGCTCGAGCGTCTTGGCGAACCCCGCGCAAGGGTTCTACTCCAACGCCGAGCCGTCGTCGGCCTCGTACATCTCGCTCGCGACCGCGACGGCGGACTCGGTGAACACCGCCTTCGTGCAGCTCGAGGAGAAGGTCGGGGTGCAGAATATCGCTAAGATCGCGCACCGCATGGGGCTGCTCTCGCTGCCCCTGACGGGCCGCGAGGCCCCGCAGGCGAACGAGGGGAGTCTTACGCTGGGCGCTCGCTCCTTCAGCCCGCTCGAGATGGCCAGCGCCTACGCGACTCTCGCCGACAGCGGGCTGTACTGCACCCCAATGGCGATCACGTCGATTACCGATCGCACCGGGAAGGTAATGACGATCTATCCCGCGTGTCATCCGGCGATCTCACCCTCGGTCGCCAACGGCGTCACCGACCTGCTCTACAACGTCGTGGCGTATGGCACGGGCACCGGTGCCGTGGTCCCGGGCCAGCACGTCGCCGGCAAGACCGGGACCACGCAAGGCTTCGGCTCAGCGTGGTTCATTGGCTACACCCCCAAACTCGTCACCGCCTCATGGATGGGCGATCCCAAGGGCCCGACTTTCCCGCTCTACAACGTCGATGGCATCCCGGCCGTTTACGGCGGAACACTGCCCGCCTCGATGTTCGCCACGTTGATGAACCAGGAGCTGAATGGCTCCCCCGTCACTAACCCAGTCCAGTTACTCAGCAGTTCACCGATCACGGTCCCCGAACTGACCGGCCTGTCGGGACCGCTCGCGAAGATTCGCATCGAATCCCTAGGTCTACGCCTCGTTGGTGCTCTACCTTTGGTCGTGGACCAGTCGATCCCCGCCGCCGGGACCATCGTCAACCCCAACAGCCCCGTCGCGTTGATCCCGAGGTCCCCGTGAGAGCGCTCAAGCCGAGAGTCGGTCCTTTCATTTCCGACCACTGGCGTGGTGCCGTCATCTTTCTCTCGGTCCTGCCCCTCATCGTCCTCGCCGTCCTCGCTATCTTGGGCCTTTTCTTTCAGCCACTCAGTGCCACCGCCCCCAAGGTCCTCGTCAATCCCTCGGTCGTCACCGCCACCAGCGACACCACGCCGGGCGCCGCGGTACTAGCCGAACTGCTCGGTCAGGCGTCCACAATGCCGAGCTTCGCCCAGCGCGCCTGGCCTAAGTTCGCCCCCGACGCCGGACTGCTGCCGGTCGACCCTGTGGGCCAAACGTGCGCCGCCACCGCACCGCTGGCGCCAGCCTTGTCACCGGTACTGTCGCGGTCGTCGCTCTTGACCTTGCTGAGCGCGACCTCCGCCCACTCAACACCCCCAGCCGCCGCCGTTGCGCCGCCCACCGTCGCGGTGTCGGCCTCGGTGGTCGGTCCCGGCCTCGGGATGCGGGTCTTCGAAGCGCGCCAGTCCCAGGTGTCGTACTGCCCAGGCGCGCACCTGGTCGCCATCGCGACCACACCGACGCCACAGTTCATCGCGACACTCAGCGTTTTCGGCGCCACCTCGATCGTGGAGTTCGTCGCCGTCAAGAGTGACGTCCTGGTCACGGTCGTGGTGTCCGTCCCCGACGGCCCGACGACGCGCACCGTCGGCCAGACCGCACTCACGTACTTAGTCGACCAGCTCACCACCTCATTGGCGCACGTCTGCGCCGACACCCAGACCTCCACCTCGCTCGCCACCCGCAATCCGACCCAGCCCGACTACGTCGCGCCGACCCGACTCGTGACCCTGGCTCCTCCTTCGACCCTCACTCCGCCAGATCCCACGCTGATCAACGCCAAACCTCCGACGGTGGCCGTGCCACCAGTCGGCACCGTCACCACTGCACCCACTGCGCCAGTAATCCCGACGGTCGCGTTGTCCGTCACCATTTCAGTACCCGCTTCCGACGTCACGGGACCCGGGTGCGGATGGGCCTTCACCGGCCAGGTCGCTGCGGCGTTGCCCACCACGCCGCTCTCGGCGGCCCAGTCGGCGCTGACCGGCCTTGAGGCCGAGTGGTCGAACTGGCCGGTGACGGTCGCCACCTACCTCCGCGCCCTCGCGAACTACCACGCCGACCTGATTTCGTACGAACACTGGCAGTCGACGACCACGACCAGCACCTCGACCACCAGTACGACCACGTCGACGACCATCCCCACGACGTCCACTTCTGTGCCACCCAGCACCACGACGTCGCACCCGTAGTCGATTGCAGCACGTACTGGCTCGAGCGCACGGCCCACTGGCTCTCCCGTCACTCTCCCGGGACCTGGTACGCGGACTGTTGCACTCGCCGCCGCCATCAATGGAGCCGCCGAGTTACTGGACGACCCTGGTGAAAATCACCTTCTCGGTCGAGATCGGTTCGGTGCTGGTGCGGCCTCTCAATTAGTTCAGTGCGCGGATTCCGGGGCCGCCAGTTGGTCACCGACACTGGAGTCGAGATGCACTGAACGGCGGCCATCGGGTAGGGAGGCAGTTGGGGGATTCAACTAGAGAGGGACGTCCGGCATCCCTCATTGAAGAACGCCCGCATGAATCCGGGGAGAGTCCCACGTGACTCGGGTGTATCCCCTGCCTCGCTTCAGCAAACGTTCTCCCGGGGCGCGGAGGGATTCGCGAATCGGATCTCTTCGGTCCGCTGACGAGGCTGAGGCACCGATATCCGTAGCGGTGCTGCGCGACACTTCTTTGGCGCCGAGTACGCCTTACACGTAGAGCGCGGATATCATCAGATGGAACCCTCCGACCGCACCATGAAGAGTTCAATGACCCTGAAGCGCACTCTCTATCACTACTACGAACGTCGGCTGGCGCACGATCTGTCGCCCGAGCTTCTGCCGCGCCACGTGGGGGTGATCTTGGATGGCCATCGGCGATTCGCGCGCGCCGTCGGCGACGCCGAGTACCGCAGCAGCTACGAAATCGGCATGGCTAAACTCGAGGACCTTCTCGGATGGTGCGCCGAGTTGGGCGTCCCCGCGGTGACCGCCTGGGTCCTCTCGACCGAGAACTTGCTGCGGCCTGCAAGCGAGCTCGATCCGTACCTTGATGTGCTGGAGGGACTCCTGGCGCGACTGCCAGCGCTGGCCGAGCGCGTCGGTTTCTCGTTGTCGGTGAGCGGGAGCCTGGATTTACTCCCACCCAGGCTGGTCCGAACGGCCAAGGAAGCGGTAGACCACGTGGCGGCGCTCGGTGGTCAACCAATGAACGTGAACATCGCCCTGTGTTACGGCGGGCGACAAGAGATAGTTGACGCCTGTCGTTCCCTGGTGACCGACCTGCTGGCCGACGACGTCGTGCCCGAGGACTTGGCCGAGTCGATCGACGCCGAGGGGCTCGCCCGCAACCTCTACGCCGCGGACCTGCCCGACATCGACTTGGTGATCCGCACGAGCGGTGAAGCGCGGCTCTCGGGCTTCCTGCTATGGCAGTCGGCATACGCCGAGTTCGTCTTCGTCGACCCCTTCTGGCCGGCCTTCCGGAGAGTCGATCTCTTGCGGGCTCTACGCGACTACTCGCGGCGTGAACGTAGATTCGGCGCCTAGTTTTTCACGTGACGCAGGGCGGCGCGTAACCTTCGTCCGTCTTAGAGTGGTGCCCCCGACAGGAGTTGAACCTGCGCACATGGCTTCGGAGGCCAATGCTCTATCCGCTGAGCTACGGGGGCAATGCTTTGCAAACACTGGGTTTTCGTGTCCTGTCCTTCTGGGTCAGTCCCGTCCGGCGCAGGAATTGCGCCGGATCACTGGAAAATACCCCAGTTTGTCCAACTCAAAAACCGCTCCTCTTCAGTGTAGGCGAGTCACGCCGAGATCGACTTGACCGACGTCGAGGTGGGCGAGCATTGGCCCACCGAACGTGGTGATGGGGCCTAGGTTCTAGTCCGGTTTGACCGTGCTATCCCAGGACGTAGTTGGTGACGGCGCTGGAAAATCCTTCGGCGTCGTTGGTGCCAGTGACCACATGGGCCGCGCCGCGTACCTCTTCGTCACCGTTACCCATTGCGATGCTGAATCCGGCTCGATTGAACATCATGATGTCGTTGTGTCCGTCGCCGATGACCGCAATCTCTCCCGTCGGGACGTTGAACTTCTTAGAGAGGAAGTCGACGACCGTCCCCTTGTTCGCTAGAGGGTGACTTACGTCGAGGTAGTACGACTGGGAACTGGACGCGGCGACCTGCTCTGCGAACGTCCCCTCGATCGCCTGACGCGCCGCGGCCAACGACTCGGGGCTGTCGCTGACCCCCACGATCTTGGCGACGTCGGTCGCGAGGTTATCGAAACTAGGCACCGAGGTCGGTTCGAACTGGACCGCGGTGGCCTCGTGTTGGATGTGGGGTCCCTTGGGATCGCGCACGAACCACTGCTCGCCCTGGTACACCCACACCGACATCTCGTGGCCGTCAAGAAGTTGGATGGTCGGTTGCACGAGGTGGTCAGGGATGGTTCGCTTGATGACGATACGCAGATCGGGGTCGACCACCATGGCGCCGTTGAACGCCGAAATCGGCGTCGAAAGATGAAGCGGCTCCACGAAGACCGAGAGGCCCCGGGGCGGACGGCTGCTGGTGATGGCGAAGATGATGCCCGCCTCTCGAAGTTCCTTCACGGCCTCGATCGACGCGGTGGTGAGCAACTTGTCCGACGTCACGAGAGTGCCGTCGACATCCGCTATCAGCAGACGAATCTTCGAAGCGGTCATCGAGGGAGGGACCATCGGTTGGGCGAGACGATGCGCTCGATTGACGCGGGACCCCACGACCCTTGGGGGTAGACCTCGACGGGGGGAGGGTGGTCGAGGACGGGAGCGGCGATCTCCCACTGGCGTTCGATGCCGTCTGAACGGGTAAAGAGGGCCTGGTTCCCGAGCATCGCTTCTAGTATGAGATGCTCGTAGGCCTCAAGGTTGTTGGCCGTGCAGAACGAGTCCTCGTAACGAAACGTCATAACCGCCGGCCCCAGGCGCATCAAGGGGCCTGGTTGCTTCGCCAGGAAGTGGGCGTGGATCGATCCGGGATCGGCGAAATCGGTGACCAGCTCGTTGCCGTGACGTTGTCCCACCTGGTGGTCGATTGGAAACATCTTGATAACTGGTTCGTTGAATCCCACGGTGACCACTTGACGACCCTCGGCCATGCTTTTTCCGGTGCGTAAGTAGAACGGCACACCTTTCCAGCGGAGGTTCTCCACGTAGACTCGAAGGGCCACGAAGGTCTCGGTCTGGGAGTCTGGCGCGACGCCGGCCTCTTCGAGATAGCCGTCGTACTGGCCTCGCACGACGTGGTGGGGTTCGATGGGGCGAATCGACTGGAAGACCTTGGCGATCTCGTCGCGCAGCGCCTTGGCGTCGAGGGAAAGTGGCTGCTCCATGGCAATGAAGGCCAAAACCTGCAAGAGGTGCGTCACGACCATGTCGCGGAAGGTCCCGGTCTGCTCGAAGAAGGCGCCGCGCCCCTCGATGGAGAGCTTCTCCGGTACGTCAATCTGAACGTAACTGATGTGAATTCGATTCCAGACCGGTTCGAACAGGCCGTTGGCGAAGCGCAGGGCCAGGATGTTGTCAATCGACTCCTTGCCCAGGAAGTGGTCAATCCGAAAGACCTGGGATTCGTCGAAGCACGTGGCGATCACCCGGTTTAACTCTCGGGCCGAGGCAAGGTCGACGCCGAAGGGCTTCTCGCAGATGATCTTGGACTGGCGGTTCAGTCCCATCGTGCCGAGCATCTCAACGATGCCCACGACGGCCCCGGGCGGCACGGCCAAATGGATCAGACGCTCCGCGGGGCCGCCGATCTCCTCTTCGGCTCGCGCGACGACGTCGGCGAGGTTGCCGGTCCCATCGTCTTCGGCCCAGGCGAAGGAGAGTGTCTCTTCGAACTCCCGCCACATCTGTCCTTCGGGCTTGTTGGAACCGAACTGGCAGACGGCGTCGTAGGCGCGGGAGCGGAACTCTTCGGTCGAGATCGCCGATGCCCGGCGGGCGACCCCGATGATCCGGTACCTCCTGGGAAGCAGTCCGGCGACCGCCAAGTGGAACAGTCCGGGAATAATCTTTCGCTTCGCTAGGTCGCCGGTGGCGCCGAATATCACGAAAACGTGGTCGGCGGGAGTCGGCGAGTGACTCTCGTTCGTGGGCGCAGTCATGAACCACCTTCCAGCGTCGTGCTCGACACCGTTCTACTGGCGTCGACGATGATCTCGCTCACCTGTTCGGATCAACGGTGTCCGTGGTGGAGGACTCGGTAGTCGGCCAGCGCCCGCCGAGGGTACCGGACGCCACCTCGCGCCAGGACGTCGGGCGTGGGCGGCGCAGAGGGTTCTCATCGGCGAAGGCGCTCAGTTCCGGCGATATCGCGGGGAGGGAAGAGGCCAACGATCTTCGACGACTTGGCGATGAACACGAATCTCCGTGTCGCGCCGTCGACGACCCTCTCGCGCGTGGGCACCCGCGCCATCACTCACGAGCCCGATCGCGGTCGTCTCTGGTCCGCGCCGTCGATGGCGAGGTCGATCCCGTCGGGCTAGTCCAACGATTCGACCCGGGCGCCGAGGGCTCGAACGGTGTGCGCGGTCGCCGAGGAGGTCGCGACGAACGGGGCCCGAGGTCATCGCCGGGCGATCGCCGCGAACACCTACGCCACCGCTGAGACCGCTCCGAGTACCCTCCGCATCCCGTCTTCGATGAGCTCGGCCGCCCGACTGCGCGCCAAGCGCCTCGCCATTGACGTTCAAGGGGACACCGCGACGCGACTCGCCATGATCAACGAGTTCTCGGCCTGCACTTGACCGGCGGGAATCGACGTGTCTCCATCCAAGAGCAGCTGGAGAGGGGTCCGGTCCTCCGCGTGGGTCACAAGCCAGAGAAGTTGATCGGCTCGAGCCAGCGCCGGGTAGGTCAGCGTCATTCGCCGGAGCCCGTCGTAGAGCCCGGTCACCGCGACGAGCCGGTCCTGCACGTCGAGCACCGGGTCGCCCGGGACGAGGGACGCAGTGTGGCCGTCGGGTCCAATGCCCAGGTGCACGAGGTCAAATCGTTCCGGAAGTAACGAGGCGTAGCGCTCGGCCGCGGCGTCCAGATCATCCTCGTCGACGGGCATCGCCATGATGGTGGGACGGACTGTGTCCAAACTGGACTCTAATTTCGAGAGATTCCGATGGTCGTTGCCGAGCGCCACCACTCGCTCGTCGACCTGGTAGAGGACGACCTGCTCCCACGGTATCTGTTGTGACGCGAGCCTCTCAAACATCGCCCACGGCGTTCGCCCGCCGCTCGTGGCGAACGTGAAACTGCCCTTGGCGGCGACGGCCCGACGGGCCCGCTCGGCCACGAACGACGCAGCGGCGTCGGCGAGGGAATCATCGTCGAGGAAGGTACGTAGTTCGTGGTGCACGTCACGAACTTCTCTCGACGTGTCCGCCGAACCCGGCGCGCATCGCCGACAGGACTTTGGCGGTGAACTCGCCCATGCCGCGTGAGTCGAATCGTTGCCAGAGCGCGGCACTCAGTACGGGCGCGGGAACGGATTCGTCGATTGCCGCGTCGATGGTCCATCGACCCTCGCCAGAGTCCGAGACGCGACCGCTGAACTCATTGAGATCGGCCGACGTTGCGAGGGCGTTGGCGGTGAGGTCGACCAGCCACGACGAGATCACCGAGCCGTGGCGCCAAACCTCGGTCACCTCAGCGAGGTCGAAGTCGTAGGTGTAGAACTCGGCGTCGCGCAGCGGCGCCGTCTCCGCGTCGACCGCGAGGGTTTGTTGACCCACGTTGGCGTGCTTGAGAATATTGAGTCCCTCCGCAATCGACGCCATCATCCCGTATTCGATGCCGTTATGGACCATCTTGACGAAGTGTCCGGCCCCGTTTAGTCCACAGTGGAGATAGCCGAGTTGGGCTGTGCCGTTCGACACCGATCGCCCCGATGTCGCGGCGGTGCCGTCGTCGCCCGGTGCGATGGACTTGAAGATCGGCTCGAGGCGGGCGACCACGTCCGGCTCGCCGCCAATCATCAGGCTGTAGCCGCGCTCTAGTCCCCAGATGCCCCCGCTCGTGCCGCAGTCGACGTAGTGGAGTCCCCGCTCGGCCAAGGTGGCGGCGCGACGAACGTCGTCGCGGTAAAAGGAGTTCCCCCCATCGATGACGACGTCGCCAGCACTCAGTAGCGGGACCAGCTCGTCGAGGGTCGCCTGGGTGATCGCGGCGGGCAGCATGAGCCAGAGCGCTCGGGGAGCATCGAGTTTGGCGACCAGGTCCTCGAGCGACGAAGCGCCGAGCGCGCCATCGCCCTCGATCGCCCTCACCGCGTCGGCGTTGACGTCGAAGGCGACGCAGCGGTGCCCGTCACGGGTGAGCCGTTTCACGAGGTTCGACCCCATCCGTCCGAGTCCCACCATTCCGAGCTGCATAGGTCTGTCAGTAGCCATGCGCGTCACCTGCCTTCTTGAGTGTGCGATACAGCGCGATCAGCGCGTTGGTGGAAGAGTCGTGAGCGAGCTCGGTTTCGGCCTCCGAGGCCAGTTCGGGAATTATCTGCGCCGCCAGGACCTTACCCAGCTCGACCCCCCATTGATCGAAGGAGTCGATTCCCCAGATCGTCCCCTGGGCGAAGACCGAGTGCTCGTAGAGCGCCACGAGGGAACCCAGTACTCGAGGGGTGAGGAGCTCGGCTAGCACCACGTTGGTCGGTCGATTGCCCTCCATAACGCGATGGGCCACGACGCTGTCCGTCGTGCCTTCGGCACGGACTTCGCCGGCGGTCATGCCAAAGGCCAGCGCCTGGGCTTGGGCGAAAACGTTGGACGTGAGGATGTCGTGGTGGGGTCCGAGCGGATTCAGGCTCTTCGCGAAGCCAATGAGATCGACGGGGATGACGGTCGTGCCCTGGTGGATCATCTGGTAGAAGCTGTGCTGGCCGTTGGTTCCCGCCTCGCCCCAGTAGATGGCGCCGGTGGGGTAGTCCACCGCGACGCCATCGATGGTCACGTGCTTGCCGTTGGACTCCATGGTCAGTTGTTGGAGGTAGGCCGGCAGGCGACGCAAATACTGGTCGTAGGGCATGACGCCCACCGTGGGACAGTCGAGGAAGTCCCGGTTCCACACCGCGAGCAGGCCCATGATCACCGGGAGGTTCTGCTCGAAGGGGGCGGTTCGAAAGTGCTCGTCCATGGCGTGGAATCCTCCGAGCAGTTCATTGAACTGCTCGGGGCCAATCGCGAGCATCGTCGAGAGTCCAATCGCGGACTCCATCGAGTATCGACCACCCACCCAGTCCCAGAACCCGAACATATTCTCCGTCGCAATACCAAAGTCACGGACCCTCTCGTGGTTCGTGGACACAGCCACGAAGTGCTTCACGACCGCGCTCTCACCGAGTCGTTCGCTCAGCCAGTCCCGCGCCGATCGGGCGTTAGTGAGGGTCTCGAGGGTGCCGAAGGTCTTCGACGACACGATGAATAGCGTCTCGGCGGCGTCGAGGTCGCGCACCGCTTCCACTAGGTCGGTGGCGTCGACGTTGGAGACGAAGTGAAACGTGAGGTCCCGGCGCGAGTAGTGGCGCAGGGCCTCGTAGGCCATCACTGGACCGAGGTCGGAGCCGCCGATGCCAATGTTGACGACATTCTTGATCGGCTTTCCGGTATGTCCCTTCCACTCACCCGATCGCACGGCCACCGCGAACGCGCTCATCCGGTCGAGGACTCGATGGACTTGCTCGACGACGTCAATTCCGTCGACCACCAGCGAGGTCCCCTTCGGCATTCGAAGGGCCACGTGGAGAACCGCGCGATCCTCCGAGACGTTGAGGTGATCGCCGCGGAACATTTGGTCGCGCCGCTCGGCGAGTTCGGACTCTCGAGCCAGTTCGAACAAATGCCGCATGGTTTCGTCGGTGACGCGATTCTTCGAGTAGTCAAGGAAGAGGCCCTCGGCCTGCGCGCGAAGGCGCAGTCCGCGGGTGGCGTCACTCGCGAAGAGGTCGCGCAGGTGCAGCGCCTTGATCTGTTCGAAGTGACGTTCCAGCGACAGCCATGCGGGACGCTGGCGCAGGGGAAGTACTGTCATGCGTTCATCCTTCGGCCGATTAGGTGAGCGTAGGTGACTCAGCGACTATCGTGCCCACGATTTCGTGCGAGCATTTAGCAAACGAAGCGAGATCGTTGCAGTATCACTCTTGATGGAACTCTCGTCGTGCGAACCGGCTGCGGCGAACCCGACCACATAGGCCTTACTTCGACCGACATCACCGGGGACTGCAGCCAGTCCTGGAGTGATCGAAGAACGCTGCGTGGATCTCGCCGGCCTTCGGGTGGACTCTAAGGGGTGGCGTCCGCCGCGTGGCACCAGCCGGGATCGGGGCTCTGGGGAGGGCCTTACACTCAACGTGGGGCCTGTCGTGTCTCAGTGCTGGCCGCCGAGGACTCGTGCGTCGGTCAGTCCGGGGAACGTCGACGCCGCGCTCAGAACTTGCAGGGGGAGCCGTTGATGACGAATCGCGATGAGGTGTGTCATGGTCGAGCAGATCGGTCGAGGACCCGGTGATCCATCACTGGGCCTACGCGGTCGAACCGTGGTGCCTTCGCGAGACCGAATTGAACCTCGACATGTTGGCTCAGAGTGAATCAGTCTTCACGTTGTCGAATGGTCACATCGGTTGGCGCGCGAATCTCGACGAAGGTGATCCCCACGGAATCCCTGGGTCCTACTTGAACGGGGTGCACGAACTGCGGCCGCTACCCTACGCCGAAGCCGGTTACGGATACCCCGAGGATGACCAGGTCATGATCAACGTCACCAACGGCAAGGTCATTCGTTTACTCGTGGACGACGAGCCTTTCGACTTGCGTTACGGCGAACTGCATAATCATGAGCGGACGCTCGATTTTCGCACGGGGCTGCTCCGGCGCGACCTGGAATGGTCGTCGCCCTCGCACCAGCGTGTTCGCGTCACCTCGACGCGCATGGTGTCGATGGTGCAGCGTTCCGTCGCCGCCATTCGCTACGAGGTCGAGGCCGTAGGTCAAGCTGTTCACATCGTCGTGCAGTCCGAACTCGTGGCCAACGAGCCCCTGCCCTCACCTAGTGGCGATCCGCGCGAGTCCTGGGTGCTCGAAGCGCCGTGGCGGGCGGAACTCCACGATCACGAGGGTGCGCGATGCGAACTCGTGCACCGGACCACGCTCAGTCAACTCATGGTGGCGGCGGCCATGGATCACGTCTTCGCGGGACCGCCATCGGTCCATCTGACGTCCGAAAGCCACGACGACCTCGGTCGGGTGACCCTCACCGTGGCCCTCCAACCGGGAGAACGTCTGGTCCTTGACAAATTTGTCACGTACGGTTGGTCGAGCGAACGGACCCGTGATGCGTTGCGCGACCAGGTTGACGCCGCCCTCTCTTCGGCCCTCGTCAAGGGCTGGGACGGACTCGTGGCTGAGCAACGGGAGTTCTTTGACGACTTCTGGACCCGGGCCGACGTCGAGATTGATGGTGATCCCGAGATCCAACAGGCCGTGCGATTCTCGATGTTTCATGTTCTCCAGGCCGCCGCTCGGGCGGAGCGACGGGGAATCGGTGCGAAGGGGCTCACCGGGACCGGCTACGACGGACACACCTTCTGGGACACCGAGGCTTTTGTGTTGCCCGTCCTCACCTTCAGCGCGCCCTCCACGGTCGCCGATGCGCTGGCCTGGCGCCACAGCACCCTCGAGATCGCTGCGGAACGGGCGCGCGTACTGGGTTTCGAAGGCGCCGCCTTCCCGTGGCGCACGATCACTGGTTCAGAGTGCTCGGGCTACTGGCCCGCCGGCACCGCCGCCTTCCACGTGAACGCCGATGTCGCCGACGCCGTCATTCGGTACCTCAACGCGACGGACGACAGTCAATTCGAAAGTGATTTCGGACTGGAGATCCTCGTCTCGACGGCCCGACTGTGGACGTCCCTCGGGCATTTTGATGAGCGGGGCGACTTTTGCATCGACGGCGTCACGGGACCTGACGAATACAGCGCCGTCGCCGACAACAACCTCTACACCAACCTGATGGCCCAGTGCAACCTGCAAGGTGCCGCCGACGTGGCGGAACGCAATCCGGGGAAGGCGCATGAGTTTGGGGTCGACGAAGAGGAGATCGCCGCCTGGCGTCACGTGGCCCGCTCCATGGTCGTGCGGTTCGACGAAGAGCTTGGCGTGCACGAACAGGCCGATGGCTTCACGTCGCACCAACGATGGGACTTCGCGGCGACGACTGCCGAACAGTATCCGCTGCTCCTGCACTTTCCCTACTTCGACCTCTATCGCAAACAGGTGGTGAAGCAGGCGGACCTCGTCTTGGCGATGTACCGGTGCGGCGATAGTTTCAGTTCCCAGCAGAAAGCGGTGAACTTCGCCTACTACGAGGCGTTGACGGTTCGAGACTCGTCCCTCTCGGCGTGCATCCAATCGGTGGTTGCCGCCGAAGTCGGGCAGTTGGACCTCGCCTATGACTACCTGGCCGAGGCCGCCCTGATCGATCTAGGGGACCTGCAGCACAACACGCGAGACGGGCTCCACATTGCGTCGCTCGCGGGCACTTGGATTGCGCTGGTCGGTGGACTCGGGTGTATGCGGGAGAGGTCCGGCTCGCTGGCCTTCGCCCCTCGTCTCCCGAACGGAATCACCCGACTGGCTTTCGGAATCGTCTTCCGCGGCCGTCGCCTTCGCGTCGAGACGACCCCGGGGGCGACCACGTACTCGTTGATGGAAGGCTCGCCGTTGGAGCTGTACCACTGTGGGGAGAAATTCACGTTGTCCGAGGGCGGTCCGGCCGTTTTCGAAACTCGACCGGTCGACGACTCGCTACTCGGAGTGGCGCGCCCAACACAGCCATTCGGTCGAGAGCCCGCGCGACGACTCGTCACCCGACCCGACGCCATCGAGGGCCCGTGACGACGATCATGGGCAAGGGAGGAGATGAGGTCCCTCGAATTGACCTGAATGCCTACCAGGCGTGGCTCTTCGACATGGACGGGGTCTTGACCAAAACGGCGCTCGTCCACGCCGCGGCGTGGAAGCAGACCTTCGACGAGTTCCTCGTGGGTGAATCGGCCCGTACCGGCAAGAGGTACGCGCCATTTGACCCCGAAGCCGACTACCAAAAGTACGTCGACGGAGAGCCCCGTGAAGACGGGGTTCGCAATTTTCTCAAGGCTCGCGGAATCGTCCTCCCCGAAGGCACCGCCTCGGATGGACCCGACGTCCGCTCGGTCGACGGGGTCGGCAATCGAAAGAACGAACTGGTGTTGAAGGTGATGCGGACCGAGGGCGTGGCGGTCTACGAAGGGGTGATCGAACTCGTCAACGAACTTCGCCGCTTGAAGGTTAAGGTCGCGGTCGTTTCGGCGAGCCAGAACACGAAGGCCGCTTTGGCGACGGCCGGAATCGAAGGACTCTTTGACGCCATCGTGGACGGGAACGTCGTGAAAGAGCGTCACCTCGCCGGCAAGCCGGCCCCCGACAGCTTTCTCGAAGCGGCGAGGACCCTGACCGTCGACGCCTCACACGCCGTCGTGCTCGAAGACGCCTTGGCCGGTGTGGAGGCCGGACGGGCCGGTCGGTTCGCCCTAGTGATCGGGGTCGATCATCATGATGACGGGGGTCGTCACGACTACGCCGACCAGCTTCTGGCCCACGGAGCCAGCGTGGTTCTGAGCAATCTTGGTGCTCTCCTGGAAGACGATACGAAGTCGACGACCGAGTAGGGGCGGCGAATCACTCGTCACATCGGTCAAGTCGAAGCGATTCCTTCGCGGCGTCACTGGTGCGCGAGGCAGTGACGCCGCGGGCCGAGTTCCAACCTGCTCTCCATGGCTTCGGTGGCCGAGGCGCTAGCCGCTGAACTACGGGGACCTGCCGCCCGGCCTACCGAACGTGGTATCTGCGCCAGCTTTCGTTCGAGCGCCGACAACTTCTAATGTTGCTGCATGGGTGCCGAACCGATCCTCGCTTCCCTCCTTCCGGACACGGCGACGTTGAGCGATAACGATGTCACCATCGGGGGCGTCTCCCTGCACGACCTCGCCGCCACCTATGGGACGCCGCTCTTCGTCTACGACGAGGCGACCTTGCGGGCGCGGTGCCGCGAGGCCGCCGCCGCCTTTGACGACGGCGTCGCCTACGCCTCCAAGGCGTTCCTCTGCGGCGCCATGGCTCGCTTGGCCTACGAAGAAGGTCTGTGCATCGACGTGGCGACGGGCGGAGAGCTGGACATCGTGCTGCGATCGGGCCTCCCGGCGGGCCGCGTCATCATGCACGGCAACAACAAATCCCACGAGGAACTTGAGCGGGCCATCGCCGTTGGTGTCCACCGGGTCGTCGTCGACAACTTCGACGAGATCGAGCGACTCCGCGCCATGGTCAGCTCCTCGACGCCGCTCGACTGCCTAGTGCGTGTCACGCCGGGCGTCGAGGCCCACACCCACGAGTTCGTGCGGACCGGTCAAGAGGACACTAAGTTCGGTTTCTCGGTGGCGACCGGCGAGGCCCGAAAAGCTATCTCGATGCTGCGCGAGATCCCGGGCCTCACGCTGCACGGCGTCCACGCCCACATCGGATCGCAGATCTTCGACGTGGGCGGATTCGTCGAATCGTTGACGATCCTCGCGAGATTCACCCACGACGACGGATTCGACGAGCTCTGTGTCGGCGGGGGACTCGGTGTCGCGTACGTGGCAGGGGAGTCGGCCCCCTCGATCTCCGAGTGGGGACAGGCGATCCGCGACGCCGCCCGCCACAGCGGACTCGATAGGGCCGTCCGTCTGATCGCCGAGCCGGGCCGCTCGGTCGTGGCCCAGGCCGGACTCACGCTCTACCGGGTCGGAGCCGTGAAGCCGGTGGCCCAACGGACCTACATGGCCGTCGACGGAGGTATGAGCGACAACCCCCGCCCCGTCCTCTACGGCTCGGGCTACGAGGCCTTCGACGTCGCCCAGCCGCTCGCCGTTCGGCCCCAGGGCGTGCGCCTCGTCGGCAAGCACTGCGAGAGCGGCGACGTCCTGATCGACGAGGCGTGGCTGGCGTCAACGACCGGCGTCGACAGCATCATCGTGACGCCGGTGACTGGCGCCTACGGCTACTCCATGGCCTCGAACTACAACCGGGCCACGCGCCCCGCCGTCGTGTTCGTCGGTGACGGCCTCGCGCGGGAAGTACTGCGACGAGAGACCTTCGAGGACCTGGCGCAACTCGAGGTCTGACCGGCGGTCACAGTAGAGTCGGTTAGCCTTCTATGGGTGGAGAAGCCGGTCGTTCGTGTCGGGATTATTGGGGCCGGCTTTGTCGGCAACGCCCTTGTCCAACTCCTGACTGACGAAAGCCGCCACGCCGCGCTCTTGGACGCCGCGACCGGGCCGATTGAGCTCGTCGGCGTCGCCGTGCGCGACTCTTCGAAGACCCGCCCGGGGGTCCCGGCCGAACTGGTGACCACCGACGCTAAGGCGCTGAGCAACCGCGCGGACCTTGACGTCCTCGTGGAGTTGGCCGGGGGCCTTGAGCCGGCGCGCACCCACATCGAGGCCGCCCTTCGCCACGGTGTCTCGGTCGTCACCGCTAACAAGGCACTGATGGCCGAGTGCGGCACGGCGTTGGCGCAGTTGGCCCACGAGCACGGTGCCGACCTCTTCTACGAGGCGGCCGTCGGCGGCGCAATCCCGATCCTGCGAGCGCTCCGTTCGTCGCTCGCCGGCGAGCGAATTAACCGTGTGATGGGCATTGTCAACGGAACGACCAACTTTATCCTCTCCAAGATGACCTCCGAGGGCAGCGACTACGCGGCGGCCCTCGCCGAGGCGCAGGCCCTGGGCTACGCCGAGGCCGACCCCTCCGCCGACGTCGAGGGGTTCGACGCTGCCGCCAAGGTCCAGATACTCTCCTCGCTCGCCTTCGGGACCGAGCTCGTGGGAGAGGGGATCTCGCGCGAGGGGATCACCCGGGTCAGGTCGATTGACGTCGAGTTCGCGCGCCGGGCGGGATACGTCATCAAGCTGCTCGGGGTGGCCGAGCGCGTCGGCGAGTCGGGCATCTCACGGCGGGTCCACCCCGCCATGGTCCCGGTCGACCACCCCCTCGCCTCGGTGCACGGGGCCATGAACGCCGTCTTCGTCGAAGGGGCGCGCAGCGGACCGTTGATGTGGCTGGGCCAGGGGGCCGGCGGGGAGCCGACGGCGACCGCGGTGCTCGGTGACGTGCTCGACGCCGCGCGCAACCGGGTGAGCGGGCGCCACGACGTCCCCTTCAGCGTGGACGACTCTTTGCACAGCGTGCCGGCGGGGGACCTCTCGAGCGTCTTCTACCTCAGCATCGACGTCCTCGACCGACCGGGAGTGCTCGCCGCGGTCGCGGGTATCTTCGGGGCCAACGGCGTCTCGATCCAGTCGATGGAGCAGTCGGGGATCGCCGACGAGGCGCGTCTCTCGTTCCTCACCCACCTAGCCAGAACGAGCGACGTCGAGGCCACCGTGAGTCAACTGGCCGATCTGGACTCGGTGGATTCGATCGGCGCCTGCATCCGGGTCATCAACGGGAGCGATGGGTGACCGGCTGGAAGGGGCTCCTCGCGGAGTACGCGCAGTGGTTCGACCTGGACGGAGTCGATGAGGTCATCACCCTGCAAGAGGGCAACACCCCGCTCATCCACGCCGACCGGCTCTCGGAGCGACTCGGCGCCGACGTCTGGTTGAAGTACGAGGGCCTCAACCCGTCGGGCTCGTTCAAGGACCGCGGTATGACCATGGCGATCACCAAAGCCAAGGCCCTCGGAGCCCAGACCGTCATCTGCGGCTCGACCGGCAACACGTCGGCGGCGGCGGCGGCGTACGCCGGCAAGGCCGGTATGGACTGCGTGGTGCTGGTCCCCGAAGGCAAGATCGCGCTGGGCAAGTTGGCCCAGGCCATCGTCTACGGCGCCAAGGTCATCCAGATCCGCGGCAACTTCGACCAGGCGCTCAACCTCGCGCGCGAGCTCACCCAACACCTGCCGATCACCATCGTCAACTCGATCAACCCCGACCGCATTGAGGGCCAGAAGACCGGCGCCTTCGAGATCGTCGACGTCTTGGGCCGGGCCCCGGACATCCTCTCGATCCCCGTCGGCAACGCGGGCAACATCACCGCCTACTGGCGTGGCTTCACCGAGTACCACTTCGCCGGGCGCTGCACGACGTTGCCCAAGATGTGGGGCTTCCAGGCCGCCGGCGCCGCGCCGATCGTCCTCGGACACCCCGTCACGAACCCCGAGACGATCGCGACCGCTATCCGTATCGGCAATCCGGCGAGCTGGGTCCCGGCGCTCGAGGTCATCCACGAGTCTCTCGGCGACATCCGCTCGGTCACCGACGACGAGATTCTCGACGCCTACCGGTACCTCGCGCGCTCCGAGTCGATTTTCTGCGAGCCCGCGTCGGCCGCGTCGGTCGCGGGACTCGTGAAGTTCGGTGTGCCTAAGGACTCGACGGTCGTATGCGTGCTGACCGGCAACGGACTGAAGGACCCGGACACCGCCGTCGATACCAGCGTGACGCCTAAGGTCGTCGACGCGACCTTGAAGGCGCTCCTCGCCGAGATGGCCTAGTCGGACCGGGGCCCTTGGCGCGCGAACTCTCTTCGGGGACACTGCGGTGACCCGTCGAACATTGATCCGACGGTGTCAGCGCGACGGCGCGTCAACGTCATTACTTCAGCCCGCTCGTGGGGAAATCGCCGTAGGCTTGCATTCGGCGAAGACTGCGCTACACTGCTTGATGTCGTCCACGTCCGGCCTTTCCGCCGACGTGAGGAACTCTTCCCAGACGGCATTTCTTGATTTTCTTCTCCGTTCGGCTGAACTTTTGCCAGCGGCGAGAAAGGAACCTCCATGGCTGCAAGGCCCTCCCCAGACCGGTCGGATCTCGAGTCGAAGACACGTGAAGACCTCCAAACCATCGCCAAGGTGAAGGGCGTCGACGTGTCGGCGCGCGCCTCCAAGGCGGCGCTCATCGAGGCGATCATGGGCGATCCCGCCCCCGCCTCCGTCACCACCGCCGTCGCCCACGACGCCGGGGCCCTGCCGTCGCGAGCGGTGCGGTCCCGTCGGACGGTCGCCACCCCGGACGACGACTTCGACAACCTGCTCGGTGAGTTCGTCGCCGACGTCACCCCGGACCGGCCCGAGTCCTCGAACGGCCACGAGTCGTCCAGCGACGAGTCGACCGCTACCCCCGCTCCCGCGCTCGCCGACCGGGCCCAGCCGAACCCTCGCCCGTCCAGCCAGCCCCGCCAGGACCGCCAACCCCGCGAGGATCGTCAGCCCCGCGACTTCGGCAACGACGCCGGCGGTCGCAACCGCCGCAACCGCCGCAACCGCAATGGTCGCGAGCGGTTCGCCGGCGACGCCATGCCCAACGCCGACCAGCCCTACGCCGGTGAGCTCATCGAGATCGAGGGTCTCTTGGACCTGCGCGACGACGGATACGGCTTCTTGCGAACGAAGAGCTACCACCCCTCGCCCAACGACGTCTACGTCTCGATCAACCAGGTTCGGCGCTACCACCTGCGCAAGGGTGACTCGATTGTCGGGGGATTCCGCCCGGCGGCGTCGAACGAGAAGTACCCGGCGCTGCTGCGCGTCGACAGCGTGGCGGGCATGGACCCCGAAGTGGCGCGCCTACGCCCGCGCTTCGAGGACCTGACGCCGCTCTTCCCGGACGAGAAGCTGAACCTCGAGACCAATGAGGGCAAATCGGACCTGACGCCGCGCATCGTGGACCTCCTGTCACCGATTGGTAAGGGCCAGCGCGGGCTCATCGTCTCGCCGCCCAAGGCCGGCAAGACGACGGTGATGAAGCAGATTGCCCAGTCGATTGAGGTGAACAATCCCGAGGTGCACTTGATGGTCCTGCTCGTGGACGAGCGCCCCGAGGAAGTGACCGACATGCGTCGTAGCGTCAAGGGCGAGGTCATCTCCTCGACCTTCGACCGTCCGGCCGAGGAGCACACCCACGTGGCCGAACTGTGCATCGAGCGTGCCAAGCGACTCGTCGAGCAGGGACGTGACGTGGTCATCATCCTCGACGGCATCACGCGCCTCGCGCGCGCTTACAACCTCGCCGCCCCCGCGACGGGTCGCATCATGTCCGGTGGAGTCGACTCCGGCGCGCTCTATCCGCCCAAGAAGTTCTTCGGCGCGGCGCGCAATATCGAGGAGGGTGGCTCGTTGACGATCCTCGCCTCGGCGCTCGTCGAGACCGGCTCGAAGATGGACGAGGTGATCTTCGAGGAGTTCAAGGGCACCGGCAACATGGAGTTGAAGCTCGACCGCCGTCTGTCCGAGCGTCGCATCTACCCCGCGATCGATGTGAATGCCAGCTCGACGCGTCACGAGGAGCTGCTGTTCAGCCGCGAGGCGCTGGCCCAGGTGTGGAAGCTGCGCCGGGTGCTCAACGGCCTCGCCTCCGAGGGCCGCGAGGCCGCCGGGCTCGAGCTCTTGATCGACAAACTGAAGACCACCAAGTCCAACGACGAGTTCCTGAACGAGATCGCCCGGGGCCCCGCCTCGACCAGTTGATTTGCCGCTAAACTCTTCATTCGCTGCAAGGAGCACTCATGAAGCCAGACATTCACCCCCAGTACGGCGACGCGACCGTCAAATGCTCGTGCGGGAACACCTTCACGACCCAGTCGACCAAGCCCGCAATGACCGTGGAGCTGTGCAACGAGTGCCACCCCTTCTTCACGGGCAAGCAGAAGCTTGTCGACACCGGAGGACGCGTCGAGCGCTTCCAGCGCCGCTACGCGCAAAAGACCAAGGGGCGGGCTCCCAAGGCCTAGAGGCCCCCGGGCTCACCCTCCGTGCGCTCCATTGACGAGACCCTGACCGTCCTCGCCGACGAGCTCCGTGCCGTCGAGGCGGCCCTCGCCGAGCCCGACGTGGCATCAGACCTCAATCGGCTGCGGGACCTCTCACGTCGCCACAAGGAACTGGCCGAGATCAACCACGCCTGGAGCGAGCTAAAGTCCGCGCGCGAGGACCTCGCCACCGCCAAGGAGATGTTCAACGAGACCGGCGGCGACGACCGCGAGCTCTGGCGCGACGAGGTCAACATCGCCGAGACCCGCCTGCCCGAGCTCGAGTCGACCCTGGAGACGCTGCTGCTGCCGCGCGACCCCAACGAGGGGCGCAACGTCATCCTCGAGATCCGCGGTGCCGAGGGCGGCGAGGAGGCCAACCTCTTCGCGGGCGACCTCGCCCAGATGTACCGGCGCTACGTCGCCCTTCGCGGCTGGAAGCTCGAGGTCATCGAGGAGCGCGAGTCCGAGCAGGGCGGCCTCGACGAGGCCATCTACCTCCTCAAGGGCGACGACGTGTGGGCCCGACTGGAGCAGGAGGCCGGCGTGCATCGCGTCCAGCGCGTTCCGGTCACCGAGGCGAAGGGCCGCGTCCACACCTCCTCGGCGACCGTGTCGGTATTGCCCGAGGCCGAGGAGGTCGACGTCGACATCAACCCGGGCGACCTCAAGATCGACGTCTACCGCTCGTCGGGCCCCGGCGGGCAGAGCGTCAACACCACCGACTCGGCCGTTCGCATCACCCACCTGCCGACGGGCATCGTCGTGGCGATGCAGGATGAGAAGAGCCAGATCCAGAACCGCGCCAAGGCCCTGATCGTCTTGCGCTCGCGACTCCTGAAGGCGGCCCAGGACGCCCAGGCCAGTGAGCAGGGCGACCTCAAACGCTCCCAGCTCGGCAGCGGCGGGCGCAGCGAGAAAATCCGCACGTACAACTTCAAGGAGAACCGGGTCACCGACCACCGGATCAACCTGACGACTTACACGCTCGACCACGTGCTGGCCGGGTACCTCGACCCCTACGTCGACGCGCTGCTCGCCGAGAAGCGCGCGCGACAACTGGCCGAGAGTGACGGACGCTAACCCCTACCTGGTCGCCGAGCTGATCGACGCCGGTCTCCACCGGCGCGAGGCCCGTTGGCTGCTCGAGGAGTTCGGCGCCGACGACCACGAGGCCCTCGCCAGACTGCGCGCGGCCGTCCAGCGGCGCCTCGACGGTGAGCCGCTGCAGTACGTGCTCGGCCACTGGCCGTTCCGCTCGCTCGACCTCGACCTCGACCCGCGGGTCCTCATCCCGCGCCCCGAGACCGAGGAGCTCGTCGGGGTCGCCCTCGCGTCGCTCGCCGAGGGCGACGTCATTGCACCGGTGATCGTCGACCTCGGGTGCGGATCGGGCGCGATCGGGCTGTCGCTAGTGGCCGAGTTGCTCGAGCGTGGCGTCGTCGCCACGTTGGTCGCGGTCGACCAGTCGCCCGACGCGCTGGCGGTCGCGCGCCAGAACGCCCGCAAGCACGGCCTGCACGCGGTCTCGTTCGTGCGGTCGTCCTGGACCCGGGACCTCGATCAGTCGTTGCGCGGACGGGTCGACCTCGTCGTCGCCAACCCCCCTTACGTCAGCGCCGAGGAGTTCGCCTCGCTCGATCCGGTGCTCGAGTACGAGCCGATCGACGCCCTGGTCGCTCCCGACACGATCGCGGCCCCCGGATTCGCCGACCTCGAAGTGATCATTGGCGAGTCCCTCGCGTGGCTGTCCCCGGGTGGACGCTTGGTGTGTGAGCATGGTCACATGCAGCGTGAGGCGGTGCTCGACGCGGCGAGCGCCGCCGGCTACGTCGACGTGGCCGACCTCGACGATTTGGCGGGATGGCCACGGATCCTCGTCGCTCGGCGCCCGTGACGGGCCGCCTGGGATTCGAGGAGGCGGTCGAGGCGATTCTGGACGGTGGGGTAGTCGCCGTGCCGACCGATACGGTTTACGGCGTCGCGGCGTCCCTCGCCCATCCCCTGGCCGTCGAGCGCCTCTTCGCACTCAAACATCGGCCGGCCTCGAATCCGCTACCGATACTCGTCGATTCGATGCACCAGATCTCGACCTTCGGGGTCACGTGGCCCGACGGCGGCCGACGGCTGGCGGAGGCGTTCTGGCCAGGCGCCCTCACGATCGTCGTGCGGGTGCCCTCGGCGCTGGCCCGGCGGGTCGGGAGCGCAGGCGATTCGGCGGGCTTCCGCCTCCCCGACGACGTCGTGCTACGTCGGCTCATCCAGCGCACGGGTCCGCTCGCGGTCTCCAGTGCGAACGAACATCGCGAGCTGCCCTGCCACTCCGCCGACGAGGTACTGGCCGCGTTCGCTTCGCGCGACGAACTCCGCGGCGTCCTCGACGACGGGGAGCGTTCGGGCGAGGTCTCATCGGTCGTGGACCTCTCGGAGGGGCCGTGGCGGATGGTCCGCGTCGGATCGGTCGGCGTCGGGGTGATTACGGGGCTACTCGGCCCCGGAACTCCCTAGTGTGATCAGCCCATTGCGCGCCGCCTCGGTCAAGTCGCCGAGCCCTTGATGGTGGGCGGTCGAGCGCCTCAGGTTCCGCGTCGGTCGACTCTTCACTAGGAGTGCAACTCTGGGAGTGGACGATCGGGCTGGATCGGAGGTTCCTAGGCCGGGTCGGCGCCACTCAGGCGGCGCACCCAGGCTGCGGGGCGCTTCTCTAAGAACGCAGCCATCCCCTCGCGGGCCTCGTCGCTCGCGAACAGGTGGCGCGAGACTTCCGTCGTCCAGGCGAAGGCCTCCCCGAGGGACATCGTGGGCACGACGACGGTGAGACGCTTGGCCTCGGCAATGGCCGTGGGCTCGCCGGCGAGCAGGTCGTTGACGACCGCCCTCACCGCGACGTCGAGCTCCTCGGCCGCGACCGCCTGGTTGATGAGGCCGAGGCGCGCCGCCTCGACGCCATCGAACCGGTTACCCCGCAGGAACGCCGACTGCGCGTCGCCGAGACGCATCTTGGGCAGGCAGACGACCGAGATCATCGCGGGTACGACCCCAACGCGCACTTCGGTGAAGCCGAACATCGCCGACTCGAGGGCGACCGAGACGTCCATAACCGCGGCGAGGCCGACGCCACCCGCGACGCAGTGGCCCGAGATCCGACCCACGAAGGGCTTCGGCGAGTTTTTGATCCGCTGGAACAGCTCGCTGAGTTCGACGCTGCGGCCCTCGGCCGTCGCCGAACGCTCGGCGAGGTTGGCTCCGGCGCAGAACACGCGACCGCGATTGGTGACGACGGCAACGCGCACCTCGGGGTCGCGCTCGAGGTCGTCGATCGCCGCCACGAGCTCGTTGAGCAGTTGTCGGCTGAGGGCGTTGCGACGCTCCTCGTCGCAGAGCGTGACTGTCGCCACGCCCTCGCTGACCATCGACTCAACCAGCGACATGTCGAACCCCCGGCGCGGGTCCCTCGGTCGGCCCGCCGGCGAAGGCTTGCGCGCGCAGTAACCAGTGCCGTGCGAGCTCGCCGGCCGCGAGCGACGTGTCGTCGAGGTGGCGGCGCTGGGTAACGACGTGACAGAAGTCCTCGGCCGGTCCGCGCACAACGTCGTCGGCGGCGTCGGGCCCCCACGACCAGAGCCCGCCCATCGGGCTCGTCAACTCGACTCGGACCGAACCGTCGGGCGGCTCCTCGCCCCGCACCGTGTAGGACCATCGGCGGGTGATGAAGCCGAGCTGGGCGACGTGGCGGAGCCGGTCGGTGGCGGGCAGCCGCTTGCCCAGGGCGTCGGCCACGTCGGTGCCGTGAGCCCAGGTCTCCATCAGCCGCGCCGTCAGGAAGGTCTTGGCCGACATCGCCGGTCCGTACCAGTCGATCCGCGCGTCGTGGCGCAGGTAGAGCGCCGCCTCGCCCAGCTCGGTGCGGTTCGTGCGCCACACCGAGTGCAGAACCCGGGGCTCGAGCGAGCGGAACCGGCCCAGCGTGAACTCGTCGTATCCGGCGGCGGCCGCACCGTTCATGAGGTCCACGACGCTGGCGCGGAACGCTTCGGGGTCACTGATCGCGATGGTCGCGGTGCCGTCGAAGAAAGTGAGGTGGCCGATCTGATCGGCGACGTCCCAACCGGCGCTCGGCGTCGCGAGGTGCCACTGCGCGTCGTCGATGCCGGCGAGGATGTGGTCGAGCGAGTGCTGCTCGGTGAAGAGGTCCTGGCGCAGGTCGTCGAGCTCGCTCATGGCTCACTCAGCAGCGCGACCGGCACTTCCACCACGCGGCTGCGCAGCCACTCGCCGAGGCCCTTGGCTTGGGCGTCTTGTCGGGTGGAGGCGGCGACGCCCTCCTCGAGCAGGTCGTGGATGACGAAGTTGAGCGAGCGCAGGGCGGGGAGCCGGTAGCGGTCGATCAATAGATCGGCCGTCTCGGGCAGCAGCCGGCGGACCTCTTCGAGCGTGAGGTAGCCGTCGAGCCACGCCCACACTTCGTCGCTGCGCGCGAAGACGCCGAGATTGGCGTTGCCCCCCTTGTCGCCCGAGCGCGCCCCGCAGAGGTCGCCGAGCGCCATCGACGTCGTCGGGCCGGTCGGCGCGGCAACCTTCGGGCCCTCGTCGCCCACGACGACTACCGAACCCGGCGGGGCGACGGAGTCGACGACGGTGCGCTCGCCGCCGAGCATCGTCACGTACTGGGGCACCAGGTCGGCCGGTACCAGGGCCGGACGGTAGACGCCGAAGGCCGACCCGGCCGACGGCGCACTGCCGGTGATGAAAAAGCCCGGCACCGTGGAGAGCGCCAGTTCGACGACGGCATCGGCGACGGCCCGGCCGACCTTTCGCTCGTCGCGGTCCTTCAGGGTGAGCCGCCACAGGGCGACGGCCTCCTCGTTGGTCGCCGGGTCGGGCTTGTCGGTACGGATGAGCCGCATGGTCACGCTGTCGAAGTCGTCGGGGCCGAAGGGGCACGCGACCCAGAAGGCCTCTTCGACGAGCCGGGCCTTCTTCTCGATGTCGAGACCGGTCAGGGCCACGTTCAGGTCCTTGCGGTAGCCGCCGATCTCGTTCATGGCGACCTTCAAGGTCGGCGGCGGCGGCTCGCCCCGAGTGCCGCTGATCCTCACGCGGTCCTTGGCGACCTGCTCGAGCGAGATGGTATCGAACCTCGCCGAGACGTCGGGGCCGAGGTACGACGGGCCGGCGATCTCGTAGAGGAGCTGTGAGGTGACCGTGCCGACGGAGACCTCGCCGCCGGTCCCGTCGTGCTTGCCCACGATCGACGAGCCGTCCTCGGCGATCTCGACCCACGGGAATCCGATCCGTTCCATGCCCTCCACCTCGGTGAAGAACGAGTAGTTGCCGCCGGTGACCTGCGCGCCGCACTCGATGACGTGGCCGGCCACGACCGCGCCCGCGAGGGCGTCCCAGTGATCGCGGGACCACCCGTGGTGCCAGGCCGCCGGTCCGCAGACGACCGCGGCGTCGGTGACCCGTCCGGTGATGACGATGTCCGCTCCCTGGGCCAGCGCGTCGACGATGCCGAAGCACCCGAGATAGGCGTTGGCCGTGATGAAGCGACTCGTATCGCCGACCGGCTCGCCGGTCTCTAAGTGGGCGAGGTCGACGCCGGCCGACTGGAGCTCACCCAGTCGTCCCAGGAGGTCGTCTCCGTTCACGTAGGCGATCCTCGGCGAGAGGCCGAGCCGCTGGGCGACCTGGGCGACGGCTTCGGCGCAGTGGTCGGGGTCGAGGCCGCCGGCGTTGGACACGATCCGGATGCCCCCGTCGAGGCACGTACCCATGACCTGCTCCATCTGAGCGACGAAGCTTCGCGCGTAGCCCGCGCCGGGGTGCTTCGCTTGAGTCCTCGCGAGTATGAGCATCGTCAGCTCGGCGAGCCAGTCGCCCGTCAGGACGTCGATCGGTCCGCCTTCGACCATTTCGCGCGCGGCCGAGAGCCGGTCGCCGTAGAAGCCCGAGCAGTTGGCGATGCGGATCGGCGACGTCATGACGGAGTTCCCGAGTCGTCGGCCGAGTCAATTGCGAGCAATGCGGCCCCGCTGTCGACCTGTTGGCCAACGGCGACGAACAGCTCGGTGACCGTACCCGAGCCCGGCGCGCTGATCACGTGCTCCATCTTCATCGCCTCCATCACGACGAGCGTCTCCCCGGCGGCGACCTCCTGACCGACCACGACGCGCACGTCGATGATGGCCCCCGGCATCGGAGCGACGAGGCCGCCGTGGACGAGCTCGATCCCGGGCGCGACGAAGCGCGGCACGATCGCCAGCACCGCGGTGCCTCGCGCGACCTGGACGTAGAGAGTTGACCCGTGGCGCGTCACCCGCCGAGTCGCGCGCACCCCGTCGACCTCGAGGTCGATCAGACGTTCGCTCCCGTGGTGCACGGTCGCCACGGACCCGGCCCCGACGTCGAAGGACCCGTCGCGTCGTGCGCGGTACGTCACCTCGATCACTCGGTCCTCGAAGCGCAGCCACGTGCTCTGGCGCGGGAGCCGCGCGTTGCGCCAGCCGCTCGGCACCGCTGCGAGCACCGGCGCGTGGGCCCGGTTCGCCAGTTGGAGCCACATCGCGCCGGCCGTGACCGCCCACCGGAGCTCCTCGTCACTCAGATCGAGCGCGAGTGCCGGCTGGACCCGTTCGATGAAGTCGGTGGTGGTGTCGCCGGCGAGGAACTGCTCGTGGCGCAGGGTGTTGGCGAGGAAGTCGCGATTGGTGGTGACCCCGCCGAGGTGGAGGCGCTCGAGCGCGAGGGCGAGGCGAGACGCCGCTTCCGCGCGGGTCGGGGCGTGCGCGATGACCTTGGCGAGAAGGGGATCGAACAGCACCGTCACCACCGAGCCGGCGACGACCCCGGACTCGAGACGCACCGTCGGTTCCTCGGCGAGCTCGAAGGCGCAGATCTCCCCGGTCGCGGGGAGGAAGCCGGCGACCGCGTCCTCGGCGCAGAGGCGCGCCTCGATGGCGTGGCCGTGGAAGGTGACGTCGTCCTGCTGGTAGCCGAGGGGCTCGCCGGCGGCCACCCGCAGCTGCTCTCGCACGAGGTCGATACCAGTGACCTCTTCGGTCACCGGGTGCTCGACCTGCAGGCGGGCGTTCACCTCGAGGAAGTAGAAGTCGCGCGTGTCCTCGTCCACGATGAACTCGACCGTGCCGGCCGACTCGTAGCGAATGGCGCGCGCCAGCTCGATCGCGGCGTTGCCCATCGCCGAGCGCATGGCGCCGTCCACGGCCGGGGACGGACTCTCCTCGATGAGCTTCTGGTGCCGACGCTGGATCGAGCACTCCCGCTCGCCGAGGTGGACCAAGTTGCCGTGGCGGTCCCCCAGGATCTGGATCTCGACGTGGCGCGAGCGCGCGACGTAGCGCTCGAGGAAGACGCGGTCGTCGCCGAAGCCGCTCAGGGCCTCGCGCCGTGCCGCGGCGACGGACTCGGCGAGGTCGGAGGGGTCGTGGACGATCCTCATGCCCTTGCCGCCCCCGCCGCCGGCGGCCTTCACCATGAGCGGGAAGCCCACGGCGGCGGCGTCGCCGGGGTCCTCGCTCGAGGCGAGGACGCGAAGACCGGCCTCGCGGGCCATGCGCTTGGCGGCCAGCTTGTCGCCCATCGCGGCGATGACCTCGGGCGAAGGCCCGATCCAGACGAGGCCGGCGTCGAGTACCCGCTGCGCGAACGAGGAGTTCTCCGAGAGGTAACCGTAGCCCGGGTGGACGGCCTGCGCGCCCGAGCGACTCGCGGCCTCGAGGATGGCGTCGCCGTGGAGGTAGCCGTCGCGAAGCCGGATCGCCTGATCGGCGTCACCGACGAAGGGGGCCCGCTCGTCGGCGTCGACGTAGACGGCGACGCAACGAAGCCCCATGGACCGAGCTCCCCTGATGACTCGCCGCGCGATCTCGCCGCGATTCGCGATCAGCAGAGTGGAAAACGTCACAGCCGGAAGACCCCGTAGCTGGTCGCGCCCTCGATGGGCTTGGAGCGCACCACCGACAGGCACAGACCAAGCACCGTGCGGGTGTCGCGCGGGTCGATGATGCCGTCGTCACTTATCGCCCCGGTGGCCGCGAGCGCGAGCGAGCCCTTCTCCTGGGACTCCTCGACCATCGAGACGATGGCGGCATCCTCCGCCTCGTCGAAGGGGAGTCCATTGCGCTCCGCCTGGCCCCGACGGACCTGGGACATCACCCCGGCGATCTGCTTAGGCCCCATGACCGCGATCTTGGCCGTCGGCCAGAGGAACGTGAATCGGTTGCCGAAGGCCCGCCCGGACATGCCGTACGTGCCCGCGCCGTAAGAGGAGCCGACAATCAGCGTGAGGTGGGGCACGGTTGAGTTCGTGACCGTGTTCAGCATCTGCGAACCCTTCTTGATGATCCCCTCGGCCTCGGCTTCCTTGCCCACCATGTAGCCAGTGATGTTTTGGATGAAGACGAGCGGCACGTCGATCTGGTTGCACAACTGGATGAACTGGCCGGCCTTCTCGGCCGCCCGGGGGTAGATGACGCCGTTGTTGCCGAGGATCCCGACCGGGTAGCCGTGGACGCTGGCCCAGCCGCAAACGATCGTGGCCCCGTAGCGGGCCTTGAACTCTTCGAAGCGCGAGCCGTCGACGACGCGTGCGATGATGTCGCGAACGTCGACGGGCTGGCGCAGGTCGCGGCTCACAATGCCGAGCAGGTCCTCGGGGTCGTAGACCGGATCGTCACTGCGCAACGTCGGCGCCGGTCCGCGCTTGCGCCAGTTGAGGTGCGACACGACCTCGCGGCACAACCGGATCGCGTCCATCTCATCCTCGGCGAAGTAGTCGCCGAGGCCCGAGACCTCGGCGTGCAGTTGGGCGCCCCCGAGGGTCTCGTCGTCGGACTCCTCGCCCGTGGCCATCTTCACGAGTGGCGGTCCGGCGAGGAAGATCTTGGACTGGTCCTTCACCACGATGTTGTAGTCCGAGAGGCCCGGCTGATAGGCGCCGCCGGCGGTCGAGGACCCAAAGACGACGCAGACGGTGGGCACACGCATCTTTGAGAGCTCGATGAGGTCGTAGAAAAATCGGCCGCTCTCGGCGAAGTGGCCGGTGTGCATCCGTCCGCCGCCACTGCCCCCGGCGCCCACGCGAAGGTCCGCGCCGGCCGACTCCACGAAGCTGACGTAGGGGATCTCGTTGTCCCGGGCGATCTCGAGGGCGCGGGCCCACTTCTTGGCCGAATAGGCCGTGAGGGCTCCGCCCAGGACGGTCGGGTCATTGGCCATGATGACGCACTCGGTGCCGCCGATGACGCCGATGCCCACGATCATCCCGCCGCCCATTGCGTAGTCCGAGTCGTAGCCGGCGAGGGCGGAGATCTCGAGGAAGGGTGCGTCGGGGTCGAGCACGAGGGCGATGCGTTCGCGCACCGGCAGTTTGCCCCGGGAGCGCATCCGCTCCATGGCCTTCTCGCCGCCCCCGGCCTCAGCCTCATCGAGCAGTCCGTCGATCACCTCGAGCTGCTCGAGCATGTCGGCGCGGTTCTTCGCGAACTGCTCCGACGACGTGTCGAGCGTCGAGGGATAGGGCGGAGCGAGCAGAACTTGCTTCATAGGCCGATACTACTGACGGCGCTCACGAGGAGATTTGTGGCGAAATGCGCGGGCCTCTCGTCGTCGGTGGTTGCTCGTCGCAGCCTCCCGGGCGCGCGAGCGCGGGCCGTCGACGCCGTGTTCGCACCCCGGTCCGTTCGGGGCCGACGGGTAGGGTGGAGTCGATGCGAGTCGCCCTTGGTTCAGATCACGCCGGCTACGACCTGAAGGTGCTGATGGCGTCGACGCTGGCCGGTTGGGGCCACGAGGTCGTCGACCTCGGCACCGACAACGCCCGGAACTCAGTTGACTACCCCGACTTCGGGGCCGCGGTGGGACGCTGCGTCGCCTCGGGCGGAGCGGACCTCGGAGTCTGCGTCTGCGGCACCGGCATCGGGATGTCGATCGCCGCCAACAAGGTCGCGGGAGTGCGCGCCGCCGTCGTGCACGACGTGACCTCGGCCCGATTGGCGCGAGAGCACAACCACGCCAACGTGCTCTGCCTGGGGGCTCGGCTGACCGGCGTGGCCGTGGCCGTCGACGCCCTCAAGGCCTGGCTCGCCGCGACTCCCGAGGGCGGCCGACACGACGGGCGCATCGCCAAGATCGACGCGCTCGAAGGGCGCCACGAGGAAGAGAGGTAGCCCCATGGGTTCATCACCCTTTGACGCCTGGATTACCCGCGACGACGAGATGACCGCACTGTTGGCTCAAGAGTGGGACCGCCAGACCACCACCCTCCAGCTCATCGCGAGCGAGAACTTCGCGTCGCCGGCGGTGATGGCGGCGACCGGCTCGGTCCTGACCAACAAGTACGCCGAGGGCTATCCCGGCCGGCGCTATTACGGCGGCAACCAGGTCGTCGACGAGGTCGAAGAGCTCGCCCGTCACCGGTTGACGTCGCTGTTCGGTGCCGACCACGCCAACGTCCAGCCCCACAGTGGGGCGAACGCCAACGTTGCGGTCTACCAGGCGCTGCTCGAGCCTGGGGACACCATCCTGGCGATGCGCCTCGACCAGGGCGGACACCTGACGCACGGTTCCCCGGCCTCGATCACCTCCAAGTGGTGGCACTTCGTCTCCTACGGCGTGACGAGCCGCTCCGACGACCCCGAGCTTCCCGGCGAGCTGATCGACTTCGACAATGTGCGAGACCTGGCCCTCGAGCACCGGCCCAAGATGATCCTCGCCGGTGCGACGGCCTACGCCCGCGCCATCGAACCCGCGCCGTTCCGCGAAATCGCCGACGAGGTGGGCGCGCTGTTGATGTTCGACTCGGCTCACGTCGCCGGGCTCATCGCCGGTGGCTCGCACCCGAACCCCGTGCCCTACTCGGACGTCGTTACCTTCACCACGCACAAGACCCTGCGCGGGCCGCGGGGCGGCGCGATCCTCTGTCGCGAGGAGTACGCCAAGAGGATTGACTCGGCGGTCTTCCCCGGTCTGCAGGGCGGCCCCCTCGAGCACTCCATCGCCGCCAAGGCCGTGTCGTTCAAGGAGGCGTCGCTGCCCAGCTTCGCCGTCTACACCAACCAGATCGTCGCCAACTCGGTAGCCTTCGGCGCCGCGCTGGCGAAGGAGGGCTTCCGCAACGTCTCGGGCGGCACCGAGAACCACATGGTGCTCTTGGACCTGCGCGAGTTCGATGCGGAACTGACCGGCAAGGTTGCCCAAGAGGTCCTCGACCGTGCGGGCATCACGACGAACCGCAACACCATCCCCGACGACCCGCGCAGCCCGTTCGTCACCAGTGGCGTGCGCATCGGTACCCCGTCGGTCACGACGCAGGGGATGAAGGAGCCGGAGATGGCGTTGATCGCTGCGCTGATCGCCCGAGTGTTGCGTCATCGCGCCGACGCAACAACACTCGCCACCGTTCGCTCAGAGGTCGCCGCGCTCTGCTCGAAGTTCCCCGCCTACAGCTGATCGCTAGAGTCGCCAGCGCTCATGCCGTCGACGACTTCCTACCTCTTCATCGGGCTGGTGGCTGCCGTCGCCACGTTCGTGTTCACGCCGCTCGTCGGTGGGGTCGCCCGACGTGTCGGCTGGGTCGCCCAGCCCGCCGAGCGGCGAATCCACACCGTGGCGACCCCCGACGTCGGCGGCATCGCCATGTTCGTCGGCCTCGTTGCCGCGCTCGCCGCGGCCCGCTTGAACGACCGATTCGACGTCATCTTCGCGCGTAATGGCGATGAGCCTCGTGGACTGTTGATCGGCGCTGCGGTGATCTTCGGGGTCGGGTTGATCGACGACATCCGCGAGATCTCGGCGCCGGCCAAGGTGATC
>JAYVZV010000011.1:0-23702 GCA_043782995.1 Acidimicrobiales bacterium | reverse complement strand
ACAGGGTCAGAGGCGCAAATGGAAAATTGGAGGATGAACCACCGCCCGATCCACCAAAGATTCGCGGCGTCGCGGTAAGAGTGAATTGGAACGGCGTGGTCGACGTACCTGAACCGCTTTGAACTAGGTCAACAACCTGGAAGGTGACATTTTTGATCTCGGTCGTCGGGATCCAGACTCCCGAGCCAGGCGGCACACCTGGACCTGTCGGCGGAATGTTGCCCAAACAGTCCGTGGCCGACACACATGTGATTGCGGGAGCCGTCGTACCCGCCACGTCAAGATTGGTGGCCACGATCGTGGTCGTCGATGCAGTCGTGCTGAATCCGGAACAGAACTGACGCAGGAGCGAAATGGAGCCACCGATATTTTCGGTCACGTAGGAAACGTACGTCGAGTAGCTACTAGGAAGTGAGCCACTGCTGCTGGGCACCGGGCCGCCGCTCCACGCCAAACCCAACAACTGCGTCTGCGCAGGAGCGGGCGACGCCGCGGACTGACATTGAGGCGTCGCAGGGTACTCCGTAATCAGCGCGGCACTTTGCACGTCCTTCAAGAACACCGAGGACACCACCTGAGCGCTTCCCGTGTCAACGAGACGACCCGATACTCCATTCTGGAGCGAGAACACCGAAAAAAGCCCCAAAGAAATCGCGCCAATTATGAGTGGCATGATCACAATCACGACCAAAAGTTCAACCATGGTGAAACCGGCCTCGGCACTCCCGGCCCAAAATCGCGATGTTGAATCGGCACGGGCAGGGGCAGCCACGTCGTTGCCAATTACCCCGCTCCTGGATGAGTGATTCATAGTCCAACCTTCAGATGAGCGTAGGTACCATACATCTCGTAGGAATACACGGAGTACTACATCGAATCACAGCACTCCATCAATGTCAAGTGATACTTGCATTTGCAACTGACAATGGACATTCACTTGACTGTGATTGTAACAACTGCACGGGCCGCTACCACAAATTTTATCCCGAAACTTTGCGCTTCAACACGCAATTCCGAAGTGCCATCGTGAATACCCGCCCCTAGATCGCTCAATGGTGTCGAGGCTCTAAGGGCCCGGCCGGAGTGGGAAACAACCGAAGTTACCTACAACGCCGACCTAGGAGTTCTGCTAATGCGCTAGTCGGTCAACTAGCCTTCGAGGCAATGAACTGCCTCCAAGGACGCTAGGTCTCGTCGTGCTCGGACTGCTCATTGGCGGATGCGCGGTGCTGGGCCTCATCGTCGGATCATTCCTCAACGTCGTAATCTACCGTGTCCCGCGCCACGAGTCGATAGTCACTCCTCGCTCCACCTGTCCCGCATGCCACGCTCAAATTCGTGAACGCGACAACATACCGGTGGTCTCGTGGTTGCTCTTGCGTGGCCGGTGCCGAGACTGCGATCAGCCAATATCGCCGCGCTACCCTCTCGTGGAACTGACCTGCGCCGGTCTGTTCGCCGGTGCCGCTGGGCGGGTCGGATTCAGTTGGGAACTTCCGGCGCTCACCATCTTCCTGGCTGGACTGTTCGCGCTGGCCTGCATTGACCTCGAGCACTTGATACTGCCGAAGACCGTCGTCTACACCACGCTGGTCCTACTCGCCCTCTCACTGGTGCTCGCGGCCGCTGCGACCGGTCAGTGGCACCGTCTCCTGATCGCGGGAATCTGCGCCGTCGTGTGGTTTCTTTCCTTCTTTGCGCTCAATTTTGCCAGCCCCCGATACCTCGGCTTCGGCGACGTGCGGCTCGGACTATTGCTCGGTTTGGGATTAGGTTGGCTGGGCATCCGCTACGTGTTGCTAGGCTTTTTCGCCGCCAATTTGATTGGTGCGTCGATTGGCGTCGCCCTAATCGCTACCAAGAAGATGAGGCGTGACCAGCCCGTACCCTACGGAGTGTTCTTGGCCCTGGGGGCCGCGCTCGCGATCTACGCCGGACCGGAGCTGCTCGTTCCCTTCCAGAGGTTCTCATAAGGAGAGCAAGAGTTCGGGAGCCTCAACGAGAACCAGGTCTCGACCGGGATCGTTGATTTCTCACAACGCGGCACTCGAATCCACGACATCACTGCTAGTAGACGATCTCCATTCGCAAGCCCTCGCTGTCCCACTTTGGTTCGATCGGAATGCGTTTGGCCGCCCGCGCGAACACTCGACGAGCCGACCAGAGCAGTGCTGAGGCATCCAATAGGTGACTGTCACGCACCGTCTTAAGGTTCGCGTCGACCACCTTGTCGATACCGTTCATCTTCGCTTGCAATATCGCCCGACGCTCCTGGTGTCCGGCGTCGCTCGTCTTGGAGAATTGGAGGGGCGTGTCCTTGTTCAATTGGTAGAAGCTGAGCTCGGGCTGACCCTCGTAGATCGTCCGCTGACGGTACGGGGACATCTCGGCCCAGACCTCGATGTACCGCGGGAGCATTGTTGCACTAATCGCGTCCAGGCCGGCGTCTCTCCAGGGCATGATGCCGTTAAGTACATCCCTCGCCGGCGCCTTCCTCACGGTGACGCCGCGCCGGCCAAGCATTGCTCTAGCTTCCGCGTCGCAGTCTCTGTATCCAGACTTGTGAAGGTTCATGTAGCCAATCGGCGAATTGATTACGACAATCGAAAACGCCGGGCGCTCACTGAGTACGTCAAGGAACGAATCGAAGAGCCGAGGAGGCTCAGGAGCAAAGTTGGATCCGGCGATCTTCGCACTTGCCACGAGCCAACGGCGCCCGCAAGGCGTCACTCCTGCGATTACTTGATAAGGGAGGTCGGGGCCGCGCTGTGGTGTCACTGCACCCTTTATACCTTAATGAACGACCGGTCCATCTGTTCGAGTGTCCGCACAAGCTCTTTGGGGTGGGCAGTAATAGCCATGGCCGACTCGTAACTGACGACACCGTCGACAATCAACTTCGCCAGACTGTTCTCCAGCGTCTGCATGCCCTCCTTGGTATTAGTGAACATGACATTCTGAAGCTGATTGGACCGACCTTCGCGAATGAGGTTCCGCACCGGATTGGTCGCGATGAGGACCTCGAAGGCAGCGACCATCCCTCCCCCGATCTTCGGAACCAGCCGTTGGGCAATGACGGCACTAAGCGAGGCAGCCAACTGGACCCTCGTCTGTTCTTGGCGCCAGGCGGGGAATACGTCGATGATTCGGTCGACTGCTTGAGGAGCGTCGTTCGTGTGAAGCGTCGCGAACACCAGGTGGCCGGTCTCGGCCATCGTCAAAGCGATCTGAATCGAGTCGATGTCGCGCATCTCGCCAATCAGCAGTACGTCGGGGTCCTCGCGCAGCGCTGATCGCAGGGCCCGGTCAAACGACGGACTGTCAAGGCCTACTTCTCGCTGACTGACGGCGGCCACCTTGTGGTTGTGCACATACTCCACCGGGTCCTCAATGGTGAGTATGTGGCAGGGACGGGTCTCGTTGATCTTGTCTATAATCGACGCCAGAGAGGTCGATTTTCCCGATCCCGTCGGACCAGTCACCAGGACGAAACCTCGAGGCTGCTCGGCAACCCAATTGGCGGCGTAAGGCAGCCCTAATTCCTCGAAGGTTGGAATCCTCGCGGGAATGATTCGAAGAGCTAGCGACGTCTGACCCCGTTGAGTGAAGACGCTGCCTCGAATTCGCGCCCGGTCAGCCCACGAGAACGCAAAATCGACGTCTTGCTGCTCCTCGAAGATCATTTGCTGTCCCGGAGTGAGGAGAACCTGAGCGATCTCGTTAATCTGCTCGCCAGTGAGGATTTGGACGCCGGCCAGCGGAATCAACCTTCCGTCAACTCGAATGCGCGGAGGAGAGCCTCCCGAAAGTAGGAGGTCCGTACCTCCTAGATCCCAGAGCTTCTGTAGCCAAGGCTCGATTGCCTTGGTCGGCTCATTACTCATCGAAACTCCTCCCAGTCGCAGAAATTTGGCAGTCGTAACTCCATTGCGAAGAGTATCTTCCCAACCACCAACTCACATCCCCCAGTGACACTGAGATTCGAAGTGCCCGGCAAGATTGCCGGGCACTTCGAATCAACTAACAAACGAGCAAACTACTGGATTGTATTGGGGCAAGAGGCCGGACCGCTGTAGTTACTAAATGCACCCGCTCCCGTCACGGCACCAGGTGGTGCCACCGAAACGGTCAACACCCCACCAGTAATGACAAAGGCGTAGTGCGGCAGGTTGGAGGGCCAGGACTGGATGTACGGTCCACCCAGTGCCGCAGCGACGAGGTTCGCCTGGGTCGGTGCAACACTTGGATTCTGGGCGGTGAATGCGGACATTGCGGTAGAAACGGTCGCTCCATCAGCCTGACAGGCCGCGATGGCACTCTTACCGGTAATGCCACCGAGGGCGAAGATCACGACCGCGGCCAAGATACCGAGGACCACGATCACGATGAGGAGTTCGATCAGTGTGAAACCGTCGATCTCTCCAGCATCCCTCTGGCGCTTAAGCCGTTGGTAGGTCGAAATCATTTGCATGCTCCCTTTTCTTTTGGTGGGATTGCCGACACTCGGAACAACCCCAAGTTGTTCAACCGCTGAAAATGTTTCGGACGGTTACGCGAAATTGTACATGAAGTTCATTGTGAAAGACGCAATTGCCTGACAATTACTACACCACAGTTTAAAACGATAGTTTATCGTAAATGTTCACGTTCTGGCTGATCAAAAGTAGTATTTGCCTGTCGTTTCAGCGCGAAAGATAGTGTTTCGTAATTATCCCCCATGGTGAGTTGCTCCCCATGATTCGGCCGTTTTCTATTCGCGCCAGCCCAGGTCTTCACCTTGAGAAGACACTCCACGGATTCAACGATCGATCGTGGCGCCTGCTGCCCGTCGCTGAGCAATTAAATGCTCATCGCGCCAATCTGGCATTGAATGCAGCTCACCTGACGTTGATTGAGTCGGCAAGTCGGATTGAAGACCAGTTGGGCCAGATCCATTGTCAAGGTCAGAACTATTCCACGCTGGCACCCAGTTGTAATCATCACTGTTGGTGCTACTTTCTTGCCCACTTCTTCTGTGGTTCCCGCCCCGTCCACGTGCGTGCTAGACCACTCGCCGAACGCTCAAAGCTGCTCAGCGAGTGGATAATCCCAGTTCTCCCGGATACTCTCAATTCTGCAACAACCTAAGAGTTTCCGCGATCTATCGCATCCCTCAAGTCGAGAAAACGACGGACCCGCGGCTCGATGTATTCCTGGTTGAAGCGGATAGCCACCGGTTGATCCCCTCCAATCTTCTCGAATTCCGCGTTGTTCGATACGTCGCGGCGCATTGTGCCGATGAAGCGCTCGGCGTAAGCGTCTGGCTGGGCAGGCCTTCTCGACGAAGATAGCCTCGGCCTGACGCTCCCCTTACCCGTCGGTCACCGTCGAGGTAATGAACTCCCTGCCCTGTCCCGGCATGATTCTGTCCGCCGTGAACAACTTATCGAAGAGTGTCTCGGTTTTCGCCCCGACGCTGAGTGCCCCGGGGGATCACGACGCCTTCTCGCCGACTTCACCCTTAAGGACTCGTCGAGTACATCAAAAATGCGAATTGCTCGACGACGTCGAACCCGAACCAACACGAAGTCGTAGGTCTGGTCGCGATTGGGTCCGAATACGGGCAGTATCGCGACCGAGATCTCACTCTCATCCGAGGCCGCTAGTCCGGACATGTTCTGCTCGGTAGGAGGCAGATGGCGTCCCCTTGGCGCCAGAGTCGGTCGAAACATCTGTTATTCGAGAAGCAGCCCTGGAAGCGGAAGTTCTTGGCCATGAGGCGAAGACCTCATCAGAGTGCTGATTCTTGACCTTGTTCGTCTCAGTGATGAATTTGACCAGTTCGTCGCCGAGAACCGGCTACTCACGTTGTGTGCAGCGGTGTATCCACGCCAGTTGACCAGCGCGGTGCTCGGAGACCTTGGACTGGCGAACGAGGTAGTTTGCCACCTTTTGCTGCCGCGCCGCGCTCGCCATTCTCCCTTATTGAGTTAATTCAACGTCGAGATGTCGAAGGTCTGCGCGGCCACTATCTTCTTCAGGCGGTCGTTCTCCCGCTCGAGAAACACCGGGCGCTTAGCCCATTCATTCGGCCCAAGACTTGGGTGGGGGCGCCGACGGCAATGGGGCTGGTCGACGATTCCCCCTCGCTTTGCCGCCATCAGCAGGTTCGTGTCGTACCCGCGCAGATTGTCGACGTCTTTCAACTTGACGATGACCTGCTCGACCGGTTGCGACTTAGTCGCCATTGACGACCCTTCTTCGCTCCATCCCTGTCATCGATCCACGACAGACCAAATGGTCCCGTGTGTCGAGGGTCCGGCCCGAACAGATTCTTCGAGCCACGACTCCTCCTTTGTGACGGAGCTTCTTCGCCTCACCGAGTCAAAATCCCCAGGAACGCCGCGCGAAGACTGTACCAGTGGTCGTCGTATGACGTTCGGGACGAAGGACGTGTAGCGGCCCGATGAGCAGACCATGCCTAGTTTCACGACAAGACCTTCACAAGGCAGGAGGACTGCTCGGTGGCTAGTAGTCGCCGAAGTCCTCCCGGACAATCAGATGGACAAGTGTCGGCGAATCAGCCAGTGAAATTCGCGCCGAAAGCACTAGTTCCACTAGGGGTGGTGACGACGACGTAGTAGGTCGAGCCGGTTGCGACGCCCGGGACCTGAGCGGTCAGCGAGGTGGTCGAGCCCACGACAACGTTGGTGGCCGGTAGAACGACGTTGCCGGCAAGGTTCGTGGAGACGAACTGCACCGTAGAGCCCGCAGTGAAACCGATGCCGGTGATGGTCACGGTGGTTCCTACGGCTCCCGATGTGGGGGAGAATGAAGCCACGCTTGGGGCGGTGCCATCGAAGACCCAACCCGACACCACCATACCCGTGCCACACGTCGTAGTGCACCGGGCGCCATTCAATGGGGCCACGGGCGCTGAGTAGTCGTTGAAGGTGACGGTCACCCGCAACTCCGGACTGCCGGCACAGGTGGCGGCGATCGTGGCCGAACGGCACAGCGAGATGGTGACGGTTCGCGTTGAACTCGAGAGCGGCTTCCACTGCGTTGAGCACCACGCGTTGACGGCATACGACTTCAAATCGATGGTCGCCGACACCTGAGCCGCGGGATAGCCAGCATCGCCCACCGCGGGCAACCAGCAGGGGGCGGGCGGCGAAACACTGACTGTCTGGGGCTCGAAATTGTAGCGAATCTGGGCGATCGCGGCCTCGGCGGCTGAATTGAGAGTCGATTGCTCGGCCTGCGCACCTTTGAAGGTGGCGACGTTGTTTATATCATTGCTGGCCCAGCCGAGCAGGCTCACCATCATGACGCCCGTGACCACGACCATTGCGAGTGCGAGGATCAGCGCGGCGCCGGTCTCGTCGTCACGGCGAGGGACCCGACGGAACGGGTTCGCGGTGCAAATCGGCGTCTGGTCGGAGGGGTTCATGACTCTCTTAGACCGTCGTCGGTCCCACTACGGCCGACGTGTTGTTGAGGTAGCCGCTGGGGGCGACGGCGGTGATGGTGACCCAGTAGGTGCCGGCCGAGATGTTGCCGGTCGAGGTACCTGAGGTGAAGTTCGGAATGGTGGCGCAGCCGGTGGTCATCGCGGCATTGGTGCAGTAGGTGAGCGTGAAGCTGGCCGGGGTGACGCCACCGGTCTCGGTGAAGGTGACGGAGAACTTGTGCCCCGCGCCGGGAGTCACGACGACGCTGCTGGGCGCGGTGATGACGCTCGTGGCCTTAAGGTTCGTCGAAACCGTCGATGTTGCGCTGAGGTAGCCCGTGGAGGCGCTAGCCGTGACAGTGGCGAAGTAGGCGGTGCCGGCGCTAAGTCCCGTGACCTGGCCTCCGCTCACGATAGTGGCGGCGGTGACGCAACCGGTGGTCATGCTCACGTTGGTGCAGAGCTGGGCCGAGTAGAGCTGACCACCGGGGGCGTTGGTGGAGGCGGTGAACGAAACGGTCAACGATCCACTGACGGAGCCGTAGCCTTCGGTGACGGAGGTCGGAGAGAGCAGCTGTTCGACGGCGACCGTCGGTCCGACGTAAGCCGAGGTGACGGCCAGGTAGCCGGCCGAGACGTTGGCGGTGACGGTGACGTAGTAGGACGTGCCCGCGGAGAGCCCGGTCACCTGGGCGCCACTAGTGAAGCTCGCGGAAGTGACACAGCCGGTGGTCATGCCTGAGTTGGTGCAGGCGATGGCCGTGTAGGTCTGGCCGGCGGCGGCGTTGGAGGAGGCCGTGAAGGTAATGCTCAGTGAGCCACTAGTGGTCGAGGTGCCGGCAGTCGGGGTGACGCTGGTGGGGGTGAGGAGCTGGATGGTGGCCTTGACGCCCGCGGAGGCCGTCGAGGTGGCAGCCAGGTAACTTGTCGAGGCGGTCGCGGTGACGGTGGCGAAGTAAGTGGTGCCGGCCGCGAGGCCAGAGATCTGGGCGCCGCTCACGACCGCCACGGGGCTGGTGCAGCCGGTGGTCATAGCCGCGTTGGTGCAGAACACGACGGTGTACAGCTGGCCGCCGGGGGCGTTGGAGGAGGCCGTGAAGTTGACTGTAAGTGAACCGGCGAGCGTACCGAAGCCGAGGGTGACACCGGTCGGCGCGGCGAGCTGGGTGGCGCTGGAGGCGGTGAACGGACCGACGGCCGTCGAGGTCGCCATAACGTAGCCCGTGGAGGCCAGGGCTGTAACGGTGACGTAGTAGGCGCCGCTAGGGGTCAGTCCGGTGATCTGGGCGCCACTGGTGATGGAGCCGTTGGTGACGCACCCCGTGGACATGCCCGCGTTGGTACAGGCGGTCGCCGAGTAGAGCTGTCCGCCCGGTCCGTTGGAGGAGCCGGTAAAGGTAACGGTGAGGTTGCCGCCCGTGGAACCGGCCGCGCCAGTGACCGCGGTCGGGGCGAGGAGTTGCTTAGTGGCCGTGGTGGGGCCGGCGACGGCTGACGATGCGGCGGCGTAGCCCGAGGAGGCGTTGGCGGTGACGGTCGAGTAGTAGAGGGTGCCCGCCACGAGTCCGGTGACCTGGGCGCCACTGGTAATCGAGGCCACGGCGACGCAGCCGGTCGTCATGGCGGCGTTCGTGCAGAGCTGCGCGGAGTAGGTCTGACCACCGGGAGCTCCAACCGAGGCCGTGAAGGTGACGATGAGCGAACCCGAGGCGGTCGAGGATCCGGCCGCGAGGCCGACACCAGTCGGGGCGGCGAGCTGGGTGGAGGTGACACCTGAGGCGACAGTGGAGGTGGCGGCCAAGTAGCCCGGGGAGGCGTCGGCCGTCACCGTGACGTACCACGTCGCTCCCTGGGTCATGCCGACGAGCGAGGAGCCCGAAGCGACGCCCGAAGTGGTGATGCAACCAGATGACATCCCCACGTTGGTGCAGGCAGTGGCGGTGTAAGTCTGGCCCGCGGCGGCATTGGCGGAGGCCGTGAAGGAGAGGGCGAGCGATCCACCCGTCGATCCCCCGACGACGACCACACCAGTGGGCGCCAGGAGTTGCGTGGTCGCCTTCGCCCCGACCGAGACCGTGGAGGTTGCGGCGACGTAACCCGAGGAGGCGTTGGCGGTAACGGTCGCGTAGTAGAGGGTGCCCGCCACGAGTCCGGTGACCTGGGCGCCACTGGTGAGTGAGGCCACGGCGACGCAGCCGGTCGTCATGGCGGCGTTGGTGCAGAGCTGAGCGGAGTATGTCTGACCACCGGGAGCATTGGCGGAGGCCGTGAAGGCGACCGTGAGGGAGCCGACAATTGTTCCATAACCCAGCGTGACGCCGGTGGGCGCACCCAGCTGGGTGGTCGTCGAGGCGTTCGTGACGGTTGAGACTCCCGCGAGGTAGCCCGACGAGGCATTGGCCGTGACGGTGAGGTAATAAGTGGTGCCGCTGACGAGTCCAGTGAGCTGGGACCCCGAGGCGAAGTTTGCGACCGTGGCGCAGCCGGTCGTCATGGCGGCGTTTGTACAGGACGTTGCCGAGTAACTCTGTCCGCCCGGGGCACCGGCCGACGTCGTGAAAGTGACAGTAAGCGTGGTGGAGCCGCCAGTGACGCCGGTGATCAATGGCACGTTGAGTTGGGTGGTAGCGGCGATGGGGCCAACGGTCGCCGAGGTAGCGCCAAGCCAACCGCTCGAGGGGTTGGCGGTAATAGTGGCGTAGTAAGCCTGGCCCGCGACAAGCCCAGTTATCTGGAGGCCGGACGCGAATGGGGAGCGAGTCACGCAATTCGCGGTCATTGCACTATCAGTGCATGCGATTGCCGAATATGTCTGACCACCCGGGGCGTTGGAGGAGCCCGAAAAAGTGGCCGTGAGCGCACCTGAGGTCGTGGTCGAGGGGGCGAGGGTTACGGCCGTGGGCACGGCCAGTTGCGTGCCCACCGTAGAGATGGCTCCGCGATCGTCGATAGTGACGCTCATTGAGTCCGAGTAAATTCCGTTCGTGACGAGAAGGGTTAGTAGCTGAGGCGTCGTCGAGGCCGGCACGCACGTCGAAATGAAATTCTTCCCGTTCCAGTACGCCACCGAGGTGATTGACGCCGAATATCCGGTTGGTAGTGACCATGTCAGCGCGTTGTTGTAGTCGCCGGGCAGGGCGCAGGAAACGTAGAGCGGGGAAGGCCGCTGTTGGAGCTGGCTCGTGACCGTCTCGGCGGCGCTACGCATCACCGTGTCAATGGAGGCGAGGGACCGGTGCTCCGCCGAAGCGGAGATCGACGTTGAGAATGCGGTGAGCATGGTGACTCCCACGAGGCTGAGCACCGTAAGTGACATGAGAATCTCAATCAGCGTGTCCCCGCGCTCATTGCCTAGAGGATTCCCCTCGGCAAGGTAGCCACGACGGACGCGCGCCTTGACGGCGCCCCATCGACGTGAGGGAGGCCGGGTGGTCACGGCGCAGTCACCTGAACTACTGCGTTGTTAGAGAATGTGGCGGAGGCTGCGAAAATGAACTGGGTCGCGAAGGTGCCGTTGTTCGTGACGATCACGGTGCCCTGGGGCGAGTAGATGCCGCCGTATGAATTGGTGGACGAGGAGTTGTTGGCGAGGTTGATGGCACCGGTGCCCCCGTTCCAGACGACCACGCCGTCGAAAGCCGCGAGACCCGTCAGCGAGACCACGGTGTTGTTGCCGAAACTGAGTCCGCTCGGCGATGACGGCGGCACATAGAGCAGGACGTTGTTACCGGTGATGGTGACGTTAGTACCGGTCGTCACTGCCGAGCCCGATCCAAAGGTGTACTGCCCCGTCGCAAAAGTGACCGTCGAGTTGTTGGGAAAAGGTATGGCGGCGTTGAAGAGATAGTTGCCGGCCGTGAAGTTGATGACGGCACCGTTAACAAAAGAGAGCGCACTTGAGTAGACCCCTGGGGAGCAGGTAGTGGTCGAGCCGGACGTTGAGCACGAACCGGCCGAGACCGGCGCGACGGGAGGTGCGAGGGTCGTGAAGGGGTCGAGCGTCGTACCGTAGATCTCAGTGGAGGGGTACGAGCCACCACCAGTCACCGAATTGAGACCTGGGTCGCCAGTGATGACTGCGCCGGCGTTGATGGAGCCATTGTTACCGACGCTCACGGAGTTCGCGCAGGGTGAATTGACTGCGAGGACGCCATTGCCAATTCCGTTACCGACGTTTACGGAAACGCTACCGTTGTTGGCAACCGTGAGCACATTGGTCCCGCAGCTGCCGAGCCCGAGGAGCGTCACCGGCGCGTAGGGCAGACCACCCGTTAAAACGCCCGGTCCGGCTACCCAGGCGCGAGGTGCGCCGCTCAACGTGTAGGTGTACTTGCTCGTCGGCTCGAAGATGGTGAAGGTGACAGTCGCAATCTTGCTCGCGGCAAGCCAACCGCTCGTAGCGTCGCAGGGTGTGACACCGGCGTTGCACACAATTGAGGGCGAAGTCTGTGCGCTCTGAACGTCGTACGACAGAGTGGTGGTCGATGTCGGGGTCGTGAGGTTGCCGAGGTCGCATTGGCGACGCACGAGGTAGGTCACGGTGCCGGAGGAGGTCGCAACCGACACGGTGACGTAGGAGATGACCGTCTGGTTCGACGACCATGCCAGCCCCAGGAGTTGTGTTCCCCCACCGCACATCGGCGAAGACGTCGGCTGGGTCGTGATAACGGCGGCGGATTGAATGTCCTTGACGTACAAACTGCTGACCACTTGGGCGTCGCCCGAACCGGCTAGTCGATTGCTCACGCTGCTCTGCAGACCGAAGATCGTGATCATCCCGAATGACATTGCCGCAATGATGATGGGCACGATCATCGTCGCGACCAAGAGTTCGACCAAGGTCATACCAGTCTCGTCCGAGAATTGATTGGTTCCCTCGCAACTTGTTGAGATGAACGTCATACGACCTTCGTTCGTAGATGAATCCGAGCGTGACCTACGGAGTCCAGATGCCCCGAAATTTTTTCGCCCTTGCGTGGGAATTCCCATAGAAGAAGTATTGAAAACCGATGCCTAATTCCAGACCACCACAAAACAAATTCTGCGCAATTCTGGTGAGGGCCTAGGAACGGAGAATCAACGCCGCCGACTCAAACGTGGGAGAGGACCTTGATCGGAAAGAGGTCAAATGGGCAAAACCTCAATTCGTAGAAGTCACCGTCATTCAAGATCAAGGAGAAGTAATGAAATATCAGAGGATAATGCGGTTGATAGTGGGAACCCCTCATACTAATAAATCCATGAAATGCTCTCTCACCAATTGATGATTCGCCGCTGGCGGGCCGAAACTATCCGACCTTCACCTGGTTGTAGATACCGTACATGGCCGATATCAGCGCCACCGCAACAAATCCCACCACTACGCCCATGAAGATAATGATTGCGGGCTCGAAGAGTGCAGTCGCACGCTCGAGTTTCGTCTCCAATTCACGGTTGTAATAGGCGGCGGCAACTTCGAGCTGCTGGTCGAGGGTTCCCGTCTCCTCGCCGACCCGGAACATCTGGCGAGCCGCCGCCGGAAAGAGGTTCGTGAGTGCAATCGGCTCCGCGAGTCCCTGGCCTTGCATCATCGCTTCTCGGACGCCTTCGAGAGCCTTTCGATAGACGGAATTATTTGCCGAATCGGCGGTTACGGCCATCGACCTGGGCAGATCCACGCCGGCGCGCAACATCGAAGCAAGCACTCGGCAGACCCGTTCGATAATCGCCGTTTCCGTGAGGTCGCCGATGACCGGCAGTTTCAACATCAACTTGTCAAGCCAGGCTCGTCCGCCTTCCGACCTGCGCATCGCGATGAACCCGCCTACGACGATGACCACGAGAGCAATTTCGGCATACCAGTAGTTCGCCACGAAAGACGTCGAATTCAGCAACAATCGAGTAACTAAGGGGAGTTTGGCGTGCAGGGAGGCGAAGAAGACTTGGAATCGAGGCATAACGAACACTGCGAGCACCAACACGGTGACTACGGACATTGCCGCAACCACCGAAGGATAGATCAACGCCGCGGTCACCTTGCTCCGTGCCTTGGCGTCACGATCCATATAGTCGGCCAGCTGATTCAACACCGTGTCCAGGTTGCCGGTCAATTCAGCCGATTCGAGAATTCCCACGTAGAAGTTGGGGAAGGCCTCCGGGTGAATCGACGCCGCGGTGGCGAAAGTGTCGCCCGCCCTGAGGCTGTCCACCATCTCAGTGAGGACCTTCTGCATCATCTTGTTCTGGGTCTCCTCGAGGATGACTTCCAGGGCCTCCATGATCGGAATTCCCGCCTTCATGAAGACGGCCAACTGGCGGGTGAAATTCATGACGTCCTGACGAGGGACCCGCTTCTTGGTGATCTCGAATTTGAGGAGACTCCGACTCGAACTCACCTCCAGGGGCTGGAGTCCCCTTGCCAAAAGCGCGACGTGTGCGGCCCCCGTTGATGCGGCCATTTCGGTGCCCGACACCTGCTTGCCGTTCTGGTCAATTGCCTTGTACCGGAATTTCTCCAAAGGTGCGACCTTCTTCGAGGTCTTGACCGGCTTCGAAGCAGACTTATCGCGACTCAAGACGCTCATAGCGTGTACACACTCCGAATCACTTCTGCGATGGACGTGATGTCCTGGGTGACCAGATTAATGGCCTCTTGACGCAAAGTACGCATCCCCTGCTTAACCGCCATATTGCGCAACTCCTCCTGGGTCGCCCAGCCGACGACGAGTCGCCGCAGCTCGGGCGTCATGATTAACAGTTCATAGATCCCAATGCGATCCTTGTAGCCAGTATTAGTGCAGAAGTTGCAGCCAGTTCCCTGGAAGAAGGCATCTTTCATCGCTCCGCCGCTTTCCTGGTAGAAGAGCATCTCCTCGTCAGATGGGGTGTACGGCGACTTGCACGAGGGGCAAATTCGCCGAAGCAAGCGCTGGCCGACAACGGCGAGGACCGAGGAGGCGATGAGGAACGACTCAATGCCCATGTCCAAGAATCTGTGGAGAGCCGACACCGAGTCGGTGGCGTGAAGTGAGGACACGACGAAGTGGCCAGTCAGAGCCGATTGAACAGCGACTCGGGTCGTCTCCACGTCACGGATTTCGCCGACGAGAATGACGTCCGGGTCCTGGCGCAAAATCGATCGGAGACCGGTCGCGAACGTTAGACCCGCCTGCTCGTTCGTCTGGATCTGATTGATAGAGGGGAACACGTATTCGACCGGGTCCTCGATCGTCATGACGTTGAGCGTTGGATTACTAACCTCGCTGAGCGTCGCGTAGAGCGTGGTGGTCTTGCCGCTGCCCGTAGGTCCGGCACATATCACCATGCCGAAAGGGGCGCGGACGATCTTCGAGTACGCCGCGTGGGTGTCGATCGGCATACCAAGGTCGTTGAGGCGCAGTACCGACCGGGTCTTGTCAAGGAGTCGCATGACGCAGCTCTCCCCCATGATGGTGGCCGTAGTGGCGACCCGGACGTCGACCTCCTTGCCGTCGATGGTTATGGTGAGCTGACCGTCTTGAGGCCTGCGGCGCTCCACGATGTTCATGTTGGCCATGATTTTGATTCGACTCACGATTCCCGGCCCGATGGCCGCCGGCAACTGGAGTATCTCCTTCAACGCACCGTCGATACGGAACCTGATCCGCACAATGTCGTCGGAGGGCTCGATGTGGACGTCTGAGGCGCGATCGCGCATCGCTTGAGTGAGAATCCGGTCGACGACCTGGACAACGGGCGCGTCGTCGGCGACGATCTCAGTTTCGGTCGAGTCGACACTACGACGCCGCGAACCTTCCACCGACTCGAACACTCGCACTAGGCTCTCGACGGTGCCGATGGCCCGGTAGTTGCTGTCAATGGCCCACCGAATGTCGCTGAGGGGCGCAATGAGCAACTTGACCGGTTTGCCACTCGACTTGGCGAGGAGTGATCGGAGGTCATCGCTGGGCTCGGCGACTGCGACGAAAAGCCCTTCGTCGGTCAGGCGAACTGGGAATGCCAGGTGCTGGCGGGCCACGTCCTCGGCCAGGAAATTGAGTACAGCGGGATCGACGGCTTCCCTACGTAGGTTCGCCACGTCAAAGCCGAAGAACGCGGCCAGGGCGTGAGCCAAGGACTGTTCACTGAGCGCTCCGATACTCACGAGCACCTCTCCGAGGCGGCCGCCCGATTCTCTTTGCATGGCCAACGCCTGCTCCAGCTGCGCCTCCGTGATCAGATTGCTGCCGATGAGTTGCTCGCCCAGCTTCACGTTTCGAGGTTCGAGAACGTTCGATGGCCGCCCGGCCGATGAGAGTCCGCTAGACGTCTCGGTGGCCGTCCCGGTTGGCGTCGATCCATCGCTCTCCACGACCATCGACGCCAGGGAGCCAGCCGCTGTAGTCACGAGAACATTCTCGTTTTCGGTCTCATCTCGGTTCTTCTTCCTGAACGCCACAAACACTCCGATGTATCCCTAGAGAAATGAATATGCCCTGTAATCTATCTCGGATATCTGGAAAACGTCTTCCATGCCGGACTACAAATTGACTCAATGCGCCAGCCAAGAGCCCAAATTGTAAGACGAAGAGAGCGGCCAACCACGAATAATCGTTCAAGGATTGTTCCAACCAACATATCGACTACGCGACATCCGACGTGGCAATTCAACTTGGCTCATCTGCGTCACCGAATCCACCACAAGCACTCGATCGTTCCGTGGCGATGCTCAGTGGAGAAATTTCTTCACCGGTACCGGATGTGGCATTCACAACGAATTCACAACGCAACGCTCCTAGTGAACGCCCTGCAAAAGACAGTCTCAGCAATTTGCCAACCGTCTTCCACCCACTCGGAAGCAATCAGGAGTGCGAAGCACTATCTGCCATTCGGATTTCAATTTGTTCCAGCATGCGCCTGTGTTACCCCGCCGCCATCAGTCATTCTTCGAAAATGCACCACCGATCTTCCGACGTCCAAATCGGTTGGACGACGCACCGACTGTCGTCACTGCGACAGGAAAAAAATGGCTTGAGTGAGAACGATCGCGGTCTCACTCAGTGCTGCAGTTGATGACAAGGCCGTCAGATTCGACCGAGCATCGAGTGGAGTGCGTGACTGCGGAAATGTTGTTCCGCGCGCCCCACAACCACAGTGGCTATCGTACGTCCCAAGCTGAATGGAGGTATCGCCATGAACGTAGCCACATTCGTCTCCACGGTGTTTGGACACCAGCTCCCATTCCGCGTCGAGGCTTACGACGGGAGCGTCGCCGCCCCCACCGTTCTCTCGCCCGCCAACGAAGTGACGGTCCGGATCCTTCGGCGCGAAGCTCTGACGAGGGTGCTGACCCATCCGGACGAGCTCGGAGTCGCAAGGGCTTACGTCGCCGGCGACCTTGACGTCGAAGGCGACTTAGACGCTCTCTTCGACCTGTCAGTGCCACCGGTTACCCATCTCTTAAAATTGAACAACCTTCGCTCGTTGCTCGCCGTCATTGGCGCGTCCGCACTGCGGCCGTTGGCGCCGCCGAGCATTGAGGCCCGTCAGCGAGGAGTCCTGCATAGCCGCGCGAGGGACTCATTGGCGATCTCGCACCACTACGACGTATCGAACCGCTTCTACGAGATAGTGCTCGGGCCTTCGATGACGTACTCTTGCGCCGTCTTCACCTCGCCCGACGACTCGCTCGAAGTTGCACAGCACCGCAAAGTCGACCTCGTCGCGCGAAAACTCGATCTGGCCCCCGGCGTGCGGCTGCTCGACGTCGGCTGCGGCTGGGGAGCGATGGGGATCCACGCGGCCCGCGAGTACGGAGCACGGGTCGTCGGCGTCACGCTCTCCGAGCCCCAGCAGCGTTACGCGACCGCCCAGGCAGTGCTCGCCGGCGTCGACCACCTGGTCGAATTCCGGGTCCAAGACTTCCGCGACGTCAACGACGGACCCTTCGACGCCATCAGTTCGATCGGCATGTCCGAGCACGTCGGACGCCGCTCACTTGACCCCTACGCGCAATGCCTCTTCGACCTGCTTCGACCGGGCGGACGGTTCCTCAACCACGCCATTGGCCGACCGGTGTCATTCAACGAAGACCCCGACCCGTCCCGGGCCTCCGTGACCAATCGTCAAATGAAGATCGCCCTCGGCCTGCGCGGGCCATCGAGGATCGGGAGCCCCTTCATCGAACGATACGTCTTCCCGGACGGTGAACTTCACGAAGTGGGAACCATGGTGACCCTCTTCCAATCCCACGGGTTCGAGATGCGCCACCTGGAGAGCCTGCGCGAGCACTACGCGCTGACTCTTCGTCAGTGGGTGGCCAACCTCACCAAGAACTTTGACGAGGCAGTCGAGGAGGTCGGCGCCGAGCGGGCCCGGGTGTGGCGGCTCTACATGGCCAGCTCAGCCGTAGGCTTCGAGAGGCATCACCTCGAAATCCACCAGATTCTCTGCGTCCGCCCCGCGGGGGGCCGAAGCGAAATGGTGCTCCGTCCGACGTTCGAACCGGAGTTCTAGGCGGTCAACGTTTCATCCGGAATCGTCCGACGCCCATTAATCCGAATCCATTCACCAAGAAACACTTGGCGCAGTTGGGCGTCACCTCGGTGAATGGGGTCAGAATGGCTCAATCCGACGAATCGGAGCCATTAGGGACCCATCGACCCAAGTCCCCTTGCAGCAACACCACAAAATGTCTAATGTTTGAGAGTTCTTCGAATCCTCGTCGAAGATAGCAAGGGCAAACGATTGTGAATTGTCGGACTTCTATCTACAAGAGTGAGGTGTTCATTATGATATTGACCTACCAACGGCTTAAGCGCCGGAGGGATGGTGGAGAGATCGATGGATTCACCTTGATCGAACTCCTCATCGTTATCGTGGTCCTCGGTATCTTGGCCGCAGTCGTGATTTTTGCCCTCGGCGGCATCACCGGTCAAAGCGCGATCGCAGCTTGTCGGGCGGACGGCGCAACGGTGTCAACTGCTATGGCCGCTTACAACACTCAGAACCCCGGCACACCGTTGACTCTCGCGAATTACAATGCGCAGTTGACCACCAATGCATCAGTTGGAGGACCGTTCATTCAGTCCTGGCCGTCCAATGGTGCGCACTACGCGTTCTCGATCATTGGGGCCGCGCTGATCATCGAGGTCCCCGGCACGCCCGCATGGGTTGCTGCCCCGGCCAATGCTGGAACATTGGCGACTGGTATCGCCTACGTCGGTCCGACGGACACGACAGCCGGTTGCGCCAGCGTCACCTGATACAACCGTCTTCCACTATGCCAATGTGCCCGGACCAAATTCCGGGTACATTGGCGATGCCCGCATCATCCCGCTGAGCAGTAGCGCCACGCTGTCGCCTTCGACGAGTTCCTGGGAGTTATCCGGCGAGAACTCTTGGTCGTCGCCGAAGATGACCGGGATCTCGTCGCGCGCATCGCGAAGGTAGACCGGCCCGGCGAATAGAGGAGACGTTCCTTCGTTGCTAGCTACGGCCCCGAGAAGATCGCGGTGAACGTCTCGGCCGAGGAGCGTTCAGGGCCGAGGTAGCAGGGTTCGTGGCTGGCAACCAAGCGCGGCCCGAACTCTGATGCGGTCGGCGGACGTCCGCAGCACTCAGGCGTCGGCTGTGTTGACGCGGATTGTCGGACTAGGAGTTCATCGACTTGGTGACCGTGGCAACTATCCGTTGCACCGAAGGGATTGCCAGATCCTCCAACGAGTCGGCGGCCGGGAGCGGGATGTGGGGGGTCGTGATGCGCACGATTGGACCGTCGAGATCGTAGAAAGCCTCTTCGCCCACGATCGACGATAGCTCCGCTCCCCAGCCGCAGAGCCGGGGGTTCTCCTCAATCGTGAAGAGCCGGCCGGTCGACGAGACTTCACGCAGGATTGTCGCGGTGTCGAGCGGAACGAGGGAGCGAACGTCCACGACCGTGCAGGATATGCCCGAGGCGGACAGCTCCTCGGCGGCCACGATGGCCTTGGGCACCATGTTCCCGAGCGCAACCAGCGTGGCGTCGGCACCGGAGCGCAGGACCTTCGCCAGTCCCAGCTGGTCGACGATCTCGCCGTCGGGCACCTCCATCTTTGACGAGTACAGGGCCTTCTCCTCGAGGAAGATGACCGGGTCGTCGTCGCGGATCGACGCCGCCATCAGTCCAATGACGTCAACGGCGTTGGAGGGCACCACGACTTTGAGCCCGGGGATCATCATGGCCCAGTTCTCAACGCTCTGGGAGTGTTGGGCCCCGAAACGTAGTCCCCCGCCGTTACCCGAGCGGATGACGAGCGGGAAGGTCACCTGTCCGTTGGTCATGTAGCGGCTCTTGGCGATCTCGTTCACGACGATGTCCCAGCAGACGGCGAAGAAGTCGGCGAACATGATTTCGGCGATCGGGCGAAGACCGGTCATCGCCGCTCCCATGGCCGCACCGAGAATCGCCTGCTCGCTGATCGGCGTGTCGCGCACGCGCACGCCGCCGAACTCCTCTAAGAGCCCGACCGTCCCCTTGAAGACGCCACCGGCCGCGCCAACGTCCTCGCCGAGGAACACGACCGACTCGTCTCGTCGCATCTCTTGGGCGATGGCCCGTGCGATCGCCTCGCGGAAGGTCAGTTGCGCCATGACGAACCTCCATCGGCCCAAACATCCTTCATCAACAGGTCCTCGCCAGGTATCGCGCCGGCCTTCGCTTCGTCGGTCGCCACGTCCACCGCGGCCGCGACCTCGGTCACGATTGCGACCAGCACCTCCTCGGCGACGCCCTGGTCCAAGAGCCGGGCGTGGTATCGCGGAATCGGATCCTTCGCCTTCCATTCGGCGACCTCCTCGTCCGGGCGGTACTTGCCCGGGTCGGCCCTCGAGTGGCCGCCGTGGCGATAGGTCTTGGCCTCGATCAGACTCGGCCCCTCGCCGGCACGTGCCCGGGCGATGGCGATGGCGGCCACCTCAAAGACGGCGTCGGCGTCGTTGCCGTCGACGATGATGCTCTCGAGCCCGTAAGCGGCCGCGCGGTCCGCCGCGGGATGCTCGACGGCCGTGACCTCCGACGTGCGGGTGTACTCCATCCAGAGGTTGTTCTCGCAGACGAAGACGACCGGCAGCTTCCAGATCGCGGCCAAGTTGAGGGCCTCGTGGAAGGCGCCGATGTTGACCGACCCGTCGCCAAAGAAGCAGACCGCCACCTGGTCGGTCCCGCGGTACTGGGCGCTCCACGCCGCCCCGCAGGCGATCGGCAGGTGGGCGCCGATGATCGCGTAGCTGCCCATCACCCCGTGCTCGACACTGGTGAGGTGCATCGAACCACCCTTTCCGGCCATGAGGCCGTTGGTGCGGCCCATCAACTCAGCGAAGACCGGCATCATCGGCACGCCGCGCGCCAGCGTATGAGCGTGGCCGCGGTACGTGGCGAAGGTCCAGTCGCTCGGTTTCATTGCGGCCGCGAAGCCGGCGGCGATGGCCTCCTGTCCGATCGAGAGGTGACTGGTGCCCTTCACGAAGCTCTCGAGGAAGAGGTCGTAGGCGCGCTCCTCGAACTGGCGCAGCTCCACTTGGCAGCGGTAGAGCCCAAGTTTCGCCGCGAGGTCCAGTTCTGTCGTCTGGGTCTTCGTGGTGCTCATGGCTTCTCCTAGTACTGGTTGGCGACCATCAGCTCCTGCGCGGGGAATCGCGTCAGAATCGCTGGTCCGTCGTCGGTGACGACGATCTCTTCTTCGATGCGGGCCGCCGCCACGCCGTCGGCGCCGGGGCAGTAGGTCTCGAGGGCGAAGACCATGCCGACTTGGACCTCGATCGGGTCCTTCAGGCTGTTCAGTCGACTGATGACCGGGCGCTCGTGCAGTCCCAGCCCGAGACCGTGGCCGAACTGCAGTCCGAAGGCGGCCATCTCGTCCTCGAAGCCGAACTCCGGAGCGGTCGGCCATGCGGCGGCGATCTCGTCGGTGCCCACTCCCGGGCGCACCAGGGCGATGGCCCGGTCCATCCACTCGCGGGCCTTGGTGTAAGCGTCGCGCTGGACCGGCGTCGAGCTGCCCACCGACATCGTTCGGTAGTAGCAGGTGCGGTATCCGTTGAACGAGTGAATGATGTCGAAGAAGGCCTGGTCACCGGGGCGGATGATTCGGTCGGTGAAGTTGTGCGGGTGAGGGTTGCACCGCTCGCCCGACACGGCGTTGACGGCCTCGACCTGATCCGAGCCCATCTCGTAGAGGCGCTTGTTCGCCAGCGCGACGATCTCGTTCTCGCGCACGCCGGGTTTCAGGGCCTCGAAGATGTCCTGGTAGACGCCGTCGACCATCGCGGCCGCCTGGGAGAGCAGCATCAGCTCGTCGGGCGACTTGATCTGGCGTGCGTCGAGCATGAGCTGCTGGGCGTCGTGGACCACGACGCCGGCCCTTTGCATCTCGAAGAGGAAGGGCAGCTCGATGATGTCAATGCCGATGGGCTGTCCGGTTAAACCGGCGTCGTCGAGGATGCCGACGATCTCCTTCACCGCGGACTCGAAGAGCCCGGCGCGCGGCGCGATCGCCCCGCGAAGTCCGAGCATGCCGGCCCGGCAGTTGTCCGGCTCGAGCCACGGGGCGAACAGTCGGTGGTGGCGCGCCGCCGACCCGAAGTCCCAGACGATCGGCTCGCCGCTGCGCGTCAGCAGGCAGTAACGCGTCATCTTGTCGCCGAGCGCGCCAGCGATCCAGGTGCCCGACACGTAGCGGATGTTGTAGGAGTCAAACAGCAGTACGGCGCTCAAGTCGCTGGACTCGAGAGCGGCCCGGGCCCGCGCCAGGCGGTAGTCGCGCAGCCGGTCGAAGTCGACGCGCGTCTCGAAGTCGACGCCCATGTGCCCGGGCGTGTTCATTATCGGTCCGAATCCCTCCATCACTGGACCCCCAGTCCGTCGTCGACGTCTATATTCTCCGGCTCCATGGTGAGCCCGGCGCCGCGCGCGGCTTCGAGCAGCAAGACGGCGAAGTCGTCGTCCCGGTAGCCCGCTCCAATGGCGCTCTTCACGATCTCGGTGCACAGCGCCGACACCGGCATGGGGACGTCCAGCTCGGAGGCGGCGGCCATACCCAGATCGAAGTCCTTGCGCAGCAGGACCGGAGTGAACGTGGGCCGGAAGTCGAGGTTGACGAAGGCCGGCGTCTTGTAGCGAGTGAACATCGAGCCCATCACCGAGCTGTTCATGAACTCGAGCCACGCGCTGCGATGGATGCCGCCTCGCTCGGCCAGCACCGTGATCTCCGCCATCGCCTGGGTGACGATGCCGAGCATCATGTTGTGGCAGATCTTGACGAGCCTCGCCTCTTCGCCCTCCCCGACGTAGGTGACGCCGTGGCCGAGCAAAGTGAAGTACGGACCGACCTCGTCGAAGGCCTCACGGGGGCCCGAAACCGCGAGCGTCAGCTTGCCCGCCGCGACGACCTTGGGGTTGCCGCTCACCGGGGCGGCGAGGAAGGCTGCGCCCCGGGCCGCGCAGGACTCGCGAACGGTGGCCGAGGTCTCGATCGACACGGTCGAGCAGTCGACGACGATCCGCGGCGCCGCCGACGGGTCGCTGAGGAGACCGTCGGGGCCTGCGGTGACCTCAATCAGGTCGGCGTTAGCCGACACCATTATGAAGACGACGTCGCAGTCGGCGAGGTCCCGGGGCGAGTCGACGACGGTGGCGCCGAGCCCGCCGAGCACCTCGGCCTTGGCGCGGGTGCGGTTGGTCACCGCAACGTCGAGGTCCCCCACGACCAGTCGGCGAGCCATGGCCGTGCCCATGCGTCCACAGCCGACCCAGCCGATTCGCGGGTTACGGTCACTCATTGTCGTTCCTCTCCACCGTTCTGGCACCAGTTAACTGGCGTGCTTGGTCTCTTCGATCGAACCGCCGAGGTAGAGCGCCCCGATCTCCGGGTTGTTCAGCACGTCGGGTCCGGTGCCCTTTAGTCGGACCTTCCCGTTCTCGAGGACCACCCCGAAGTGACTCATCTTGAGCGCCTGACGGGCGTTCTGCTCAACCAAGAGCACCGTGCGTCCCATTGAGTTCATCATCTTGATGGTGTTGAACATCATCTTAAGGGTCTTGGGGTCGAGCCCCATGGAGGGCTCGTCCAGCACCACGAGGTCCGGTTCGAGCATCAAGCAGCGCGCGAATTCGACGAGCCGTTGTTGACCGCCCGAGAGGCTGCCCGCCTTGTCGTTGGCCCGTTCGGCCACGATGGGAAACATCTCACGGATCGCCGCCATCCGTTGCGCGACGACCCGGCGGTCCTTGACGAGGAAGGCCCCGAGCTCGACGTTCTCGTCGACCGTCATCTCG
>JAYVZV010000010.1:0-7945 GCA_043782995.1 Acidimicrobiales bacterium | reverse complement strand
AGTGGGTGCCCGAGCCCGAGGACGAGGACGTTCAGGCGATCACCTACCAGGAGCTGTACCGCCGGGTCAACGAGTTCGCCGCGCTGCTGCGCGACGATTGCGGCCTGAAGAAGGGCGACCGCGTGACGCTGCACATGCCGATGGTGCCCGAGCTTCCCGTGACGATGCTCGCGTGCGCACGACTTGGCGTGATCCACTCCGAGGTTTTCGCCGGATTCAGTGGAGGCGCCTGCGGCGGACGGATCGCCGACTCGGGCAGCGAGGTGTTGATCACCATGGACGGCTACTACCGCAACGGCGAGATCATCGACCACAAGGTCAAGGCCGACGAGGCCGTCACCACGGCCGAGGCCGAGGGCCAGAAGGTGAAGAAGGTCCTCGTATGGCGTCGTCACGCGGGCCAGTTCGCGTCGAAGAGTCCGATGGTCGAGGGCCGGGACTTCTTCGTCGACGAGGTGATGAAGGGCTACAAGGGCCAGTTGGTCGAGCCGGTGTCGATGCGCGCGGAGGACCCGCTGTTCATCATGTACACCAGCGGCTCGACGGGCAAGCCCAAGGGCGCCCAGCACTCGACCGGCGGGTACCTGGCCTACGTGGCGGGCACCTCCAAGTACTACCAGGACATCCACCCCGACGACACCTACTGGTGCATGGCCGACATTGGCTGGATCACCGGCCACTCCTACATCGTCTACGGGCCCTTGGCGCTCGGCACGACGACGGTCATGTACGAGGGTCTGCCGACCTACCCGGACCCCGGTCGGGTGTGGCGGATCGCCGAGCGCCTCGGCGTGAACATCTTTCACACCGCTCCCACGACGATCCGGATGCTGCGCAAGGTCGGCGCGGACGAGCCGGCGAAGTACGACTACCACTTCAAGCACATGACCACCGTCGGCGAGCCGATCGAGCCGGCGGTCTGGCGCTGGTACTACGAGACCGTCGGCAAGAACGAGGCGGTCATCGTCGACACCTGGTGGCAGACCGAGACCGGGGGATTCATGGGCAGCACCCTGCCCGGGCTGATGGCGATGAAGCCCGGTAGCTGTGGACCGGGCGTGCTCGGCGTCTACCCCTCGATCCTCGACGAGAACGGCGAGGAGGTCGACGTCGGGACCGGGGGCGCCGGCAACATCTGCATCCGCAACCCGTGGCCCGGGGCGCTCCAGACCATCTACGGCCAGCCCGAGCGCTTCGTCTCGGTGTACTACGAGAAGTACTGCCGTGACAAGAGCTCCAAGGACTGGCACGACTGGCCGTACTTCGCGGGCGACGGGGCGGTCAAGGCCGCCGACGGCTACTTCCGGATCCTCGGACGGGTCGACGACGTCATCAACGTCGCCGGTCACCGGCTCGGCACCAAGGAGCTCGAATCGGCGTGTCTGACGGTGCCCGAGATCGCCGAGGCGGCCGCCGTGCCCGTCGTCGACGACGTCCGCGGTCGCGCGGTCGAGATGTACGTGTCCCTCAAGCCCGGCTCGGACCCGGAGGGGATCGAGGACAAAGTCACCAAGGCCATCGAGCGGGAGATCGGCAAGATCGCCCGCCCGAAGAAGGTCTGGATCGTGGCGGACATGCCCAAGACCCGCTCGGGCAAGATCATGCGACGGGTCATCGCGAGCATCTCGAACTTCGCCGATTACGGCGACATCACCACGCTCGCGAATCCCGAAGTGGTCGACAATATCCGTCACCACGTCCAGAGCGAGAAGATGGCGAGCAAGGACGTCCCACGAGAGCTGACCTCTGAGGAGATTGCGGAGATCAACAACTTCGGCCAGGAGTAGTCGACTTTGCCCGCGCGGCGCTGACTCGCCGCCGCACTCAGCCACCTCTCTGACTGGACTCACCTTGAAGAGCCCGGACGTCTGCGACTCGCTCGCACCGCGGCGTAAGAAAACGTGCCGTGTCGACAGGTAGTAGGTAGCAAGCACTGGACGTTGTCAAATTGACGGTGTCCCGATGACTTAAACCAGAGGAGCATCGATGAGCAATGACACGAACAACTCAGCAAGGGGCTCCGAAGAGGAATTCACCGGGGCACGCACCAGACAAAACCGCGGGCCGGGGCTCTTCGCCACGCTGGTCCTGCTGATAGCGGGAGTGCTCGTCGTCGTGGCGATAATTGCCGGGGTGCAGATCGGGCGCTCACCGGGCGCCGCCGCGGCCACTATCTCGGTGAGCGGCACCGGCACCGTGAAGGGCACGCCGGATACGGCCAGTTTCAGCATCGGTGTGCACACCACCGACGGCTCCGCGAAGGCCGCGATGGAGGCCAATAATCAGAAGGTTGCCGCCCTGATCGCGGCGTTGAAACGCAATGGCGTGACCGCGAAGGAGATGCAGACATCGGGGCTCAACATCTATCAGAACACCAACAATTACGGAGTCGTAACGGGCTTCTCCGTCGACAACACCCTGAACGTCACGATGCACAACATGAAGCGGGTGGGCTCCGCCATCGACGCCGCCGCCACGGCGGTCGGCAACGGCATTCAGTTGAATGGCATCACCTTCTCAATCTCCAACCAGTCGAAGTTGCTCCAGGTGGCCCGCGTCAAGGCGATGCAGAATGCGCGACTCGCCGCCGGCCAGTTGGCTAGCGCCGGCCGAACTCACGTGACGAGCCTGGTGCGCGTCACCGACCAGGAGAACTACAGTCCGCCGGTCTACTACGGCTTCGCCGCCGCGACGTCGAGCGTCGACAAGGTCTCCGTTCCCCTGCAGGCCGGCACCGAGAGCGTCACCGTGAGGGTTTCCGTGGTCTTCGCGATGGCCAGCTGAGCAACCAAGTCGCCATTCGCCCGTGTGAAACGAGTCCCAGTCACGGGTGCCCGGCGTAGGACCTCTTCGGTTTAGGAATCGAAACCTAAACCGAAGAGGTCCATGATCTTCAGCCACAGGTTGCGCCGCCCCTCGTGCTCGTCGGCGTAGGCGATGGACGCCTGGGTGAGACGGATAAATAGCCACTTGAAGGGTTCGGGCGGAAACGGCATCGGGCGCTTGCGAACCATGGCGAGTCGGGTGCGCTCGGTGTCGAGGCCGTCGAGCAGATCGAGCATCGTGGCGGCGCCAAATCTCGTCGACGCCACGCCGAGCCCCGTGTAGCCCAGCACGTAGGCGACCTTGCCACGGTGCGACGTGTCCCAGAGCGGCGAGAACCGGGTGCAGGTGTCGATCGCGCCGCCCCAGGCGTGGGTGAACTTGATCCCCTTCAGCTGCGGGAAGGTAGTGAGGAAGTGCAGCGCCAGCGTTGCGTAGGTTTCGGAGTTGAACTCGTACTCGCGACGGACTTTGCCCCGGAAGTTGTAGATCGTGTCGTAGCCGCCCCACAGGATGCAGTTGTCGTTGGTCAACCGGTAGTAGTGGAACTGGTTGCCGGAGTCGGCGATCCCCTCACGGCCCTCCCAGCCGATGCTCATCATCTGCTCGGTCGTCAGCGACTCGGTGACGAGCACGTAGTCGTAGACGGGCACGAAGTACTTGCGCGCCTTCTTGACCAGGGGAGCGAAGACGTTAGTGCCCAGAGCCACTCGGGCGGCCGTCACGGCGCCGTAGGGGGTGTGGACTCGCACGCCGGCGTCAACGTCCTCGAGCCACTCGACCTTGGAGTTCTCGAAGATCTTGACACCGAGCGAAAGACAGGTCCTCTCGAGCCCCCAGACGAGTCGAGCCGGGTCCACCAGCGCCGTGCCGTCAGGGTCGTAGAGGGCGCCCACGTACGAGGACGAATGGACGCGCGACTGCACCTCCTCGCGCCCTAGGACTTCGACGGTGTCGCCCATCTCGTTGCGAAGACGGGCCAGTTCCGCCATGTTGGCGAACTGCCAGGGCGCGACGGCGACCTGGAGCTCACCAGTGCGCTCGAAGTCGCACTGGATGTCGTAGCGCTTGATGGTGGCCTCGATCTCGTCGAGGTTCTCCCGGCCGAGGCGTTCGATGACGGGCATCTCGTGGGGAAACCGACGCAGGCCGTTCATGAAGCCGTGGGTGAGTGACGCCGAGCAGAAGCCGCCGTTGCGTCCCGAAGCCCCCGCGCCGGTCTCGTATTGCTCGACCACAACGACCTCGCGGTGGGGGTCTCGCTCTTTGGCGAGCAGTGCCGTCCACAGTCCCGTGTAGCCGGCGCCCACGACGCACAAGTCGGCGCCGATGTCGCCGATCAGTGCCGAGTGAGGTGCCGGTTCGAGCGGGTCCGAGTCGAGCCACCACAGTTCGGGTTGCACGTCGGCGAGATGGCGTAAGACGAAGGGATCCTTCTTGTCCATGCTGTGTCCAACCGGTGGTTGGAATCACCCTCTCTCGGCACTGCCTTTTTCGCGCGCACCCCTTATGGTGCAGCGAATGCCGGTCATCGAGACCGGCGTCAACCAGGCGATTGTACCCCGTTCGTCGGGTATTTCCGGTGTTGGTGACTTTTAGGACGAGTTCACGTGATTCGACGGCTATGCCATTGACACTTAGCCACGTGGATTGTGACGATTTGAATTCGTTCTTGAATGAAAAGGGACGCCCGATTTGCGTGGCTTTGATACTGTGCCTTTCGATCTCACCACGTTGCTCTTGGAACCCAATGTGCGCGCCATCACTGCACGCACGTCGCCGATATTCGCTGATTCTTCCTACTCTTCTCACACTTCTCACGCCTTTTGCTACGAGTTGTTCGAAAGTAGTCAACCGGAATCATCACGCGCGTTGTAAGGAAAGTGGTGACGGCGACAGTAACAATTCAGTCCGCCGCCGGCGGGTTGCGCTGGAAGACGTTCATCTTGCGTTACGGTCGTATTAGGTAATCAATTACGAATTGCGAGGCTGGTCATGCACGTCAGGAATCTTCTCAGGGGTCAAAGGCTGTTGTCGAGGGTCGTGGTCTCGAGCGCACTGCTCGGTTCGGTCTTTGTCGGTGGATTGGCCGGCACCGCCTCAGCGGTAATTAATCCCGCCACGAAATTGGCGATTACCGTCGGCTACTCAACGACGGTGGCCAGCGGAGCCAATCTTGCGACCCCCTTCCAGGTCACCATTGAAGACTCCTCAGCCGTGCTGGTTAATACGGACACGTCGACGGTGACTGCCACGATCGCGGTGGCGGGCGTCACCGTTTCCAACGGCGTGGTTGCTGCTGTTGGCGGCAAGGCCGACTTCCCCAACCTTCACATCAACGCGCCGGTGGGCACCTACACCGTCAACTTCACTGACGGTACTCTTACCCCGATCAGCTCGACGCCGATTACCGTCACGATCGGAACTCCGTCGCAACTATTGATCACCACGCAGCCGTCGGCCGGTGCAGTCACCGGCGTCGCGCTAGCACGTCAGCCGGTCGTCAAGGTCACTGACTCAGGCGGCAATGTCATCACAGCGGCAACTGGGACCGTGACAGCCGCGATCTCAACGGGAGTAGGTGTCATTACGGCCGGATCGACCGCCACAATTACCAGTGGCGTGGCTACCTTTAGTGGACTTACGCTGACCGGCGTCTCCGGCACTTTCAATACGCTGAGCTTCTCCGGTCCGCAGCCCACCGTCGTGTCAAACGGCATCACGATGTCTGGTGTTGCCACGCACTTAGTGATCACGACCCAACCCTCACCGACCGCCGGAACCGGCATCGCCCTGGCCCAGCAGCCGGTCGTGAAGGTCGAGGACGCCGCGGGCAACGTTGTCGTGGCTGACTCATCGGTCATGGTGGCGATCGCTTCGCCGAGCGGAGCATTGACGCTCACTAACGGCGCGGTTAACGTCGTCAACGGCGTCGCCTCATACGTGGGACTCGCTATCAACGCTCCGATCGGCAGCTACACGTTGACCTTCGCAAACGGGACGTTCAGTTCGGTGCCGTCCGCGGCAATCGCGATCACAGCGGGTGTTCCGTCGAAGCTCATCGTGACTACTGAGCCGAGCTCCTTCATCGCCAGCGGCGTGGCACTGGCCCAGCAGCCGGTCGTGAAGGTCGAGGACGTCGCGGGCAACGTCGTGACCACCGTCGCCACCGGTAGTGCCACTGCCACCATCTTCTCCGGAATTGGCGGTGCGGTGTCGGCCGGCGCGACGGCCAACTTCGTCGCAGGCGTCGCCACTTTCAGTGGCCTGACCCTTACGGGAGTCGTTGCCAGCACCTACAAGCTGACCTTCACCGGCGCGACCTTCAGTGTCAATGACGCCACGAGCATCGTGGTCGGCGCAGTTCAGGCCGCGCTCAGCGTCAACTCGACCACTGCGGTATGGGGCCGTTCGCTCGCCCTGACCTCCACGGGTGGCTCGGGCACCGGTGCGCTGACGTACGCCGCGGGTAACGGGACCGCCACGGGTTGTGCCGTTGTCGGTGCCACTCTGACTTTCTCGAGCGTCGGCACCTGTATTGTCAGCGCTTCTAAGGCCGCGGACACGACCTACACGGCCACCACATCGACGCCCGCGACGGTGACCATCGCCAAGTTGCCGATCCCTGGAACTGTGCGGATATCGTTTGCCAAGAACTCCAGTGCCCTCAGCGGCGCGGCCCAGGCATCGTTGTTGAAGCTCGCCGCCAAGCTCACGCCGAAGTCGCATCTGACGGTCACGGGCTACGCCAAGGGCAACCTCGGGCTCGCACAGCGTCGCGCCACAGTGGTGGTGAAGTTCATTCAGAGCCGGACCCATTCCTCTCTGGGACGGGTCTACTCGACGGTGAAGAACCTGAACGCGGCGGATCTTAAGACCCTTAGCCAGTAGCGGTTCCCCGGTCGCTTCGTGCGACCGATTCGAGACCGGTCCATCGACTGATGGACCGGTCTCTTGGATTGCTGCGTGAGTGATCTCCAGAATGGCCCAACGACGCTAAGTTGTGCCGCGTGAGCCACGCCATCTCGAATCTCCACCCCAGCCTGTGGCGCGGGTGGCATCCGTTATGTCGGATCTCGGACGTGACCACGTCGCCCACCGCGTTTCGGCTGCTGGGTCAGGCGTGGGTTACGTGGCTGACGCCCGCGGGTGACGTACGGGTCTTCGAGGACCGTTGTCCCCACCGTCGCGCCCCACTATCGCTCGGCGTCTGCGAGGGCGACGGGGTGCGGTGCGGCTATCACGGCTGGCTCTACAACGACGCCGGACAGTGCGTCGAGATTCCCGCACTGGGCGACGGCGCAATAATTCCTCCGCGCGCCAGGTTGCGTGCACCAGCGGCGGTCGCCCTGGATCATGGAATGGTGTTCGTCTCAATCGACGAGCCCCTCACGCCCGGTCCCACGTTGCGCGTCGACTCGGACCCGACCTTCCAGAAGGGCGACCTGCCGGTAATGAGAACCCGGGGAGTGCGGCGCTGCTGGCGGACAATTTCCTCGACGTAGCGCATTTCCGCTTCGTGCACGTGGGCACCTTCGGGGCCGACGAGGCGCGCGAGGTGCCCCACTACGGCGTCGTGCGCGAGGGATTCGGTTTCTCGGCCACCTACGAGCACGAATTCGCCAACCGCGAAGACCCCGCAGTGGCGGCGGGTGAGCGCCCTTTGGTCCAGCGTCGCCGCTTGACCTATCGCTACAGCGCGCCGTTTCATCTGGAGCTCGAGATCGAGTTCCTCGACGCCGGCGGGGTCAACGTCATCGGGTTCTTCCTGGCGCCCGAGGACGAGGAGACCGTGCGGATTTACTCGACTCTCTGGCGAAACGACCTAGGCGGGTCGGCGCAGCGTATGCGCGAGGCGGTCGATTTCGAAGTCGCGGTCATCGAGGAGGACCTGGTGATCCAGTCGAGGTACGAGCGGTTGGAGATGCCCCTGGACGTCACCGCCGAGGTACACACGAGGGCCGACCGGTCGACGCTCGAGTTCCGACGGATCCTCGCCGAGTTCGTCGAGAAGGCCGAGGCTGAAGCTGGTCGGGCTGGGGAGATTCGAACTCCCGATCTCTCGGCCCCCAGCCGAGCGCTCTAGACCAAACTAAGCCACAGCCCGTGAAGGGACAATCTT
>JAYVZV010000009.1:0-66522 GCA_043782995.1 Acidimicrobiales bacterium | reverse complement strand
GAGGTGTCGGTCGACGCAGTTGTACGAGGCGTTTAGACGACCGCCCACGAACCACTTCCAGAACGGCGGATTGGTGGAGTCGAGCGTCGTGTGCCAGTACTCGTCCCACGAGAGCAGGTCGGCGTACTCGCGAAAGCACTCGGGGAAGTTCTCCTCCTTGAAGCGGTCGAAGATGGCCGGGTCGGAGGCGTTGGCCTGACCGATGAACTTGGCCGGTGGGTTGTACACCTCCTCCTCACGCCAGTGAACGGCGATCTGGGCTTCGGAAACCGCGTTGTCACCAGTCTTGGGCATCGCAGAACCTCCAATGTCTTGTCAGAATCTGACAATCCACTCGACCATATCAATTGCGCTGTGGCCGCCCTCCGGTCGCTCCGTATCGTCAGCGAGGCCCACAAAACACCGTGCCGTGGACTCGAGCTCTGGAGCAACGTGGCGCCGACCACCAAACTCGAGCGCCACTAGATCCGCTGTGGCGCTCCGTTGTCGAACACCGCGCCCGAGAGACGGGAACATTGGTGACTCTCTAAACGAATTGTTGAATGTCCCCGCGCAGCAGGTCTATCGCACCGCTCGCTGGCGTGACCGGGGCCCAGAATGCCAGCAGCGCCCGAGCCTGGTGGCTGGGGCGCTGCTGGCGGTTGGGTCCGGTGATATTCACCAGTGTTTCGTAGGTTAGCCTCTCGGGCCGACCGGCAGCACCACTCTTTTGTGGGTGTCGTTGATGACCCCCGCCGCCGAGGCGTACCAGGCGAAGGCCGCCGTGGCCAGACCGGTCCAGCCCCCGGCCTTGACGATGTCGGCGTGTCCCGCCCCCCAGTTGCCGATCGTCAGAAGGATGAAGGTCACCGACAGTGCGAGGAAGACTAGGAACACGGCCATGCTGACCCTCATCGCCGCCACCGTCATGTAGAGAGTGAAAATCGTCCAGGCCAGGAGGTAGACGGCAATGGTGTCGGTCCCCGGCGCGATCGCCGGAATCTTCAACAACACGTAGAAGCCGATCCAGAACGCCCCGAACGAGGTGAAGGCCAGAGCGCCAAAGGTGTTGCGCCGGTGGAACTCCCACATGCCGGCGGCGAACTGAGCGATGCCCCCGTAGACGAGAGCGAGGGCGAGGGCGGCGGAGGCTCCTCCCCCATGCCACAGATTGGCGTTGGCCGCACTGAGACAGAACGTCGTCATGGCGAATCCCGCCAGGCCCAATGGTCCGGGATCGGCCACGGTGTGAATTGGCCCGGGGGCGGCAACTATCTGATCAGACATTTATTTCCTTCCGAGTAGGTTCCACATCGGGCCATTGCAATAAACGGCTCAATTCGATTAAACACCCGTTCGTGACTGCCGAACGGGATGTGAACCGTCAACTTTGTGAATGCAGTCACAAATAGGTCGACTGATGGCAATTCCTGCGTCGCCCTCGTACTTCTTGTTTCGGACGTTCGACGCCGTGCTTAGGCGTCGATCGCCTCGCGGAAGTCGCGCAGGAACCCCTCCACCGCGTCAGACCCGCCGCCATCGAGGATGACTTGGACGAGGGCCGAACCAACGATGATCCCGTCACTGGCCCTGGCCGCCTCCCGGGCCTGGTCCGGACTGCCGATCCCGATGCCAATGTAGGCCGGCACGGTCGAGAACTCACGTACCCTCGCCACCACGCGCGCCCCGTCACTCTCACCAGAGGAAGGGCCGGTCACGGCCATCCTCGCCGAGGCGTAGGCGAACCCCTCGGTCGTTTCGGCGATTCGTCGGACTCGCTCGGGAGGCGACGAGGGCGCCACCAGGAATACCGTCGACACGTCCTCGTCCCGGCAGGCGGCGCTCCATCCGTCGGCCTCCTCGAGGGTGAGGTCCGGCACGATGGCCCCGCTGACGCCACTGGCGTGCAGCAGACCCGCGGAGCGCTCGAGTCCGTAGTGCAGGACGACGTTGTAGTACGTCATGGCGATCAACGGGACGGACGTGCTCAGGTGCTCAAGGTCGGCGCAGATCGAGTCCAGCGTCGTGCCGGCTCCCAGGGCCCGCAAAGCGGCCTCCTGAATCACGACGCCGTCCATCATCGGATCCGAGAAGGGCACGCCAATCTCGACGGCGTCAGCGCCCGCGAGCACCGCCGCCTCGACGTGGCGGGTCCAGTCGGGCGTCAGGCCCCCCATGAAGTAGGGCACGAGGGCCTTGCGACCCGAGTCGCGCAACTCGCGCAGACCTCGCTCGAGGGACTTCATGATTCGCCGCGCAGCAGGGCGCGAACCTGGGCCACGTCCTTGTCTCCCCGACCCGAGAGGTTGAGCAGGACCGACGATCCCTCGGCAATGGAGCGACCGGACTCGCGCGCGATCCAGGCGATTGCGTGGGCCGATTCGAGCGCCGGGATGATGCCCTCGAGCTCGCTCAACAGGGCCAGGGCGTCGAGGACGTCCTCGTCGCCGATCGGGTAATATTCGGCGCGACCGATCTCGGCCAGGTGAGCGTGCTCGGGACCGATGCCCGGGTAGTCGAGGCCGGCCGAAATCGAGTGGGCCTCCTCGATCTGGCCGAACTCGTCCTGGATGAGGAGCGACGACATCCCGTGCAGCACGCCGGGCGAGCCGGTGGCGACCGCGGCCCCCCCGGCGGCCTCGACGCCGACCAGGCGGGCCGAGGTATCGGCGAACCCCGAGAAGATGCCCGCCGCGTTCGAGCCCCCGCCGACGCAAGCGACGACGACGTCGGGCGTACCCACGCCCAGGTCCTTCAGCTGCGCGGTCGCCTCTCGCCCGATGATGCTCTGGAACTCGCGGACCATCCATGGGAAGGGGTGGGGGCCCATTACCGAGCCGAGGCAGTAGTGCGTGTCGTCGACGCAGGCCACCCACTCGCGCATCGCCTCGTTGACGGCGTCCTTCAGCGTTCGGCTACCGGCGGTCACCGGAATGATGGTCGCCCCGAGCAGTTCCATGCGAAACACGTTGAGGGACTGGCGCACCGTGTCCACCTCGCCCATGTAGACCGTGCACTCCAGTCCGAGACGGGCCGCGGCGGTGGCCGTCGCGACGCCGTGCTGGCCGGCCCCGGTCTCGGCGATGACCCGACGCTTGCCCATGCGTTGGGTGAGCAGGGTCTGGCCGATGACGTTGTTGATCTTGTGCGAACCGGTGTGGGCGAGGTCCTCACGCTTGGCGTAGAGGTGGATCCCGAGCTTCGCCGACAGCCGCTCGAGGTGGGTGACCGGCGTCGGGCGACCAGCGAACTGGCGCAGCACCCGCTGGTACTCGTCGACGAACGCGACGTCGCTCCAGGCCTCCACGAAGGCCCTCTCCAGTTCGAGACAGGCCGGCATCAAGGCCTCGGGCACGAAGCGGCCACCAAAGTTGCCGAACCGACCGCGCGAGTCGGGCGCCGACATGTAGTGCTGCGGCTCGCTCACGTGACTGCCCTCTCTGTCAGCGCTCGTCGCGCCTTCTCCACGAACTGTCTCACTAGCGTAGGGTCCTTCACCCCCGGCGACGACTCGACCCCGCTCGAAACGTCGACGCCCCAGGCCTTGGTCCGTCGCACCACGTCGACCACGTTCGCGGGCGCCAGTCCCCCGGCCGCGATGACGGGCACTCGAAACGTCCTGGCGGAGAGGCGGTCCCACGAGTGGGGAATACCACTGCCGGGCTGGGGTCCGTCGACCATCACCGCGTCGACCAGGGTGTCGTCGAAGTCGAGGAACTCTGCGCCGTCGATGGCGAGGGCCTTCACGATCAGACGCTGGTCGGCGCGAAGCGCTTCGCGCAACTCGGCACTCAAGGGACCGTGGACCTGGACTACGTCGACGTCGAGGGCCGTCGCTGATTGGAGGATGAAGTCGTTGTTGCGGCCGCGATAGACCGCCGTCACGAGGATGCGTCCCCGCGCCGCGTCGGCGAGGGACCGGGCCGCGTCAAGGGTCAACTCGCGCGGAGACTCGGACAGGATGAGTCCCAGGCCGTCGGCCCCGGACGCCACGACCGTCTCGACATCGACGGTCGTCGTCACCCCGCAGATTTTGACGTAGGAACTGTCCGTGAACTCAGCCACGCCCCACCCACGGCACCGTCGCGAAGCTGCGGACCATCTCGACGACGGCGTTTGACGTGACGAAGACTTCGCCGACCAAAACGGCGTCGAAGCCGGCCGACGCGGCACGGCGAACGTCGCTTATCGAACCCAGACCCGACTCGCACACCGTCACAACCGAGTCGGGCAGCGTCTCAATCACCGACGCCGCGCGGCCCGGGTCGACCTGAAAGGTTTGCAGGTTCCTCTGGTTGACCCCCACCAGACGCGCTCCCGCGTCGAGCGCCCGCCGAGCTTCGAGGGCGTCGTGGACCTCCACCAGCGCGTCGAGGCCGCAGGCCTCCGCGAGGATCAGGAACTCGGACAACTGGGAGTCGTCGAGGGCCGCCACGATCAACAGCACGGTGCTCGCGCCCATCGCGGCGGTGTCGAGCACGTCGTTCGGTCCGAGCGTGAAGTCTTTGCGCACCAGGGGCAGGCCCACCGCGTGCGCGACGTCGACGAGGTCGTCCCTCGTTCCGGCGAAGCTCTCCTCGTCGGTGAGTACCGAGATCGCCGTCGCGCCTCCGGCGGCGTAGGACGACGCCATCTCGGGGGCGTTCAGATACTCGTTCAGCCAGCCGCGACTCGGCGAGCGGCGCTTTACCTCGGCGATGACCTTGACGTGGGGGTTGGTACGATCGGCCAACGCGCCGTAGAGCGACGGGCCGTCGTAGTGCACGTCGGCGACCCGGTCGCGCCAGTCGCGATGGTCGAGCGCGACGCGCCGTCGATGACGATCGAGGATTTCGTCGAGGTACGCCGCCGCCATCTCCGAATCGTAGTGGTGCGAGAAGGCACCCGATTGGCGACTAACTTGTCCCTATGTCACGGCCCGTCATGCGACGTCACCCATGATCGGATCATTCTCCAGCGAATTTCTCGACCCCCTCGTTCACGGGACCGACCTCGAGCGCGGCGAGGCCCGCGACGCGCTCTCGGCCATCCTCGAGGGTCGCGTCGAGGGGGTGCTGATAGCGAGTTTCCTGACGGCACTGACCGCCAAGGGCGAGACCGCCGACGAGATGACCGGATTCATCGACGCCATGATGTCCTCCGCCACCACCTTCGACGTTGGGCCCGAGGCGATGGACATTGTCGGCACCGGAGGCGATCGGCAGCACACGGTGAACGTTTCGACGATGGCGTCGTTGGCCGTTGCCGGGTGCGGCGTGCCGGTCGCCAAGCACGGCAACCGCGCCGCCTCCTCGTCGGTCGGGTCGGCCGATGTCCTGGAGGCGCTCGGGGTGCGCCTCGACGCGCCCGAGGAGGTCGTACGCGCCTGCGTCGCGGGCGCGGGCATTGGATTCCTCTTCGCCCCCACGTTCCACCACGCTCTGGGCTACCTCACGCCGATTCGGCGGGCCCTTGGATTTCGGACGATCTTCAACGTCCTTGGTCCGCTCGCCAACCCCGCGATGGTGCGCCGCTCGCTCATTGGCGTCGCCGAGGCTCGGCTGCTGGACCACATGGCTTGGGTCCTCGTCGCGCGCGGCGTCGACTACGCAGTCCTGGTGAACGCCGACGACGGTCTGGACGAGCTGTCCCTCGGTGCGCCGTCGACCTTGCACGTCATCACCCCCCTCGGCGCCGAGGTCCAACGACTCGACGCTCCGTCCGAGCTGGGACTGCACCACGACGTCGAAACCATCCGCGGTGGCGACACTGCGCACAACGTGAACGTCGTGCGCGACTTCCTCGAGGGCCGCCAGGGACCGGTCTTTGACGTCGTGTGCGCCAACGCCGCCCTCGCACTGATCGTGGCCGGGCGCGCGACGTCCCTACCCCAGGGCTTCGCGCTCGCCTCGGCGAGCGTCGTCGAGGGCCACGCGGCGACGGCCCTCGAGCGCCTCGTCGAGATTTCTCACGGCTAGACCAGGCGTAGCTCGTCGCGGTAGCGATGGGCGTTTTGCACGTAGAGCGCGGCCCCCAGGGCGATCTCGTCGCGGTTGCTGGCGTCGGGTCTGATCGTCGCGGGTACGCCGACGGCGAGCGCGTTGGCGGGCACGTCGGTGCGGTTGCGCACGACGGCCCCGGCGGCCACTGTCGCGCCACTACGCACGGTCGCCTCGTGCAGCACGACCGAGCCGCTACCGATCAGCGCCCGGTCCTCGACGACGCAGCCCTCGAGATGGGCCAGGTGCCCCACCACGCAGTCGTCGCCGATGACCGTCGGGTAGTCGGCGACTGCGTGCACGACGGCGCCGTCCTGGACCGAGGTGCGCTCACCCACCATGATCGTCCCGTAGTCGCCGCGCAGCACGGCCCCGGGCCACACCGACGAGTGGGCGCCGATGCGCACGTCACCGATCACGACGGCGTCGGGGTGTACGAAGGCGTCGGGGTGGATCGTCGGCGTCCGGTCACCGAGTGCGTAGATAGGCATGGTCGACCTCCTAGTGGCTGAGCCACGAAACTAACTGATAGATCCGCCAGATAACGTAGATGACGGTCGCGACGATAAAGAAGCGCCACATCCACGGCATCGGCTCGCGCTCGATCTGCGCGACCGACGCTCCGCAGACCTCGCAGGTGTCGCCCCCGACCGGTCGGTCGCAGTTTTCGCACCACTGGGTCATTATTCGGTCCGCACCCGCACGCGCAGCGGTGACGAGCCGAGCTCGAAGCGCTCGCGCAGCGACCGCTCGACGTAGCGCAAGTACGTGCTCGGCAGCCGTCCCGCGATGAAGAGGGTGAACGTCGGCGGCTCCGTTGCCCCCTGAACCGCGTAGCGAATCTTGCCGGTGGGCGCGGGCTGCTTCATCTGCAGGTCGCGGATGGCGCGGTTGAGGGCCCCGGTGGGCACCCGCTTCTGGTAGTCGGCGGCGGCCACCGACAAGGCCGGCAGGATCCGGTGCACGCCCTTGCCCGACGTGGCGGTCGTCTTCATGACCGGCGCATCGCCGAGGAAGGCGAGCTTCTCGCCCACGGTGGCGAGCACACTGTCACGCTCCTCGACCGCGACCAGCTCCCACTTGTTGAGCACGACCAGCGACGGGCAGCCGGCGGCGGAGATCCGCTCGGCCAGCCGCTGGTCCTGGCCGGTGGCGCCCACGGTCGAGTCGATGACGAGGATCGCGATGTCGGAGCGGTCCAGCGCGTCGAGGCTGCGTAGGACGGCGTAGGTCTCGAGACCGGCCTCGGTCTTGGCGCGCCGACGCATGCCCGCGGTGTCGATGAACCGAATTAGCCCCACGTCGGTCTGGACGAGGGTGTCGATGGCGTCGCGGGTCGTGCCCGGCAGGTCGTGCACGACGGAGCGCTCCTCGCCGATCAATTGGTTGAACAGGGTCGACTTGCCCACGTTCGGGCGTCCCACGATCGCGACCCGCAGCGCCCCGTCGTCGTCGGCCTCGGCCACCTCCTCAACCTGCGCAATCTCGCCCAGCTGGTCAACGATGAAGTCGAGCAGGTCGCCCGAGCCGCGGCCGTGCTGAGCGCTCACCGTGTGGGGGTCACCGGCGCCCAGGCTGAGGAACTCCCAGCTGCTCGCCTCGTGCTGGGCGTCGTCGACCTTATTGACGACGAGCACCACCGGTCGGCCGCTGCGCAGCGCCCAACGCGCGGCGTGCGTGTCCTCGTCCACCATGCCGGTGGTCACGTCCACGACGAGCAACACCAGGGCGGCGCCGGCGAGGGCGGCCTCGGCCTGTTGGGAGACCTTCGCCTCGAGGGTGTCACCGGCTTCGAGCCAGCCTCCGGTGTCCACCACGTCGAAGGTGACGCCTCGCCACTCGACCTCGATCGCCTTGCGATCCCGGGTCACTCCGCGATGCTCTTCGACTACCGCCACGCGCTGGCCGGCGAGACGGTTGACGAGCGAACTCTTGCCGACGTTGGGCCGGCCAACGACGACGACCTGGGGCCGACTCACGAGGGGATCAGACGCGCGGTCCGCACCGATTCGAGGGCGGTGCGCAGGTCCCGCCCGGTGGTGCGCACCGTGACCATCGGACGGTCCAGGTCCTCGAGGGTCAGTCCGTCGAGGAAGCGGCCCTCGGAAAGGCAGACGTCGGGCAGCAGACAGGTGCTGGTCGCCGGAACGTCGGCGAGCGCGGCGGCGAGGTCCTGTCCGGTCAAGAGCCCTGCCACCTTGATGTTGCCCCCAAAGTAGGTGTTCTTCACGGCGAGGACGTCGACGTCACCGAATCCGTGACGGTCAAAGAGGCGGCGAAGCAACGGGGCCGCGTACTCGCCCGTAACCACGACCACGTGATCGCTCGAAGGAACCGAACTCAGGTTCCCGCGCGCAGCACGGTACCCGATGGCCGGCGCGCCGTCGACGGACTGGAAGAAACCGGTGCCGAGGCGCTCCATCTCCGTCTGGTCGACGAAGCTCTGCATGAAGGCGGCGACCATTCCAATGCCGTTCTCCGCCTGGTCGAGGCTCTCGAACTGCGTGGCCGGAGGAGGCTCCTCCCCCGCCACCAGGTAGAACTCGTCGCTGGCGAAGACTGACACCCGTCCCAGTAGTTCGAGGGTCAGGCCTTGGAACCGCTCGGCCAGCGTGATGACCCGACGGGCCTCGTCGGGGGTGTGAGAGCGCATGGTCGCCTCGAGCGAGAAGGCGCTGACCCCGACGGGCACGAGCGCCACCGAGGCCAGCTCGGGGTAGAGCGAGAGCACGTCGTGCAGGGTGCGCTCGAGGTGGGGGCCGTCGTTCACTCCCGGACAGACCACGACCTGGGCGTGGACCTCGATGCCGGCGCGCAACAGCTCGGTCAGCCAGCGCAGGCTGGTCGCCCCGCGCGGGTTGCGCAGCATCTCGGCGCGCAACTCGGGGTCGGTGGAGTGGATCGACACGTAGAGCGGGGAGAGTCCCTCCTCGACCACCCGCTCCAGGTCGAACTCGGTGAAGCGAGTCAAGGTCGTGTAGTTGCCGTAGAGGAACGAGAGCCGGAAGTCGTCGTCCTTGACGTAGAGCGAGCGCCGCATTCCCTTGGGGAGCTGGTAGATGAAGCAGAACGAGCAGTGGTTGTCGCAGGTACGAATGCGGTCAAAGACCGCCGAGTCGATGCCGAGACCGAGCGGCTGGCCCTCGCTCTTGGCGATCGTCACCTTGCGCGACAGGGACTCCCCCTCGCGCTGGGTGACCAGGGTCACCTGCTCGCCGTCGATCAGCTGCTGGTACTCAATGATGTCGGTCGGCTCGCGACCGTTGACGCTCACCAGGACGTCGCCCACCTCCAGGTCCGCCGTCGAGGCCGGAGAATCAGCGAAGATTGAGGAAATTCGGGCGCCCGACACCCCACCAGCCTAGGAGTTAGTGCGGAGGACGGTAACTAGGCTGGCCTGGTGAACGTGGACAAGGTGGTGCTCGCGGCACCACGGGGATTCTGTGCCGGCGTCGAGAAGGCGATTAAGGCGCTCGACTGGATGACCCGGGTCTTCACCCCGCCGGTCTTTTGCTACCACGAAATCGTCCACAACCAGTTCGTCGTGGACTATTTTAAGTCCCTCGGCGTCGTCTTTATCGACGACGTCACCCTGGTGCCGGCCGGTGCCCCGGTGATGCTGAGCGCGCACGGTTCGCCGCCCGAGGTCATCGAGATCGCCCGCCAGGCCGGAGGCACCGTCATCGACGCGGTCTGCCCGCTCGTCACCAAGGTCCACCACGAGCTGAAGGTGCGAGCGCGCAAGGGTTACACCGTCCTCTACGTCGGCCACGAGGGCCACGAGGAGGCGGTGGGGACCATGGCGGTGGCGCCCGAGTCGGTCCACCTCATTGAGACGACTTCTGATATTGACGCCCTCGGACAGCGCGCCGGTCCCTTCGCCCTGCTCAGCCAGACGACTCTCAGCCTCGACGAGTGGCAGGACCTGCGCGAACACGCCGAGGCCCGGTTCCCCGACATCTGGATGCCCAATCGCTCGGACCTGTGCTTCGCCACGACCAACCGCCAGGCCGCACTTCGCGCGATCGCCGCCGAGGCTGACGCCGTCGTCGTGATCGGCTCGGCCAACTCGTCCAACACCGTGGCCCTTACCAAGGTTGCCGAGGCGGTCGGCTGCCCCCGAGTACTGCGGGTCAACGGCGCGTTCGAGCTCCCCGACGACCTGACCGGCACCGTCGCGGTCACGGCGGGCGCGTCCGCGCCCGAGTCGCTCGTCAACGAGGTCCTCGAGAGGCTCAGCCCGACCAACGGCGTGACCGTGAAATCGGTGACCGTCGAGGACGAGTACTTCCCCCCACCGCCCGAACTGCGCGAGATGCTCAAGACCCTGTCGGCCGTGCTCGACCTCGTGCTGCGCACGCCGTCGCCCTCCACCTTCGACGGACAGGCCGACCGTGAGTTCACCGCGGCCGAGGTCCTCTCGGCGGCAGTCCGTTGAATCGGTCCCTAACGGGACGAATGGTTAGTATTTCACGGTGAGTTCCTTCCCCCGCCTGGACGTCTTTGCGCGCGAGCCGTGGTACGCCCTCGCCGATCGCCTCGCCGACGTCGGGGACCATAAGGCCTTTCACCTCGACTGCGAAGACGAGTCGCTCGAGCAGTTCGAGCCCATGGTGACCAGGGTGTTGGCTCGGGCGAAGTCGATCTAAGGAGCGAAGTGGTCAACGACGATCTCGAACTGGGCCGCTCGAAGGGACTGCGCCAGTACGCCATTGACCAGGCCCTCGCGCGCCTCGCCACGGAGCGTCCGGGCTTCGAGCCCGAGGCGATCGTCGCCGCGATCTGCGCCTACGAGGAGGAGGGCAACATCGCCGGCGTGCTGGAGAAACTGCCGACCTCAATTGACGGCGCGCCCTACACGGCCCTCGTGGTCGTCGACGGCGGCGACGACGCCACGGCCACCATCGCCCGGTCGTTCCCGGGAGTTGTGGTGATCGAGTTCCCGGTCAACCTCGGCCACGGCGTCGCCCTGCAGACGGCCTACCGATACTGCATCTCGCACCGCGTCAAGTACGTGGTCACCCTCGACGCCGACGGTCAGAACGACCCGGCCGAGATCCCCCAGATCCTGGCGCCGCTGCTCGCCGACCAGTGCGACTTCGTGCTCGGTAGCCGGGTGCTCGGCGTCGACAAGACCTCGGACCGGATCCGCAAGAGCGGCGTGCGCTTCTTCTCGTTCATCATGAACCGCATGACCGGCGCCGGCCTCACCGACACGTCGACGGGCTACCGGGCGATGCGCGTCACGATGCTCGCCGACGTCGTCGACCGGCTGACCCAACAGCAGTACCAGACCTCCGAGACGCTAATCACCTGCCTGAAGCGCGGATGGCGCGCCAGCGAGGTCCCGACGATCTGGCATCCGCGCTTCTCGGGCGAGACGAAGAAGGGCAAGACCTGGATCTACGGGTTCCGCTACGCCCGCGTCGTATTCGGGACGTGGTGGCGCGAACGCTGAACTAGCCCTCGAGGCTCTCGCGGTAGAGGGACTCGAGTTCGCGGCGCAACTCCTCGCTCTTGGCCGTCACGGCCGAGCGACTGACGCGCCCCTCGGAGACCGGTGGGCTAATCGGCCGGCCCACGACGATACGCACCCGAGCCGGGCGGGGCAGCCTCGCCCCCTTGGGCATGGCCCGGTCACTGCCCCCGATGCCGACCGGCACCACCATCGCCCCGGTGCGCGCCGCGACGAACATGGCCCCGTCGTGCAGCGGCGCGACGTTTCGGCCCTCCTTGCGAGTCCCCTCCGGGAATAGCACCAGGGCGTGGCCCCGGCGCAGGACCGCCTCGGCGAGAGCCATCGACTCGCGGTCGGCCGCGCCCCTGCGCACCGGGAAGGCGCCGAGGTGGCGAAGTAGCGAGCCGATCATCGGGATGCGGAACAGGGAGTCCTTGGCCATGAAGAAGACCTTGCGGTGCGACATGAAGAGCGTGAAGGTGAAGTCGACGTTCGAGCGGTGGATCGGCGCGATCAGGACCGGTCCGTTCATGGGAATGTTCTCGGCCCCCGTGACGCTCGGGCGAAACAGGAGCCGCGAGCCCACAGCGATAATGCCCGCGACCACGCGGTAGGTCAGCGACTTGGTCGCGTCTAGTTGGAACGTTGGTTCTTCAGGCACTGAACGATCTCCTCGACCACCTCTTCGACCATGCGACCAGTCGTGTCTAGCACGAGGGCGTCGTCGGCCCGACGCAGTGGCGAGGCCTCGCGGGTCGAGTCGGCCCAGTCCCGGCGCGCGACCGAGTGCACGCCCTCCTCGCCGCGACGCGTTGCGCGTTCCTCCAGCGACGCGGTGAGGAAGACCTTGAGCGTGGCCTCGGGGAAGACGACGGTCGTGATGTCGCGTCCCTCAACGACGGTGCCGACCGGTTGGGCGGCGGCGATCTCGCGCTGGCGCGCGACCATCGTCTGGCGGACCTTCGGGTTCGCCGCAACGACTGAGACCGCGAAATTGACCGACTCAGATCGGATCTCGTCCTCAACGTCTCGTCCGTCCACCGTGACGCGCGGCAGTGTCGCCAGGGTGACGTGCTCAGCGAGCTCGGCCATCGCCGCCTCGTTCGCCACGTCCACGCCACTGGCCAAGGCCTCCCAGGTGACGGCCCGGTACATCGCACCGGTGTCGAGGAAGGACCAGCCGAGGGCGTCAGCCACCGCCCGGGCGACCGTCGACTTGCCCGAACCGGCGGGGCCGTCGATGGCGATGACGAGGTCGCTCATCCGAGCAGCGCGAGGTCGCGAAAGAAGTCGGTGTAGCTAGTAGCAACCGTCTCGGCCCCGGCGATCGAACAGCCGTGGCCCGCCGCGCCCGCGACCGCGCTCGACATGACGATCCGGTGATCGAGGTGGGCGTCGACGGAGAAGTCGCCGAAGGCGTCGGCGTCCGAGAGGCCTTCGACGAAGAAGTCATCGCCGTCGGACCACACCCGACAGCCGAGCGACGCGGCGAGCCCCATCGAGGCGGCGAACCGGTCCGACTCCTTGAAGCGCAGTTCGGCCATGTCGCGAAAGGCGCTCACGCCCGAGGCGGCGGCGGCGGCGACGACCAGAACGGGGACCTCGTCGACCGAGGGGACTTCGGCGGCGGCGACCTCGGTCGCGCGCAACTTCGAGCTCTCGACGGTGAGTGTCGTCGTCCCGCCGCTGGTGACCAGCGCGATACGCGCACCCATTCGCCTCAGCACGTCGACGAAGCCCACCCGCTCGGGTGCGGCGTCGATGTCCACGACGTTCAGTCGGGCGTCGCGGTGAATCACGCCGAGCACGGCGAAGAAGGCGGCCTGGGACGGGTCCCCCGGCACCCGCCACTGACGGGCATCCGGCCGTCCGGGACTTAGTGTCACGGTCCGTCCGTCGCCGTGGTCGACGCTGAGGACCTCCAGGCCGGCTCGGATCAACATGTCCTCGGTCGTCGAGCGGGTACGCACGTCCTCCATCACGCTGGTCGGCCCCGTCGCGCGCAGGCCGGCGAACAGGATCGCCGATTTGACCTGGGCACTGGCCACGGGCACCCGGTAGGAGACGGCGTGCAGGGCCGACGAGCCCCGCACGACCAACGGAGCCGTCGTGCGAGGCCCCACGCCCTCGACCCGCGATCCCATCAGTGCGAGCGGCGCAGCCACGCGGTCCATCGGCCGGCGCGACAGCGACTCGTCACCCACGAGGTGGTGCACCCCAGGAATCGTCGACACGATCCCCGCCATCAGGCGCATCGTGGTGCCAGAGTTCGCGCAGTCGAGCGGACTCTCACTCGAGTGGAGCCCCTCGTGGGGTCCGCGCACGACGGCGACGTCGTCCTCGACGGAGGAGCTCGCGCCCAGTTGGGCGAGGATTCGCCGAGTCGCGGCGACGTCGGATCCGTTCGAAAGACCCTCGATCGTGCTCGCCCCGCTGGCCAGCGCGCTGATCATGAGGGCGCGGTGCGACGCGCTCTTGTCGCCCGGCACCCTCACCGATCCGCGCAATCGGGATATTGGCGTGACGCGCCGGTCGTTCACTGCTCGCGCACCGCCTGGAAGCCCCGCGCGGCCAGGGCTCGGCTGAAGAGTTCGGTCTGCGTGGCGTCGATGGTCAGCAGCAGCGTGCCACCTGAGCCCTCGATGCCGTGAGCGATCTCGATGTCGAAGATGTTGACGAGCAGCTCCGAGGCGGCCATGGTCACCGCGGCGAGCACTCCCGGTCGGTCGCTCACCTTCACCCGGAGGTACGCGAGGTTCTCCGAGCTGAGCGCCCGACCAGGTAGCCGGTGACGGGCGTTCGCGGCGGAGCGCAGGCTCGCCGTGATCACTTCGCGTCCGTCCGTGGCGAGCGCCTCGCGCAGCGTCGCCAAGCGCACCTCTAGCGATGAGAGGGCCGCAATCACCGCGGTGCGGTTCTCGAAGAGGACGTCGGGCCAAATCGAAGGGTCGCCGGCGGCAATCCGGGTCATGTCGCGAAACCCGCCGGCCGCTAGTTGCAGTAGTACCGCGTCCTGCTCGGCCACGCGGCTCGCCTCGTTCATCAGCGCCCCGGCCAACAGGTGGGGCACGTGGCTCGCCACGGCGACGAGCCGGTCGTGGTCCTCGGCCGAGACCGCCACGACGTTGGCGCCGATCTCACGCAACACTCCGTGCAGGGCTCCGTAGGTCGTGGGCGAGGTCGCCGCGGTCGGGGTGAGCACCCAGGTGCAACCCTGGAAGAGGTCGGCGCGCGCGCCCGCGAGCCCGCGCAGCTCCGAGCCGGCCATCGGATGACCCCCGAGGAACCGCGCGTCGCTGACGCTCTGGACGATGGTGCCCTTCACCCCGGCAACGTCGGTCACGATCAACTCGGGACTGTCGAACGCCGCCAGGGCGGCCGACGCCAGCGCGGCGACCGAACCGGCCGGTGTCGCCACGACGACGAGGCCCGTCCGGGCCGAGGCGACGGCGCCGTCGATAACGGCGCTCTCCAGTGCCGCCTCCTCGGTACTGGCCTGGGAGTCCGTGCCCGTCACCGTCCATCCGGCCTCTCGCAGGGCCAGGGCGATTGAGGCCCCGATCAGTCCGAGGCCGACGACGTGGGCGTGGCGGCTACTCGGGAAGGTCATCGCGAAGTGCTTGGGCGTTGCGCAGATAGACGTGGCGTAACTGGTGGCGCTCTCTAGTGGTGTAGACGTGCAGCAGGACCCGGATGCAGTGGGCCATCGCGCCGGGCACGTTAATCTCGCTCGCGCACAGCAGCGGCACGTCACCGAAGCCAACGAGGCGCGCGCCGGCCGCGGGAAAGGTCGACGTGAGGTCCGGCGACGTCGTGAACACGACACTCACGACGTCGTCGTGGCCGAGGTCGTTGCGCTCCATGATGGCCTCGAGCAGCTCGATGGTGGCCTCATTGATGAGCTCGGGCCGGTCGGCGGCGCAGGTCGTAGCCCCCCGCAGTGCCCGAACGAGTGCGATGCTCATGACGGCATCGTAGAGGCGATCGCGTCGGTCATCCCGACGGCCTCCATCAAACGGCGCACCTCGGCCAACGAGAGCTGGCGCGACGATCCTGGCGAGAGCGTCGCGTCCTGGACCGGGCCGATGCGAGTCCGAACGAGTCGCGTGACGTCGTGACCGACCGCCGAGCACATCCGACGCACCTGGCGGTTGCGGCCCTCGTGGATCACGATGCGCAGCAATCCCTCGCTGACGCGGCTCACCTGAGCCGGACTGGTCACGCCATCGTCGAGCTCAACGCCCTCGCGCAGCCGTCGAATTGACGACGGCGAGGGATCGCCCTCGACGCGCGCCAGGTACTCCTTGGGGATGCCCGAGCTCGGATGGGTCAACAAGTGCGCGAGCCTTCCGTCGTTGGTCAGGATCAAGAGGCCCTCGGTGTTCATGTCGAGGCGCCCGACCGGGAAGATCCTCACCGAGGACTCCACGAGGTCGAGCACCGTGGTGCGCCCTTGGGGGTCCGAGGCCGTCGTGACCACGCCGTCGGGCTTGTTGAGGAGGTAGTAGACGGTGTTCTGGGCCGTCGGGGCTAGTGCGCCGTCGACGCAGATGACCGAGGCGTCGGGGTCGACGCGGTTGCCGAGTTCGGCGACCCGCCCGTCGATCGTGACCCGTCCCTCGCCAATCAGGATCTCGCACGCTCGGCGCGAGCCGAAGCCGGCGCGAGCGAGGGTCTTCTGAAGCCGTTCGCCCTCGTCCAACTAGGAGACCTCGCTCGGGTCGTCGACGTCGAAGTCCAACTCCTCAGCCAACTCGTGGGCCGTTTCGACGGGGGGCATGAACTCCTCGATCGGCGGCAGGTCCGACAACGTCGCGAGACCCATCCGGTCGAGGAACAGTTCGGTCGTTCCGTAGAGAATGGGCTGACCCGGTCCGCCGGCCCGGCCCACCTCCTCGATGTAACCGCGCTGTTCGAGTAGCCGCGAGACGCCGTCCACGTTCACTCCACGCAGGGCGGTGATCTGGGCTCGCGAGACCGGCTGGCGGTACGCGATGATCGCCAGCGTCTCGAGGGCCGCCGAGCTCAGGCGGTGCGAGACATCACGATTGGCGAACTTGGCGACCCAACTGGCGACCTCGGGCGAGCTCTGCATCACCCAGCCGCTCGCCAGTTCAGCGAACTGGAATCCGCGGCGCTCGCTGGCGTAGGCGACGCGCAGGGCCCGCAGCGTCGCGGTGACCTCGAGCCCGTCGGCGTCGAGGGCGTCAGCCAACTCCTCAGCCGAGATCGGCTCGAGCGCCACGGTGAGCAGGGCCTCGAGCTTCTGCTCCAGGGAGAGCTCATCCCTCATAGGTGTCCACCCTTCCGATTTCGAGCCCGAGGGACACGTCGAGCCATTCGATCTGCACGTCGCCGAAGGTCGAGCCCTGACCCAGCTCGATGTGACCGAGCTTGCAGAGTTCGAGCAGCGCGAGGAAGTGCACGATCACCTCGATTCGGCTCTCCAGACCCTCAGTGAGCGTGCGAAACGAGAGCCGACCCATCAAGGGGAGGCGCTGGGCCAGTGAGACCACCGTCTCGGCGACCGATACGGCGTCGACCGTGACGTGGTGCAGCCGGATGACCTCGACGGGCTTCTCTTCGATGCCGCGCAGGTAGGCCCCGGCCAGCTGAGCGGTCGTCACCCCCGCCAGCAGGTCCGGCGGATGGACCTCGAAGCCCTCGTCGATGCCGGCGAGGCGCGGGAACGACCGGCCGGCCCGTTCGAATAGCGAAACGAAGGCGTCCGACAGGGCGGCGTAGGTGCGCAACTCAAGCAGCCGCGCCAACAGGACGTCGCGCTCCTCCCAGCCGACGAACTCCTCGTCGGGCTCGGTTGCGTCGCGGCCCGGCAAGAGCCGCCTGCTCTTCATCTCGAGCAGGATCGCCGCGATGAGGAGAAACTCCGAGAGGTCCTCGACGGCGACCTCGACCGAATCGTCCCGAAGGGCGGCGACGAAGAGGTCGACGATCGGCGCGAGCGGGACGTCCAGCACGTCGACCTCGTGGCTGCTGATCAAGTGGAGCAGGAGTTCCACCGGGCCGCTAAAGGACGGCGTCGTCACGACGAAGGTCACCGACAGACAATACCGCTACGGGGGCCCGCACCCCTCTTCATCTACGATTGGGTGATGAGAGTACTTTCCGGAATGCAGCCATCGGGACCTATGCACCTCGGCAACTACCTCGGAGCGTTGAAGCAGTGGGTGGCCACTCAGGGCCCCGACTCCTTCTACTGCGTCGTGGACCTTCACGCTCTCACCCTGCAGATCGACCCCGAGAAGCTGCGTGACCAGACGACCGACCTGCTGGCCACGTACCTCGCCGCGGGACTTGACCCCGACCTTTGCACTGTCTTTCTCCAGAGCCAGGTCCCCTTTCACGCCCAGATGAACTGGCTGCTCGAGTGCGTGGCGACGTACGGCGAACTGAGCCGCATGACTCAGTTCAAGGAGAAGGCCCAGCGCCAGGAGGGGTATCGCGTCGGGCTTCTGACCTACCCGGTCCTGATGGCCGGCGACATCCTGCTCTACGAGGCGGCCGAGGTGCCGGTCGGCGACGACCAGCGCCAGCACCTCGAACTGACCCGCGTCATCGCCGAGCGATTCAACAACCGCTACGGCGAGACCTTCGTGGTGCCGATCGCCGTCCAGCCCAAGGTCGCCGCCCGGGTCATGGACCTCCAGGAGCCGACGCGCAAGATGTCCAAGTCGATCTCGAGCCCGCTCGGCTCACTGCACCTGTTCGACTCGCCGGCCGACATCGAGAAGAAGGTGCGAAAGGCCGTCACCGACACCGACAACGAAGTGCGCTTCGACTGGAAGAATAAGCCGGGACTCTCGAACCTCCTCGAGATTTACTCCAGTTTCAGCGGCGAGGCGCCCGAGGCGGTCGCGGCGCGCTACACCCGGTACGGCGACTTGAAGGAGGACCTCGCGACGCTGCTCGTCGAGTCCCTGGCCCCGATCCAGGCCCGATACGCGGAGCTGCTGGCCGACCCCGGCGAACTGCACGCCGTCGCGGCCCGGGGAGCGGTGAAGGCCGCCGAGGCGGCTGGGCCGGTCTACCGGCGGGCGGCCCGGGCCATGGGCCTTAGTTAGATCAGGCTGAGCCACCAGTTCTCGAGGCTCGCCAACGCGCTGTTGCCGAAGTGGAAGACGAACGAGCCGAGGATTACGAAGACCATCACGAAGGGCAACGCCCGGGCCCGGAACTGGTAGTAGGTCGCCATGTGCTTGGTCGGAATGAAACGTTCGATGATGGCCGAGCCGTCGAGCGGCGGGATCGGCAGCAGATTGAAGGCGGCCAGAATCAGGTTGACGAGTCCCAGCGCCTCGCCGATCATGAACATCGGGCTGACGTTGAAGTTGCCGTAGATGTCCGCCACCGGCAGCGTGAGCTTGCAGATCACCAGGCCGATCGCCGAAAGGACGATGTTCACGAACGGTCCGGCCAGCGAGACGTAGAGCGACTGCTGGCGGGGACGACGAAGCCGCGAGACGTTGACCGGCACCGGCTTGGCGTAGCCGAAGGCCGGCAGGCCGCTGATGAGCATCAGGGCCGGTAGCAGTACGGTGCCGAAGGGGTCGACGTGGCGCAACGGATTGAGGGTTAGTCGGTGGGCGTCCTTGGCGGTCGGATCGCCGAAGTAGTTCGCGACCCATCCGTGGCTGACCTCGTGCAGGACGACCGAGGGCACGAGGGCTAGGAAGAAGTAATACTCGAATTTCATGGTGCTTTCCGCTTAGTCGTGGGCCCGTGGGTGGGCGTTCTGGTACTCGCGCTTCAACGACGTGAGCGCCACGGCCGTGTAAATCTGGGTGGTCGAGATGGACGCGTGGCCGAGGAGCTCTTGTACGACTCTAATGTCGGCCCCGTGGGCCAGCATGTGCGTGGCACAACTGTGGCGAAAGACGTGCGCGCTGACCTTCGAACGGTCGACGCCCGCCGCCAGCGCGCGCCTGTCGATCACCAGGTCGATCCCCTGGCGTGAGAGGGACCCGCCGCGCGCGTTGAGGAAGAGTCGCGAGCCCCGTTTGGCGTCGGGGAACGAGCTCCGACCCCCGGGACCCAGGTACTCGACGAGGACCTGCTTGAGCGTCGCGCCCATCGGGACCAAGCGCTGCTTGGCGCCCTTGCCGGTCACGAGGATCAGCTCCTCGTCGAAGTCCAGGTCCCCGAGCTCGATGCCGACGACCTCCGATACCCGCGCGCCAGTGCCGTAGAGCAGCTCGAGCAGCGCCCGGTCGCGCAGGTCGAGGGGTGTCGCGCGCGTCACCGAGTCGAGGAGCCGGACCATGTCCTCCTCGGCGAGGGGCTTGGGCAGCGTACGACCCCGCCGCCCGCCCTTCAAGCGCACGCTCGGGTCGTTGGTGAGGTGGCCCTCCTCAACGAGGAACGCGAAGAGCCCCCGGATCGCGGCCAGCGACCGTGAGATCGAACTCTCGGCACGCCGTCGGCGGCGAAGCCCGTTGACGTAGGACTCGAGGTCGGATTCGGTGAGCGTCGTGAGTTCCGTGCCCCGCTCGCGCGCCCAGTCGACGAGCCGAGTCACGTCTCGACGGTAGGCCTCGGTCGTCGCACGACTGCGGCCCTTCTCGATCGTGAGCCACTGGAGGTACTCGGCGAGGAGCTCCTCAGGCTCCGTCAAAGAAGTCTCCGAAGACACGGTGGAGGGCGACGGCCATGGTGCAGTCGATGGCGGGTTCGGCCCGCAGGGACTCGCGAAGCTCGTGGCGCGAGAGCCAGTGGACCGACGAGCTCGACTCCTCCGGCCCGGCCGGAGCCCGCTCCCCGTCGCTGAGTTCCCGGGCCTCGTAGATTGTCATCACCTGGTCGGTCCAGCCCGGAGAGTTCATGAACCGGCCGAGCAGCGTCCAGTGACTCGCCGTTACGCCCATCTCTTCGAGCAGCTCTCGCTGAGCGGTCGCGAGCGGCTCCTCGCCGTCGACGTCCCTGGTCCCGGCCGGGATTTCCCACGTCGAGCGATCAAAAGTCGAACGATACTGACGGATGAGGCCGATCTGGCCGTCGGCGTTGATCGCGAGGACCGCGACCGCACCCCGGTGCACGGCCACGTCGCGCTGGAAGCTCGCCCCCTCGTGGACGATGGTCCGTCGCTCCACGTCAAAGACGCGGGAGTGGAGCAACGTCGCCGTTCCCTCGATGCGGAACCCGTCGCTCACAGGGTGGCGTCGACCGATTCCGGATCAATGATGTGCGGTTCGCGGCCTTCGGCCCGGGCCGCGGCGGCCTTGATCAGGCCGAGGAACAGTGGGTGCGGACGGTCCGGTCGGGACTTGAACTCGGGGTGGGCCTGGGTGCCCACGAAGAAGGGGTGCTCGGCGATCTCGGTGAACTCCACGAGCCGTCCGTCGGGCGACGTGCCCGAACAGCGCATTCCGGCCGACTCGAACTGCTGGCGGTAGCGCGAGTTGAACTCGTAGCGGTGCCGGTGGCGCTCGGAAACGACGGTGGTGCCGTAGAGGTTCGCGACGACCGATCCCTCATCGAGCATCGCCGGGCAGGCTCCCAAGCGCATTGTGCCGCCCAGGTCCGTTACGTCCATCTGCTCGGCCATCATGGCAATCACCGGGGCGGAGGTCGTGATCGAGATCTCGGTGGTATGAGCGTCAGAGAGCCCGAGGCAGTGACGGGCGAACTCGACGACCATCACGTGCATCCCGAGGCAAATCCCCAGGTAGGGGATGTCGTGCTCGCGCGCGATCCTCGCAGCGGCGATCATTCCCTCCACGCCCCGCTCTCCGAATCCGCCGGGCACCACGATGCCATCGAGTTGACGGATCCGCTCGACGTCGATCTCGGAGGGCACGCGTTCGGCCTCGAGCCACTCGATCTCCGTGCGGGCCCCCACCGCGAAGCCGGCGTGGCGAATGGACTCGCCCACCGAAAGATAGGCGTCGGGCATCGACACGTACTTGCCAATGACACCGATGCGCAGGACCTTCGTGGTGCTGTGCACTCGGCGCACCACCTCCTCCCAGGCGGACAGGTCGATCGGATTGGCCTCGAGGTCGATGCCGAGCGTGTTGCACACGATGGTGTCGAGTCCCTCGTGGTGCATGGTGATCGGGATGTCGTAGATACTGCGGGCGTCCACGGCGGAGATGACGGCCTTCATGGGCACGTCGCACAGCAGCGAGATCTTGCGCTTAAGGCCGTCCGGCAGCGGCTGGTCGCTGCGACACACGATGATGTCGGGCTGGATGCCGCGAGAGCGCAGCTCGGTCACGGAGTGCTGAGTGGGCTTGGTCTTCTGCTCCCCCGAGGGCGCGAGATAGGGCACGAGAGTGAGGTGCACGTAACAGACGTTGTCGCGTCCGACGTCGCGTCGGAACTGGCGGATCGACTCGATGAAGGGGACGATTTCGATGTCGCCGACGGTGCCCCCGATCTCGACGATTACCACGTCCGCGCCAAGGGTCCCGAGGCGCTTCACCCGCTCCTTGATCTCGTCGGTGATGTGCGGGATGACCTGGACGGTCTTGCCGAGGTAGTCGCCGCGGCGCTCTTTGGCGATGACGTTCGAGTAGATCGAACCGGTCGTGGTATTGGACATCCGCGAAAGCGACTCGTCGATGAACCGCTCGTAGTGACCGAGGTCCAGGTCGGTCTCGCCGCCGTCGTCGGTCACGTAGACCTCGCCGTGCTCGCCGGGGTTCATTGTGCCGGGATCGACGTTGAGATAGGGGTCGAGCTTGCACATCGTGACCTTCAGGCCCCGGGATTTCAATAGTCGGCCCAGCGAGGAGGCGGTCAGGCCCTTTCCGAGCGAACTCGACACTCCACCCGTTACAAAGACGTATTTTGTCACTCGTAACCTGCCGTATCCACGGAATCACAGCATAGTGAACGCAGAGCATCCAACGCATCTCTTGCCGGCGCGCGCCGATTAATTGTTGGTTTCCAGCATCCGACGTGCCAGTGCGCGCGACTCGGAGGTGATCTCGTCTCCCGCGAGCATCCGTGCGATCTCGGCCACCCGATCATCGCCATCCACCACTCGAAGCGAGGTGCTCGACACTCCCTTGGTGACCGACTTCTCGATGACGAAGTGGCTGTCGGCCCTCGCGGCGACCGACGCCAGGTGGGTCACCGCGAGCACCTGCTGGCGACGGCCCAGCTCGGCGAGGCACTCGCCGATCTGCTGGGCAACCTGTCCCCCGACGCCCCCGTCGACCTCGTCGAACACTGCCACGACGTCCTCGTGGACTGACTCGAGCGATAGGGCGAGCAGGACGCGACTCAACTCCCCCCCGCTGGCGAGGGCCTGCAGGGGCCCTTCGGGGAGCCCGGGATTGGGGGCGAAGAGGATCTGCGCCAGCGAACCGTCGTCGCCGTCGACATCGAAGCGAAGCGTCGCGTGAGGCAACGCAACGCGGGGAAGTTGGGCTGCTACGGCCGTGGTCATAGCCTTGGCGGCCGCGAGTCGCTCGCGGCGGGCCTCGTGCGCCAGGCGCCCCTCCCGATCGGCGAGCTCAACGATCTCAAGATCGAGGGTCGCCAGCCGGGCCGAGGCGTCGAACTGGGCCTCTCGTTGGTCGCGCAGTCGCGCGAGTGTTGAAATGGCCGTCTCCAGTGACCCGCCGTACTTGCGAGCGACCTGCTGGAGGATCGTCGCGCGGTCCTCCAGATCCTTCAGGGCGGAGGCGTCGAAGGCGTCGGGGTCGGTCAGGGAGCTCAGTTCGTGCACTCCCTCACGAGCCTGCTCAAGGGCACCGAGCAAGAGCTTCCGGGCCGCCTCGTAGGCGTGACCGGGCGGCACTCGCCCGATCGCCCGGGCCAGGAGGGACAGAACCGCGACGTCGCTGTCCGCGTCAAGCCGGTCGACCAGTTCGACGAGCGTCGTTTGGCTCTCGCGCAGCCCGGTCAGGCGCGTCAGCTCCTCGAGCGTCCGGTCGAGCTCGTCGGGGCCATCAATGGCCACCGCCTCGAACTCGCCAATCTGGAAGATCACGTAGTCGAGCTCGCGCTCGCGCTCGCCGGCGTCGCCGCCGAGTGAGTCGCGCATCCGACGGGCCTCGTGCGACGCGACGCGAGTCGCATCGAGTTCTTTCGTCGACACCGCACCCCTGGCGTCGATGATACGAAGAACCTCGGATCGGTGGCGCAGGGCCAATGAATCGTGCTGACCGTGGATCACGATCAGTTCACCGGCCAGCGCGCGCAGGGCCGCCGCACTGCTCGAAACGCCATCGAGCGAGCTGCGAAGCCGGCCCGTCGGGCCGGCTTCGCGCGAGAGCACCACCTCGGTGCCGTCGCCCCGGGCGAAAACCGCCGCCGCGCGGGTGTCCGTCGTGAGGGCGTGACGCGAAATCGAGCCGTCGTCGCCCAGACAGAGTTCGAGCGCCCCGATCAGGAGCGTCTTGCCCGCCCCGGTCTCGCCCGTGAGCACGTTGAATCCCGGCCCGCACTCCAGCCGAGCCTCATCGATGATGCCGAGGGCGTAGGCGTACAGCTCGACCAGTTGCGACTTAGGCATGTCCCTCTCGGAGGCTCTCGCGCAGTCGAAAGGCGAGGTCGAAGCTCCGGGTGGCGACGACGCGCACCGGCGAGGGGCTCTTGCGGACTTCGACGAACTGGCCGGGCTCGAGTGAGCCAATGGCCTGCCCGTCGGCCACGATGACGGCCGGCTTGTCGTCGGCGACCAGACGGATGACCTTGTCGTCGGCCACCACGATCGACCGGTTGATCGTGAAGTGCGGCGCGATCGGCGTAAGGATCATGACCGGCAGGGTCGCTTCGACAACCGGACCCCCGGCTGAGAAGTTGTAGCCCGTGCTGCCGGTCGGCGAGGCAACCATCACGCCGTCAGCCGAGTAGGTCAGGAACTCTTCGTCATCAACGAACGTCTTCAGCCGCACCATATGGCCGGCATGGGCACGCTCTACGACCACCTCGTTCAGGGCGAACTCGTCCACGTCCGAGCCCGACGTCGAGATCTGCAGCGCCAGACGCTCAGCGACGAACTCGCCCTCGAAGGCGTCTTTGACGTCGTCGACGATCTCGGTCGGCGGCACATTCAACAAGAATCCCATCCGCCCAAGGTTGACGGCGAGGACCCGCGCACCGACCTGGTGGGCCAGCCGGGCGGACTTGAGAAAGGTCCCGTCTCCCCCAAGGCTCACCACCATCGTCGCACCGTCGATGTCCGGTCGGTCATCGAGGTCGAGCAAGTGCAGGGCCCAAGTGACTCCCTCGCCGTCGAGTCGCTGACCGACCTCCCGAGCGAGTTGCACCGCGTCGACGCGGTTACTGAAAGCCGTTAAGAGCAGTTGGGACACGTTTCTCCTCGTTCGCTCAATGGTAGTAACAAAGGTCGCCGCCACTGGTGCGCAAGGGAGCCGAGACCGACCCTGGACGCCGTCGTCGGTCCGGGCCGACCATCGATTGGTCCCCCACTTCGCGACTCGCGCGCAGCGCACGTCGGCGTCATACAGCAGCTCCCGGACTTCTTCGTCCTCGGTCGGACGAAAGTCGTCGTAGTAAAGACCCACGGCGCCAAAGTTCTGGGGCGCCGCCAGGCAGACGAGCTCGTCAGCGTCAACGTCGCCCGGAGTGAGTCCAAATGGTCCGACGGGCACCGCCAGGAGGATTCGCGAGGCACCGAGCCGTCGAACGGCGCGACAGGCGACTCGCGCCGTCGCTCCCGTCGCCACGCCGTCGTCGACGACGATCACGGTGCGGCCGCGAAGCTCGAGTCTGGCCCGACCACCCCGGAACAACTGGGTGCGGCGTTCCAACTCCCGACGCTCCCGTTCCTCAACCTGGGCGACGTCGAGCTCGCTCACCCCCGACATCTCGATCGTGCGCCGCTCCACCACGCGCTCGCCTCCCTCGGCGATCGCCCCCATCGCGACCTCGGGTTGGGAGGGCAGACCCAACTTTCGAATGACGATGACGTCCAGTGGTGCGCGGAGGTGTCTTGCGACCTCGGCCGCGACCGGGACCCCGCCCCGGACGAGCCCGAGCACTACAACGTCCGGGCCCTCCAGGCCTCCGAGTCGCTTCCCCAGTTGCCGGCCCGCGTCGATCCGGTCCCGGAACTTCGCCACGGTTCTTCCTCCGTTCCCCGCCTCGCTGGGTCGCCCCCATCTTGTCAGGAGGCCCCGGCCTCGGAAACTTCGACGGATCAGAGGAACGCACTGGAGCCCTATCACATGCGATACTGAGGGGGAATTCGAGCGAGGGTACTTGATTCCACGGCCCCTCCAGAAGGGACAGTTGACGTTTCCCGACCCAGTGCAGCGATTGGCGCGTCAACGCGCTCGAGGCACGTGCGAATGCACGCTCAGCTCGTGTCCCCACTACGGGGGCTGCCGGGTCCGGGCGACCGAGTTCCACCATAAGAAGTTGGTGGCCGCGGGCGGCAATGACGAGTTGAGTAACTGCCAGGTGCTCTGCCAGTCCTGCCACCGACAGTTCCACGCGAAGTCCGAAGCTCTCGGACGGCTCTAGGTGTGCTGGAGTACGCGTGACCAGTACCGTTCGAATCTCTAGGTAGCATCGGAGCAGTTCCCTCGAGAGGTGACGACCGCGACCTGAGCAAAGGTGTTCCCATGTCGATTCGAACGATTTCGCACCGATCCGTCGTGACCTTCCTGGCGCTAGGTCTTACGTCACTGGGGGCTCCCCTGGCCCTCGTGGGCCCGGCCGAGGGGTCGGCGAATTCCCTCTGTCGCCAGCTAGCGGCGCCCAAGGTCGCCAAGGCCCTAAGTCTTAAAGTGACTGGGGAGACCGCAGTGTCCAACGGTGACGTCGCCGTGTGCTGGTACCGGGTCGGAGCGAACTCCCAGGCCGTCTTCATCCGGACCCAGGCCAACGATAGCGTCGCGGGCTTGCGCTCGGACCGGGCGAACTCCACGAAACAGGGCGAGCACCCCAAGACCGACCTTCACTTCAAACCCGATTCAGCCTTCTCGACGTCGATCGGCTCGGCAACCTACGGCTTTACCTATTCAGTCACCGTCTTGAAGAAGCGAGTCGAAGTTTCGGTCGGCGCCGTTCACACGACTCTCGCCAAGGTCGAGACGCTAACGAGGCTGGTGCTCCCGCTCGTCTAGCCAGAGTCCCTCATTGTGGGGTGTGGACGACGCCATGGACGCGGCTGCACTGGCCACTCCACGGTCCGCCCCGGACGTCATTTAGGATTTTTTTTTTTGCCACGTCAATTTCTTCGTGCACTTCGGCGACGTCGTCGGGTGGCGATTCCTCGAAGAGGTCCGGCCGGCGGCCCATCACTTCCTCAATCTCCAGAATGTGATCGTGGAAGAATCCCTCGAGGCTGGCCCGCCATCGCTGCGCACCCTCGGGCGTACCAAAGGCGTCTCGCATTCGCTCCGGCGCTAGCAGGACCGACAGGCCCTCCAACTCCCCGGCGAGGTAGCGCAAGCGAACGAAGTCGCCGAACGTGACGGCCGGAAGGTGAATCGCCAAGGGCTCGAAATCCGGAAGGCCCTCGCGGACGAGTTCATCTCTCAGGAACGCTGAGGTCAGCAACAGCGCGAGAACCTGCTCGTCCGGGCTCTCCGACACACCGATCAAGCTCTTGCCGATATTCTCACGGCCCCGCCCGGAGCCGCCGAATACATGCTGGACGATTCCTCCCACGTTGGCGATTATCCCGAGGAACCTCAAGGCAATGGGTCGAGCGCTCGCGAGCTCCTTGTCGTCGAGCTCTTCGACCGTCCGGACGTACAGGACCTCAAGGCTGGCTCGCATCGCCTCCGCCGCGACCACCCCGGTCCGTCGGGCCCCGTCGCGCGCGACGGATCCGGTGGAGACCCTCGCCGGATCGCGGAACAAGTCGACGTCGTCACGGTTCAGCACCGTAAGGTCCCCCCGCAATAGGTCGATCAGCAGCGCGCCGAAGTCAACGAAGAGTTCCGTGCCACGACCCAACTGTCGACGAGCCGAGGCGAGCGACGGACCGACCTTCAAGTGTTGGAAGAAGACCTCTTCGAGCACGTCGCGCTCGAGCGCAACTTCATCGGGCGCGCCACGAGAGCTCGTCATGACGGGCGTCTCTCCCACCTGCTCATCCCAGCGTTCGGCCTTCTTCGTGACGTAGGACCGCACTAGGTCGGGCTCGACGTCGTGGCCCTCCCACCACAGCCGCCAGGCCAGCTCGTCGAGCTGTTTGGTATTTTCCTTCAACTGCGAAATGCGCACCATCCGTTCGGCAGTGCCGGCCGGATACATGGCCGTCAAACCCCGTCCCCCGTTCGGTCCGTGGAAGGGCTGATTGATCAGGCGACGGCGATGCAAACGGGCCAGTTGGTCGCGAGTGACCTCGAAGCCGGCGAAATGCAGGTAGTCCAAGATGTCCGGGACTGACTCCCAGGACCGCGCCTCCCCGTTCCAACTCACGTCAAAACCATAGTGACGGCACTTGTGGCAAACGGGGATTCCGCTGGGTCCTAAGGGCACCACGACGTCACATTCCCGTGCAGCGTCAACGGTCGTTGCTGGCTACCGGTCTCAGCCCTATTCGTGGTCACATTGCTCGGCTCCGCCGACCGACGACTCAACGACGACCCCGGACGAAGGCAACCTAGGCGGAACTGCGGAGCCGACGTCAAGCACGCTCAAAATGAGACCGAATTGCCTATCACGGGCGATCGATGAAGGACGAGACGACGCAGACTTCATTTCGGCCAAGCCCCTCTACACGTCTCTCCGCCAATTCTGCACCTTGTCGGTAAACACGGTATTTCCCATGGAGTTACCAGTCGATTGTTCATTGTGTAATTGGCCACGGCCCGAGCGTGGCGGGTGAGCATGAACAGCACACTCGAAACGACCAATCCGATCAGAACTGCGAACATCAAAATGAGTTTGCGATCTTCGTAACATTGAATCCATCGTCCTGCGCCGAGACCACGAAGCGCATAATCGCGCCCACAATCGGCGCTGCCGTGCCGAGGCCCATGCCCGTCAGTCCAGCTATTTGTTTCCCCGCACTTCATTGGACGCTGACGAAGAGCCAGACATTTATCACGCTTCGGAGGAGATGGGTGCGGCCCTTGCATCTCGCCTTCTTCGGATGAACGAGCGACCGGGGGGTACTTCCCGCGTGCCGGCGGGAATTCGCCGATCGGCTGTGCCACACAATCCAACCTACCTGGCGGCTCGTGCCCACCGCCAGGTAGGTGGTCAGTTGCGGGTTCGTGGATTTGACCTATCGAAGACTTTCCGGTCCCACTCGCCGCAAAGCCGACCACGAGCCGACAGATCAGCGTTCGGGGACCTCGCCGGTGTCCACGATGTGCTGGGCCAGGTCACGCAGGCGAACATTGAGGTTCTGGGAGGCGTGGCGCAACACCGTAAATTCTGTTCGGGCGTGATGCGCTCGCGCTCGATAAGAATGCCCTCGGCCTGACCAATGACTTCTCGCGAGCTGAACGCAAGCTGGAGGTTCTCCGAGCGACGCAACTCGGTGTCGAGCGTCGCGTTCGCGCTCGCCAGCACTACCGCGGCGGAGAGCGCGATTGCGGCGTGCGTCGCGAAGATCAGCGCCTTGGTGCGGTCGACGGAACCGTAGGCCTGAGGGCTTCTCGCGTAGAGGTTGAGCGAGCCCAAGGTCTCCTCGGCCAACAGCCGGCACGACAGGAGACTGCGCATTCCGATGGTCACCGCGACCGGTCCCAACTTCGGCCAACGTAGGTCGCTCGCCAGGTCGTCGGCGTAGAGCATGGACTCGAGGGTGATCGCGTCGAGGCAGGGGCCTTCTCCGTACTCGTACTGAAAGCCGTCTATCTCGAGTGCGATGGAATCCGAGCTGACCGGCGTAGTGATCCCCGTCGGGGTCACCAGCGAGATACTGGCCGCGTCGCAGCCCTCGACCGTGGCTTGCGCGCAATCGACGATTCGTTAGAGCGTTCCCTCGACGGTTCGCTCGACGAACAGGGTTTGCGCGACGTCAGCGAACGAGGTGGCAAGGTCACCGTAGGTCGGATCGTCGTCACTCACCCGAACCCCTCGCGTTGTCACCTCTGTTCATGCGTCAGCAATCTCCTGTTGGACGCGTATTCGCCGGCAATGTTACACACCCCTCACCTTTTTCACAATGGGTTCTGGGGTACTTGACACCCCAGAGTGCGCGAGCCGCTGTTGGATTCCTCCCCTCGTCCCTCGTCTCAGTCGACGTCTTCCCGTAAACAAATCTCTGGGGTTTTACGCTTGGTCACGGTCTGGCTGGTGAGTTCGCGATTCTCGAGCCTGTCGCCCCTCGAGGGCATCGAGCGATCGGGCTACCGACTGCTGCCCCACATCGACCGGGCCAGTGCCGGGCCACCTTCGGCGCCGGGGTGGTCAACCGCGATAACTTATTGCGCGCATTGGCGACTCGGCAATCGCTCCTTAGGTTCCACGGCGTGGGCGCTCGCCATCGGTCGAGCGCCCGCAATACTGATGTCCACGCCCGGCGCCGCTCGCCGGACTCGCGCGACGCGACGACGGAGCGCGAGGCGTTCGGAAGAGGACTTGCTGGCGCGCCAAGGCGGACTCGAGAGGCCCACTATTCCAGTGATCGTCCTCCGGTCGTGCTGCTCTCCGACGGCGATGTCATCGGAGCCGATCCATCGGCGCCCAGCGGAACTGTCGGGACATTGCCGAACTCGCCGACTGTCGCGACCCAAGGTCAATGTCGTTGTTCCCCGCCACGTTTGCCGGATTCCCATGCTGCCAACTCCGTCAGGTGCGCCCGATGGCGCGGGGCCCGATTGTCTCCGAATTTCCTCATCGACGCAAGACCGATCAGCACGACGACTAACCCGGCGACAATGAGCCCGATCCCGCCGAAGTAGATCCACACGACGTGGACGCACTCTCGACTCATTCCGTAGCTGGCGGGCCGGCCCTGGTGGGCGTTGCAGGCCGCGTCCTTCGCTCGCTCGATGGCGATGAGGTACAGTCCCGCGCCCATCGTGGGCAGGCCCAACAGCAACGCGAACCGCTTGAACATGAGTCCAAGGTACCCCTTCGTGGCCGCCGCAACTCCCCGCGCCGAGCGAAGTGTCACGAAGTTGTGAATCCGGATTCTCGACTAGCCGCCGTGGTGCGGCGCCACCACGCTCACGCCCAGCCGAGATCCTCGAGCCGAGGATCACTGATGCCAAAGTGGTGGGCAACCTCGTGGATAACGGTCTTTCGAATCTGGGCCCGGACTTGGTCCTCGCTCTCGCACTGACTGCAGATCGTCGTCTGGTACAGGGTGATCCGGTCGGGCATGACGCCGCTGTAGCTGAGTACTCCGCGACGGGTCAACGGCACGCCCTCGTAGAGGCCGAAGAGGTTTCGGCCGGGCGCCTCGTCTTCGACGATGATCGCGACGTTGTCCATCTGGGACGAGAGTGACGCCGGCATGTCGTCCAGCGCTTCGGAGGCTAACTCTTCGAAGCGCGCGTTACTCACGATGAACATCAAGGAATCGTACGGGGCTCAGCCGACGATGGTCACGTTCGAGTCAGCCGCCGGTCGAATGGCGTGAACCAGTCGGGCGTTGACGATGCAGAGATGCCCAAGGGTTACGGCCGGCCAGTGTCGGTCCGTCCGTAAGGTTCATGGCGTAGCCCGTGCAGACCTTTCCGTTGCGGAAGCGGAGCCCGTCGGAGACGAGTGGACGGGTCGGGCGGGGGTAGCAAATCACGAATGTCCCGACGCCGGGGTAGAGCGACTGGAGTTCAGTGAGAAGGTCCGGCTCACCGGGCAGTCTCTCCGACCCGCGCGCGCGATGGGCAGTGCGCTCCCGGATCGCTCCCTGCGATACCTCGACGGAGCCCTCGGCGACTGAGGAGGTGAACACGACGTCGACGGTGTGGTAACCGAGTATCGCCTCGAGGTCGAGGATATTCAAGTTTACGAGCCACCCGTTTGTGAACTCCTCCGGCGCGCCCAGCCGGGAACTCTCTCGAAGGTGCCTCAAATCGGCAGGCTGCCGGTGGCCGACCATGTCGAGCCCTGATCCTTGAATGCCGCGATGGTACGTTCGGCGATTCTCATTTGGTGGATCTCGTCGGCCCCGTCGGCCAGACGGGCCCAGCGGGCGTGTTGGAGCATCGAAGCCAGTGGCGTATCGGTTGAGTACCCGAGCGCTCCGTGAACCTGGATCGCGCGGTCGATGATTCGATTGAGGCTGTTGGCAACGAAGTGCTTAGTCATGGAAACCTCCGTGCGGAAGTCGTCGCCCCGGTCAATCTTGTATGCGGCGTGCAGAACCATCAACTTGCACTGGTAAAGTTCCATCGCCGAGTCGGCGATCATCCACTGAATCCCCTGCTTCTCGGCGAGCGTCGAGCCGTGTGAGTAGCGCGTAATCGACCGGTCGACCATCATGTCGAGTGCAGTCTCGGCCTGGGCGATCCAGCGCATGCAGTGCGCGAGCCGGGCCGGGCCGAGCCGTGCCTGACCGAGTCGATGACCGTTGCCGCGCCCACCGAGTATCTGGGCGTCGTTGAGGCTCAAGTCCTCGATGACGATTTCGCTGTGACCAGTTGAGCCGTGCATCGTCTCCACCTCTCGGACGTCGTTCCAGCCCTGCGAGGGGATGTCGACGATGAAAGCGGTGGTGGCTCCCGAGGACCCTTCGGGCACGTCGGGCTCGGTGCGTGCGATCAGGATCGCGAACTGCGAGCGACGTGCGTTGGAGATGAACCACTTGTGGCCGTTGACGATCCACTCGTCGCCGTCCTGCTCGGCGTGGGTGCGGATCAGCGTCGGATCGGATCCCGCGACCTCGGGCTCGGTCATTGCGAAGCACGACATCACTTTCCCCTCGCAGAGCGGGCGAAGATATCGCTCCTTCTGATCGTCGTTGCCCCAGTGCAACAGCGTGTGCATATTCCCCTCGTCGGGCGCCATGCAGTTGAGCAGCCACGGACCTACGCGAGTCTTGCCGGCCTCGGCCTGAACCATCGCCAACTCGACGTGGCCGAGCCCCATGCCGCCCCACTCCGGGGGCATGTGCGGAAGCCAAAGGCCGAGCGACTTCGCCTGTTCGCGCAGCGTCAAGATTGTCGTGAGGTACTCCTGGCGCGAGAGCGCCCGCTCGTCGTCGTCGGACCCGGCGAGAACGGGGATTACCGTGCCCTGGATGAAGTCGCGGACGCGAGTGCGGATTGCCTCATGTTCGGGGGCGAGGGTGAAGTCGATGGCCATGGAGCTCCTTCGCGAAGGCGGGCGGATGCGTCGAGACTAGCGTCACACGTAGGCCTTGTCCTTAGGCGGGAACAGGGTGTTTAGTTCGTCCACAGCCCAACCATCTCGACCAGAAATTCGTCCGCGCGCTCTCCGGGCAGAACTTCAGGGAACCGTCCCCGTTGCTCGCAGCGGTCCACAACTTGCGGGCAAAGACGCCCGGACCGTTCTGGGAGGCGGCCGACGTCCACGCCGTCCTGTACGACAATCTCCTTGGGCAATAAATCAAGGCGTCCACCTAGATCACCGAGGTGCTCGAGGTGGCTGCCGGGACCGTCGGCCCGCGCGAACCCGTGAGTTGCCGGTTCCTGATCCACTGGCTCTGCGCCCGGCGGCTCGTCGAACTGCAGGGACACTTCGTGTCCATCATCGTGACAATCGCCGCTAGGACGGTCGCCTACGGCCAGGGCCAGCGTTCGTCACCGATCGCCTCTTCCAGTGCCGAGGAGAGGTGATGGAGACGGTCGGTCGAATTGTTAGTCGCCTGATTGTCGATCCGTTTGAGGAAATCGAGTTGCGACTTTCCCGCCGCGAACGCATGCTCCGCGCGGCCCAAGATGAAAGTTGCGGTCACGGATAACTCACTTGACACGAGGCTCCTCTCATACTTGGGTCTACTTGCCTTAACGAGAAATAGCCAGTCGTCTATCCATGACCTGATGAAGGGGGCCCGTCGACGACCTTCGTGAGCCACGATACGGGCGTCCGATCGACGAGAAGCGCCATCGAACCGCGATGGCCGGAGCCTCGTGAAGTCGGTCCCTGTCGACGAGAGTCACTTACTCAGGTAGGTGGCAGCACGCCTCGACATTGTTTCCGTCGGGGTCGCGCACGAACACCCCGAAGTAGTCCGGGTGATACTCAGGCCATAGACGTGGTTCGTGGAGGATCTCCGCCCCGCGGTCGAGCGCGGCCTCGTGGAACGCGAGGACTGCCGGGCGGTTCGGGGCCGAGAAGGCGACATGCGCCTCGCGGAATCCCTCACCCGTTTCCTGCGCGCCGATCCAGAAGTCAGGCATGGGAGGTACTCCGTAGCCGATGACGGCGCCGAAGTCCATGACGCGAGTTGCGCCCAAGGTTTCTAGCAACGCGTCGTAGAAGGCAGCGCTGGCGGCAACGTCGGCGCACTGGAGGGATAGGTGGTCAATCATGGTCCCATCTTGGCATAGGACCGGGGCCACGAATGTGGCGACGATGGCCGTCGCGAATTGACGGTGGGCCAAATACACTCGTTGTGATCGCGACCATCCACACTGGGAGGACCATCACATGCCGCTCCAAGGCGAGTACGAGCCGAGCACATCGGGCTGGGTCCGCGATCAGGTCGAGGCCTACGAGCGCTCGCTCGGCACGGAGGCGAGCACGCTACGCGACACCGGACTGCCGGTGATCATCGTGACGACTCGGGGAAACAAGAGCGGGAAGGTCCGTAAGACACCGCTGATGAGAGTCGAATACGAAGGCCAATACGCCCTCGTCGCATCTCAGGGCGGAGCACCCCGTCACCCCGTCTGGTACTACAACCTCCAAGCCAACCCCAATGAAGTCACCATTCAAGACGGACCCGAGCCATTCGACGTCACGGTACGCGAGGCGACGGGCAGCGAGCGCGCCGAATGGTGGGAGCGGGCTGTGACCGCCTTCGCGCCCTACGCGACGTACCAGACCAAGACCAAGCGACTGATTCCGCTCTTCGTGGCGACTCGACGGAACTGATTTATCCGGGCGTTGCGAAGCTTCAGGTCGTTGGCGTCGCTTCCGGTGTCCGGCGTCTCTGGAGTTCGTCGATTCGATTGAATCGAGGTGTCCGTGAGCGACGAAGATCCCATGACCCCCAAGGGGCTCGAGCAGTACTCGATCGTGGCCAGTCGCCGCCCGCCGGGGGACTCGCTGCTCTGGCAAGTGCCCACGATGGCTTTAACGGGCGAGGCCTTCCTTTTCACCATCTCACTAGGGGGGAGCCACATCGCGGGCCGGACGGATTGTCGCATCGGTTCTCGCGCTCATTGTGGCCCTAGCCTCGCTCCACTCGTTGGCCGGCCATCGCATCTCCGAGCTGACCGACGCGGTGTGGTTACACGAACACGAGCAGGATCGCGGGGCGAGCGAGATCCACGGACTGCCATGGCGGGTCCGGCGAGCGAGGGTCGTGACCGACCCGCGTCAATCCCACAGCCTTACCGACCGCATAGTCGCTCGCCTCTACGGACTTCGCTCAATCCAAGTCTGGTTCTGGACCATGTCGTTGATCTCGTTGACCGCCCTAGTAGTGCTGATTATCTCGGCGGTTCATCCCCAGCTTCTGAGCCACTAGTCCTGAGCCACCGAACCAGACGCGCCGGACCGGCCGTGAGCGTCAGACACATGACTTCTCTCGAAGGTCAGTTCGAATGTTTCGGGCAATGAATCCTCGATCGTGTCATTGCGTAGTGACTCGGACTGCATCACTGCGGGGAAAGCAGTTCGCGCGAGGAGCTAGGGGTGCGACGGTGAAGTTTCGACTTGGGGCCAACGCCGGTCCTCAGAGGGTTCTACGCCTGGAGGGCTACCGCCTCGAGGGCTGCCGCCTGACGAAAGTGCCGTAAGGATCAACGGAAGGGCTCGTCACCGACACCATGGCCATCGCAGCTCTCGGGGCCGGCCTGGCGTAGACCGGCAGTTGAGAACGATGCATGCCCCAGCTCAAGCGGCGACTCGCCGCGGTACGACACGAAGGTGACGCCTTGCCCGCCGACTCCGGTCACAGGCGGTAAGCGCAACCGTCCCAGTAGGCGACGAGCCGCGGCCGGATTCTCCCACGCAGGTCGACACTCAAGTTCGCCGGGAGGTGTGTTCCGGGATTCATCAAGCGTACGTCCAACGAATCGTTTTCAATCGCGGTGTAGTCGGCGCCAGCGCGAGGTGCCGAGGTGGTGGCCTCGAGGAAGGTGACGCCCCCAGAGCAGCACCTGCTTCGGCGCACGCGAAGCCAGAGCTTTCCTCCCCGCGCCGCTACATACTCGCGCGCTTGTTCGCTCACCTGCAGTTCCGTGCACGAAAGCATAACTGAGTCGACCACATCGAAGCCCGGTGGCCAGTCGACCTTCGACGGTTTCTCGCGGTCGTGAACTTGCTAAAGGGGGTCGACTCGCCGGTAGCCCTCGAGGAGGGCACGACACTCCGGGCAGAGTGTCCGGTAGTAGCCCCGGCCGGGGACGGCCGTTCCCTTGTTCGCAATTGCCTGGCCCGGCGCGCACTCCCTTTGGTTGTGGTACACGAGCTCATCGCCATCTTCTACTCCCGAACTGTGGAAGTCCGAAATCTCAGTCATCGATCACTCCTTCGAGTGTCGCTCCAACAGAGCAGCGTCGATTGGAGCGTAGCGGAGACAAATGGAGTGGGGGTGCCAGGTCGGCGGTTCCCCGAGGTGTGGGAGAGTGGGAATATGGGTTCTGAAGGTGGCAAGCCACGCAAGGCACGACGCAAGATGCCAAGGGTGTCGAAGTACCGCGACTCGAACAGCGTCCCGTTGGCCGGCTTGGCCGGCGACAGTGGCGGCTCTTCTGAGCCGGGTGCCGGCCAAGGTCCGGCTACGACAACTCGCACCATCGGGCCGGTCGGGAGCTTCTTCCTATGGTGCCTCGGTCGACGGCGAAGAGACCGTACGGAGACCGAACAAGACTGATTGCTCGGGCACCAACCGTTGATAGGTCACTGAGAGGTCATCCCGCCGTCCACGACGAGAACACTGCCCGTCATGAAACTCGTCTCGTCAGACGCGAGAAACAGAACTACGTTGGCGATTTCTCGTGGTTGGCCGGGTCGACCGATGGGCTGAAATGAGTCAATCGTGTCGTAGACGTGCTGCAACCCGCCGAGCATCTCGGCGTGCGCGTAGTTGATGGGAGTGTCGACCCAGCCAGGGCAGATGACGTTGCACCGTATTCCTCGCTTCGCGTAATCGAGGGCGACGCCTTTGGTCAACATGACACTTGCACCCTTCGAGGCTGAGTAGATCGCCAAGAACGGTTCACTCACGATTCCGTTAACACTGGAGATGTTGATAATCGATCCGCCGCCCTGAGCCAACATGTGTGGAATCACCGACCGGCACCCGTATATCTGACCCTTGACATTAACGTCGAGCGTTCGATCGATGGTCTCGTTAGAGACCTCGTGTAGTACTCCGGGAAGGTTGACCCCGGCATTGTTGACGAGGACGTCCACTCGACCCCATCGGGCGATCGTGATCTCAATCATTGCGTCAACGGCTGCGCTCGAACTCACGTCGACACCAAGACCGAGTGGAGTGCCCCCGGCGGCCTCGATGAGGGACGCCGTCTCGAGGGCCGATGACTCATTCAGGTCGGCGCAGAGCACCCGACCGCCCTCTTCGGCCAGTCGTATCGCCGACGCACGACCGATCCCCGAACCGGCGCCGGTGACGACGCAGACCTTGTCTGTGATTCGATTCGTCATTCGAACAACGACTCCTCAGTCTCGAGCCAATGGCCAAGTCGGCTCATCATACCCAATCCAGTCAACACTGGTTCGAGCCGATTCGTCGACCACCAGACCTCTAACGAAACTCGGCAGCGAATCGAGCACTACTCATCCCCAGAATCATCGGTCGAACTCAATTCGTCGGAACGGCATCACCGGCTCGATGACAATCGTGGCGAAAACCACAGTCGCTGGTCCTCGATATTTCACCTGGCGGACGGCACGATGACCAGCCTTTCGGATGTGGAAAAGCCCGGTGCGTTTATACGGTTCTTGGCCCAACCGGCGCAGGTCGGCAACGGGGAATTGGACGAGTAGGCCATTCAGCGCCACGCCATGGATGTCAACTGCTCGGGGCGCTCACGAAATGTCGAGCCGGACCATTACGCCCGGGCCCAACGGACAATCGAGCGAAATCGGGGGCTTCTCAGCCGCCGGTGACTCGACTCCCGTTGACCTTCGAAGTCGGAAGTATGCCGGCCTTAGAGGTGCCGGTCATCGTGTCGCCGTCGACGGTGACGTCAAATTTCAACGTGAGACGCATTGGTGTCGTCACTGTCTGCACCCACGTCAGCCGACTGCCGTCTGCGACGGCGTCAACAATTTCCACCGTCTCCGCATCCGATCGCGCGATCCCCCCGATGACACCGTCCACTTCGGTGATCTCGAAGACCACTTCCATCTTGCCAATGGGGGTATCGAGGATTACATCCCATGTGCCAGAGAAAATTGTCACCACGAACGTCGTCCTTTTCAATCTAGGGAGCGATTATCAATGAAGTACTTACGTCAAACCACATTGCGTCACTCCATAGTACTTGGCGATCTCCGCGACTCGGCCTCGTGCAATTGTCACTATTTCCCGTTGCGCTCGCGGTGGCGGCATCCGGGCCAACAGCACGGTCGGCGCTGGCCCTCTTCCAACTCTTCCTTAGTACGGCGAATACGACGATCTCTGGTGGTCTCCTGCTTGGCGTCCTCAACCCAGCAAATGAATTCATTGCGGGCTAAGGGCGTGATGTCCTTCCAGGCATAGAGTGCGGTGGGATGGGCAATCAGGACCTTCCGTAGATCTGCGGGGAGTTTGTGCACCACCCCAGCGGGCACTCGATGACTGCTCACAGGATCAGAATAGTTGGCTACGTGAATCGAGTTTGACCTCAGAGAGCACTGGGAGACCCGGCCATGTCCGTCGGTGAATTCACCGGACAATTTGGGATTGTCGCCCTGCGTCAGAGACACGGGCCGATAACCCTGAACCATCTATTGGCGACTGATCAATATGTCACGAAGAATTGGCTCGAACCCAGCGAACTCCGTCTCCCCCGTAGGACCTGACAGGTTCTACGGTCCCGCAACCACGAAGAGCGCAAAGCCGTCATAACCTTTGCTGCCCACTGTCTGCATCGCCGTGCCATCGAGTCGGCTCTCGGCAGCCGCACGCTCGAGGAAGGTGCGTACTCCCAACACCCGAGGATCAGTAGCGGCGGAATTGGCAACTTGGCCACCTCGGACCACGTTGTCCGCGATGATCACCGTGCCCACATGTGACAGCTGCAGCGAGAGATCCAGATACTCCGCGTAGCCCTCCTTGTCCGCGTCAATAAATATGAAATCGAAGGGATCCTCGCCGCCGTCAACCATTTGACGAAGCGAGTCATTGGCCGGTCCGACGCGAATCTCGACACGTGTTCCGAAGCCCGCGCGTTCGAGGTTCCGACGCGCAACATCAGCATGGTGTGGGTCCAGCTCCAAGGAGACGAGCGCGCCATCGCTCGGTAAGGAACTCGCGAGCCAGATGGTGCTGTAAGCACCGAGCGTACCTATCTCAAGGATGCGCGAAGCACCACACATCTTCGAGATCAACATCAGAAATTTTCCCTGATTCGGCGCCACGTTGATTGGCGGAAGCCCCGCCTCGTCGCTGAAGGCGAGCGCCTGGTCAAGTGCCACGTCTGGCGGGGTGAGCAGAGACACCAAATAAGTATCCACCATCGACCACAGCTCTTCGTCCATCAACGAAGTCTGACAGATCGTGGCCTGACTGACGCTATACGACCCCGAGTCGACGAATCATTTCGTCGGTTCTCTGCGATCATTGTCGCCAGGACGGCGAGACGGAGGCGTGACTCACTCATCTTGTACATTGCGTTCTCGAACTGTCGATAGCGCTCGGTGGCGGAGACCCGGCGTGACAGGACTGGCATCAATCAACAACGTCTCACCTTCCATAACTGGTGTGGTCAACATGAGTAGTCGTCCGACATTCCCACACCGAGGTATCATTTCGTCAGCGCAAGTCACTAAGTCTCGACAACCATCTTCTTGTACTCATCATTGTCTCCACAAATTCCGGAGGTTTTTGACCTATGCTGCCGGACAGTAGTCGGGAGGTGAATTGCCTAGCGTCGCTGGTATCCACCATGTAGCCATCACGGTAACGGACCTCGACCGTAGCGTCGCGTGGTATCAAACAGTCCTTGGTTTCTCGACGGTGTTGAGCGCTGAACACCCCGACGGCACGGGACGACTTGAGACGATGGTTAATCCCGAGTTCTCAGTGGTCTTAAGCCTTCACGTCCACAATGCAAATGAGGGCGAGGCGTTTTCCGAGACCCGCACCGGTCTGGATCACGTGGGTTTCGCTGTTATCGACCTTTCGGCATTAGAGGAGTGGGAACGACACTTGACGGAACTCCACGTCGAACACTCTCCGCTCGCCTACCAAGCACTCGATGATCATTCTGGCTACTCCGTGGTCGTGTTTCGCGACCCCGACAATGTTCAACTTGAATTTTTCTGGATGGCGTGAGTCGGACTGTATTTTACCGATGAGTCTGAAGTCAGTTGAAAACTCTATGTGGTCATGCAGGTGGGAGCCGGCATTCCACACATTGCAAGTGGAGAATGTTGGAGGCATGACCATCATCACTGACGCGTGCACGCGCATGTTTTGCCGATTGCCGAGTGTCGACAGGGGTGGGTACCCGTAATGCGACGACTTGCTGCCGGACTGCTCGCGGCGGGCCTGTTATCTGGGTGCAATTCCGCGCCACAGGGTGGGGCGTTCTCGCGTGGCACGGTCCACCCGAATCTCACCTACTGCAACTCACAAAGACTGGATCTCTACATCCCTCGCATCGCGGTGACTAACCAACTGCCCGTAGCACTTTACGTCCATGGAGGAGGAATGACCGGAGGCGCCAAGTCCGACCTCAATCCCATCTTTCTTGATGCCCTCACTTCGGCTGGGTACGCGGTGGCCGCCGTGAACTATCGCCTGGCTCCAATGTTTCACTTCCCGGCGCAGATCGAGGACGTCAAGTGCGCGATCAGATACTTGCGACACGAGGCGCGAAAGTTCGACCTGAACGCCAGTCGTATATACGCATTCGGCACCAGTGTCGGAGGCCAACTCGTGGCATTGGCTGCTCTCACGGGTCCGAAATCAGCCTTTGACGTCGGCCCATATCTGACGGAGCCGAGCAATCTAGCCGCAGCGGTAGACATGTTCGGACCGGCGAACCTCGCTGAGAGGGCGTCAGGGTTCTCCGCCTTCGACATTCATCAGGTATTCGGCAAGAATCGTGACCAGGTACTTTTTGCGAGTCCCACTCACTTCGTTGCTCCGAACGCGCCGCCGATTCTCCTGGTTCAGGGTATCGAAGACAAACTCGTATTGAAGTCGCAGTCGATGGAACTGTACGGGGATCTGAAAGCGGCGGGTAACCGAACTCAACTGGTCCTGGTTAGGAACATGGGGCACATGTTCGCGCAGGTTGGTTCAAAACGAATCAAACCTGGCGTGGCGAGGATTGCCCAGATGATGGTGCACTTCTTCGACACTGCGCGAATGGGGTGAATCTACGTCCGCTTCCGTCGCTACCCTCACAATTCTCTTGGCCCGAGCTGCCACCGAGAGTCCCGTGGTAGGCGAACATTGCCCAGGGCGACGAAACCGGACTTCCGGACGTTGACATCCACCGCAACTCTCGAGACTCAATTGTCGGTGAGCGTCAGGCGTGAGCAGCGACAATCGAATTGGGGCCGGGAGAGGACTCTCAGCGGAATGATCTAGGGATGAGTCCGTGTGCTCGGGCGTCTCGTTCGAGGTCATCTCGGAAATCTGGATGCGCCAGCGAGATCATCGCCTTGGCGCGCTCGGGGACGGACCTGCCCTTCAAGTTGACCAGTCCAAACTCGGTGACCACGAACATCATGTCACTTCTGGGGGCCGTGACGATGTTTCCCGGGGTCAGGTTCAGCACCACGCGACTGCGCCGAACGCCGTCGCGTTCGTACGTCGACGACATGCACACGAACGACTTTCCTCCCTTCGACGCGTAGGCCCCACGAATGAACTGCAGCTGACCACCGCTGCCACTGATGTGACGATGACCGTTGGACTCACTCGCGGCCTGGCCTTGGAGATCCATTTGAGTCGTGTTGTTGATCGCCATCAAGCGGTCGTTCTGCATGATCAGGTGGGGCAGGTTCGTCATGTCGACGGGCTGACAGGAGATATCGATGTTGTCGTCGATTGCAGCGTAAGTCGCCTGTGATCCAAGACCGAAACTGCAGACAATCTTGCCCGGATGCACCGACTTGGCGGAGCCGGTGACGACGCCCGCTCGATACAGATCAATGATGCCGTCAGTGAGCATCTCGGTGTGGACGCCGAGGTTGCGAACGCCGCTCTCGAGCAGTAACGAACAAACTGCGTTCGGCATCGCCCCGATCCCGATCTGCAGGCACGCGCCATTCTCGATCTCACCGGCAATAAGGCGAGCAACCGCCCGATCGGCGTCAGAGGGTGCCAAGACTGGCAACGCCGGCAACGGGCCGCCATCACCGTCAATGATGTAGTCGACCTGGCTGATGTGTAGACCATTGTTGATGCCGTGGACGTAAGGGAGCGACGGCTCGACCTCGACAACGATCACCTTCGCCCGGGAGGCGACAGCATCGTGCCAGAGGTTCGCGGCGCTGTAGTTGAAGTACCCTTGGGCGTCAACCGGACAAGTCTTGACCACCATCATGTCCACTGGCTCGATGAAACGCCGGTAGTAGTCGGGTATCTCGCCAAGGTTGCATGGAATATAATTTTGGATGCCGACGTCACTCTGTTTGCGGTCGTAGCCGCCGAAGTGCCAGTTGTAGAAGGAAGCGTGCTCTCGACCGGGGTCGGCCTCGACAACCGCCCTTGGCCGCATGCTCAGACATCCGCGGATGCTCACGTTGTTGAGGTCGCCGATTCGACCCGCCAGCGCCCGGTCGAATGCGTCGGGCTGGGCCAGCACGGCGCCGTAGTCGAGCCAGTCACCGGATCGAACTAAGGCGGCGGCGGTCTCCGCAGCGATGTGGCGAGCTGACTTGGCAACTGGTTGACCGCTCACGACCACCTCCTACGTATGGGTGGCAAACACTACATCCTCCAATGGAAACTCCGCGGTCCGCTACAGCGAAGTCACCTCGGTTCTCGAATGATTCGACTTAGACGCCGCAAAAGACGCAGACGATCAATTTAGTGGTTCCGGCGAAGAGAGTTACCTGTTCAGTTCACGCTATTTCTCGACCAACGGCACCACCAAGTGTGCCGAACTTCGACCCGAATATTCTACAGATTGAAATTGACTAAAAGTTCAAAGATTGTTGGTGTCGGCAAGCCGATGTACAAAATTCCTGAATCGTGCCGGGAAAGCTGGAGAGGGCAAACGGTCGAAGAGTCACGGACATTCGTCGAACATTATCTTCTGCACTTCTGCGGGCCAACCTGCACGATCTAATGGGACCCTGACTGGCGTTTGATTGTGTGGTCGCCGCCGCTCTAGGTGGTTGGACATTACTGAGGTTGGTGTCGGAAACTCGACGAAACAATGCTGAGAATTAGGCATTGGCGCCTTGCGGCAGGCTTCGAATTCCCTGGTCCAACTCGGCCCATACTCCACGGCCGCGCGTCCGAGGTCAGTTGTCGGCGACAACCATCAAGTCAACAAATTCTGGGGGGCCGTCGAAGAACTCAACCATGAGCGCCCTGACGTTCTTCAAGGCTGCTTGACGCAGTGAGTCATTTTCACGTTCGCGAGCTTTCTCTTCGTTTTCAAAGACGACCAGCGTGTAGACCTGGCTGGGATCATTCTGGTCCCTCATCATCGTCGAGCGAAGGAGGCCGGAACCTGGTTGTTCGGCTGCCTTCAACATCTCAGTCAACCTCACCAATTCATTGTCCATACCTGGTTTCAAACGCATTGTGATCAGTTGTGCCCACATCTCGAAATCTCCCTTTGATATTTTCATCGGAAACATAGCATTGCCCAAAGACATTGACAATGGGCGATTGACATTGGGAATGGGCGATTCGCAATAATACCGACTGAGCACAGACTTTCGACGATCCTCTTTTGCTCATCGGCGAAGGTTCAACGAGAATATTTTGCTTTCAAGCTCTGGCACCGGACGGACCAGTCCTGTTGGTGCCCCGACTCGCCTTCTCTAGCATCACGAATTAGCTGTTGGCTCTGAGGCTGGCGTCGGAGGCCCGACACAATCATTCTGATACCACCCACTGGCGGCTGGCCGTTTAGGTCTCGTTTCGGACCGTCAGCCCAGAGGCTGAGTGCAAAGGATCACGGGTTAATTCCGGTCATCTAAACCAGGCCATCTGTACTGACGTAGCTAGCAGTGCTCCCCGACGGCTCCACAGCCGAAGATGCTCCTCTGAAGTCGAGTGTGCGCCTCGGGTGCCGAAGGCCTCACTTAGGATCTCGTCGTCCCCGACGGCGGCCAGCTCGCTTTCGGTGGCGTGGAAGTAGACCGAGAGTGTGAGTGTGGAGCTCGGCCGGGGGCCGTCACTCCAGAAGAACGACCGCGGCGCGCGGTGATCGGCGAGTAACGCAAGTTGGGCATGGTCGACCGATCGTCCGCTCGTCTCACGCACCCAAGAGGTCGAGTACGTGCTCTCCTGATTAAAGGGAGGAAGCCCAAAGATTGGACGATCGAAAACTCGTTCGCCATGCGGTCCGGGCGCTGCGTGTATCGCATTTAGCGTGGCGGGATCGGGGGCGTCTGGCATCTTGACTTCAAGGTGCCCGTCCGTTTCGCGTCGTTCGGTGAGTACAACCGAGGCAACCGCCAGCGTGACATCGGCAGTCGTGAACTCAGAGTGCCAATAGCCCACAGATCGACCTCCACCAACGCGCCACGTTCTAATCAAGAGGTCGCTGCCCGGCTCGATCTTGTGGACAAAGTTAACGGTGAGAGCAGACGGCGCGGCCTTACTATCGGCCTCGGCGCAGACCGCTCGCAACAACATCGCAGCGGTCCAACCGCCAAACATTCCGTTTACAGATTCGTAGTTCGGATCGGCGTGGGCACTCCAGGTCCCAGCGCTCGACCTACTCAAGGCCAACGCGCTCTCAAGATCTCCCGCAGACATGAGTGGACGCTACTTCAATTCTCGCGAAACTGCTGTGGTGATGCGGACTGGGTTTAGTAGAGAGTCTCCCGGAAACCCGTCGCGATTCAGCTACCTGAGCGATGTGAGAACTGCGGCGAAAGCCTCATTGCAGATCGGTCACCACACCCTAAGGATTGGCGGTCAAAAATTGGTGTCGGAGGCGGTCTGGTGTCGGAGGTCCGACGCACTCATTCTGATAACACCCACTGGCGGCTTGAACCTTAGGAATCGTGTCGGAGGCCCGGCTTGACAGTTCTGCACATTTGCACTGGAGGCTCGATGCAATTGCGATCTAACTGGTGTCGGAGGCCCGATGTGACTATTTTGCCACCTTGCACTGGCTGTGAGAATGTGGCTGCTAAATGACCTCGACTGGACGACATGGAACTTCCCCGCAGGTCGAGATTGATCTCCACGTGGAATCGCCAATCGTTTCCGAGAGCCGACTCCACGTGGAGATCCAAGTCGTAAAGAGCCCGACCGATCACACGGTTGGGGCTGGAGTCCCATGTGCGTACAGTGACGCCGAGACGATCCCGCAATGGAAATCGAGGGTCGGGAGTGGCACCTCAAAGACCAGTCCCGCGTTCAAGTCGTCGGTGAGTTGCTGGAGCGTCGTGATGTGCTGGGACGCCGCTGCTGCGGCACCGGCCGCCGTCGGCGCGAACAGGACGAGCACGGGTTCCCAGATGATGTTCCAATCACCCTTCGTTGCCGCCACCCCGATCAGGTGATCGTGTCCGATCACGCCTGCACCATAGATACCGGGATCGATGCCGAATTGGACCGCATCGGAGACCGCTGGGCCGTGGTCCGGACAGTTGTCTGCTGGGACGTGCGCGCAGTTGAGCGTCGCCGGATCAATACCCGAACTGGTTGGGTAGACCGGCAAGAAGAGTGGCGCCACGTTGACCGGGTGCGGGAAGGGGAAAGCGATGTCAGTCGAATCCTGGACGATCTTGCTGCTTAGTTGGACCTTCGTCTTCGTGGGAGTGAGTAGGTAGAGCAGCGACCCGTTGGCGTCGTTGTACGCTGGCTCAACTGAGCCGCCGCCGCCGGTGAAGTATGGATATCCTCCGTTGCTGGGGATCGTCAGAGTGGTACTGCCGATCATCACTTGGCCGCTCGGCGTACTGCTTGCCGAACTCATCACCGGGTTGGCGAGTCCGCCAAATGTTGCCAGCAACCCTATGACCGACGCGATTCGTACAAGCCGCTTCGTTACTCCGGTTGCCCTATTCCACCTTCGCACAATTGGTTTCGTCATTCTTCCCCCTCATTGTCAGTGACTCGCAAATTGCGAAATGACACCTGGCCTGAAACTAATGATCAATAGTTCCTATGTCAACAAGTACAACGTAGTTCTGGACAATTCCTAGTTCCTCGTGCAACGACCACCACGCTCAATTGGCGTCCAATGATCCCCTTGCTCACGGGACTTCCCTGGGCGACCCGAACTGGTTCCCGCCGCGCCGGTGGGTAATCGCTGCAATGCAGTACAGAGTGATTTCTCTTGACACGAAGGGATTGAAAGAAGTATATTCCTCACTTGATAGCACGTTGACCGGGGGGACGATGGGCGATTTCGCGGGTTCGGTGAGTCGCATGGCGCCGGTGCGGCGATCTTTAACCGAGAGTTCGCTCGTGCCCGGAGTCCTGATTGCGCTCGCCGCTGCCGGTTGGTGGTGGTCGGTCCATATGGCCGGCAACATGACGACGAGCCACACGATGAGTGTGTCCATGACCCCGATGTCGATCTCCCTCGTGGCGTTCGTTGGTGGATGGGTGGCGATGATGAGCGCCATGATGTTTCCCACCGTCGTTCCAGTCGTGCTCCTGTTTCGACGCGCATCGACGCGCGGTCTGGCCGCTCCGACTACGACGTTCGTTGCCGGATACCTCCTGATCTGGTCGACCGTCGCCATCCCGGCCTACGTCGCGTGGCGATCTCTGCGTGGACCCATTGCCGACAACAGTCCGTGGGCCGCCCGTGTAGCCGGAGGTGTGTTCGTGGTTGCTGCGGTGTATCAGGTCTCTCCGTTCAAGACTGCGTGTCTGCGCCACTGTCGGACGCCCATGTCCTTCTTCGTGCGCCAAAAGAGTGACCTGCGTAGCGTGCGCGGGGCCATGCGTGCCGGAGTGACGCACGGATTCGTGTGCCTTGGATGCTGTTGGGCACTGATGTCGGTCTTGGTGGCCCTCGGAACGATGAATCTCGTCTGGATGATCGCGCTCGCGGCGCTCATCTTCGTGGAAAAAGTAGCGGCCACGGGAGAGGCGATTGCGCGCATCGTCGCCGGACTGTTTGCTCTTCTTGGTCTTGTCCTCCTCGTTTATCCGAGCTTCATGAGCAGCATCACCTGAAAGGATCCAACATGACAACAACCCAGACATCCATAAAATGGCAGTTGCGAGGCCGCGGCTATGAATTCTGCAACTGCGCTCCTGGTTGCACCTGCAACTTTTCGGGATTCCCGAGCTCTTCTGACGGCAGTTGTAAGGCGTATGTAGGGAATTTCATTGACGAAGGCTTCTGCGGCGAAGTCGACTTGACTGGTGTCAAGGCAATCGGCGTCTTTGACTGGCCCAAGGCCATCCACGATGGTGGTGGACGGGCAGTCTTCATCGTTGAGCCCGAGACCACTGACGAGCAGGTCGATGCACTCGCCCAGATCTACACCGGTCAACTGGGCGGGATGCCGTGGGCCCTCATCGGGGGAACCTTCGAAATTGCGGGGCTCGTCAAGGCACGCATCACCTTGGAAGGGTCGGGCCTTGATGTCACCCTGAAGGCCGAAGGAATCGGCCAAGGAACGGGGAGTACGTTCAAGAACCCGGTGACTGGCGAGCCACACAACGCAAAGATTGTCCTTGAGGAAGGCTTCATATGGCAATCGGGTGACTGCGGCGTCGGCTCGTTCTCGGTGGAGGCTTCTGGAATCGCCATGGAATTTAGTGACTCCAACTGGATATCCTACGAATTCGACTGGGCCGACGACAAGTAGTCACATTCATCGACATCCTTGGAACGACGGCCGCCCACTCACGAGGCGTTACGACGACGGGTGAACTGCGAAAAGGTCCTGGAGGGCAAGCGCGGAAGGCGAGTCCATTGCGGGGACGTCCACAGTCTCCGACTGGCGGGTGAAACCGTGGTCTCCGTGACTCGACACCCGGACACCGGGGGCGACAACTCCGTAGAAGCACTTGTAGATAGATTTGCACTCATGTACCAAGCCATCTCGAAGAGCGGCGGTCTATGGCTAGGACTGATCGTGGTGGCGAGTTCACTCACTCTGATAGGTAGCAGCCCGTCCGGAGCATCATCAATGTCCCAATCCAGCCTGAAATGCGGCTCCGATCAACTGAGCGTTGTCTGGCGTGGGACGACTGGCGGCCTGGCAGGGTCATTCGGTGACCTGTTCTGGATCCGAAACAATGGGGCTTTCCCGTGCGTGATAAGCGGATATCCGATTGTGGCTGTCTACTTAAAGGACAAGCGCCTCCCTACGAAGACATGGGACTTCAAGGGACGTAATGGCAACGACCAAATGGGAGTCGCTCCCGGTCGACGGACACCTTCGATTCGACTCTTGTCCGGACGAGTCGCGTCCTTTTGGATCTTCGGAAGTGATGTGATGTCGAAGTGCATCAATGCCGACAAATTGACGGTCTCGGTAACATCACTGACCGGAATGGCGTCGATACCGGTGCCAAAGGGCTTTCAAGCTTGGACCTATTGCGGTGGCGGATTCGAAGTCAATCCGTTGGTCCCGGGCGTGTCGGGAAGCTATCCGTCACGACCCTTGAGGTCCGAGATTATGCAGTAGGAAGTAGCAAGCATCGAATTTAGCTCTTCAAAGATTTCATAGTTATCTGAGGGCTGACGTCAATAATCTCCGCCTGGAGAATTGACAGGTGGCAAGGCTCTACCTTCGGCGTGCATTGAATATTGCCCAGTCCAGTAGGAAGCAAAATTTATGAGATTGAATCGAGACCAGAGCTCAGCCAGGGCTCAAAGACCTTGATACATTCCTTACGGTTCAACTCGAACGCAAAAGGAGAGGCCGGTCATCAAGACACCAAGTGACAACGGAGCACCAAATTCGGTAATTGTCCCTCAAATATGGGCTGATTTTTATGCGCAGACCCACATTCCAGCGGCCGTGAGCGCCGGCGGCGTATTGCGACTCACCGGACATACGGGCGAGACCGGTGACGGGTCCTTGCCAGCCAACCCGGAAGCGCAAATTCGCCAGGTATTTAACAACATTGCCGACACCTTGGCGGAAGCAGGTGTGGATTGGTCCAATGTGGTTGAAATCAACTCCTACCATGTCGGTCTTCAAATCCAAACTGAAACCGTACTCAAAGTCGCTTCCGAATTCTTAAATGATCCATATCCCGCTTGGACTGCCGTGGGAGTGAGTGAACTGATTTATCCCGATGCAATTGTTGAAATCAGTTGCGTTGCCGTTTTCCCCAAGTTGGAGTAGGCAGAAGGGCGCCCACGCCTCTCTCCTTCTCAGAGACCGTACGAGATCCATTCGCCGTATGGCGATCGAAAATAGTTTCGTTACGCGAGAATATCCGAAACGATGCGTAGTCAAGGCAACTGGATTCTTGAATATCCCCGGCAATGTGAGACGGTCCAATGGTAAGGATTGATTTCGAATCGAAGGCCCGACACCACAGAAGTGCAACCATTCATTCGAGCCTTGGAACTGAGATGAGACCTCGCGTGATCGTTGGGACGGCTCTAGGCCCCTGTCGCAGGAAACTCAGTTGGTGATTGGCGTCAGATGCAACCCGTCTGCAATCGCCGTGATGTCATCTTGCGTTGAGCTGGCAATATCCCAGACAAGCTGATAAGCGTCATCATCCTTGAGATCGGGCGACAAACCGTTCAGGTCACACAAGACGACGGTGCTGAGCCACCCAAGCCTCTTATTTCCATCGACAAGCGCATGGTTCTTGGTCATCGAATGGAGAAGCGCTGCCGCCTTGAGATCTAACGTTTCATATGCGTCTTCACCAAACGCGCTCGAACGGGGTCTATTCACAGCTGAATCCAATAGACCGACATCACGGATTGGGCCAATGCCGAGCAACCGAATCATCTCTACGATGTCCTCAATGTCTAAGTACTCGAATTCGATCATTCAGCGCCGAGACGCCCCAACACATCGGCCCACCGCTCTGCCATCCGCCGCGTCGCGTCGGTCACGCGAGCGTCGTGGCCCGACCGCTCGTATCGTTCGAGAACTGCACGTCGGATTATCTCTTGACGCGAGATGCCTTCAACTCTCGAAAGGGAGTCAAGTGCCTCCTCAAGCGCAGCGTCGGTTCGAACTGTAAAAGCCATGGTTTCATGATACCACTTCGGTATCACATTAGTGTTGGAGGCCCGAAGCAACAGTCCTGCAACCAAACCTTGGCGGCTTGATTGACCGGTTGGATATGGCTCCTCTAAGTAATTTCTACGGTCTCCAATAGGGGTGTCATCCGGTGGACGTGGGTTCGTCGGTGCTCGATGTATCGGTCATCCCCGTCTTTTCACAGCGAAACAGGTAAGCGAAAGGGTGTTGCCATCGGGGTCCTTGAACCAAGCAACCTGATCACCGTTGGGCGTCGACCAGATTCCAATCTCATCTTGGTCCAAACTCGCATACCGAATGAAATCGACTCCCCGGGTCGCCAACGATCCGATCGCCATTCGCATATCGAGCACACTCCAACCCGCAATGGTGAAGGGTTGAGGTTGAAGGTCATCTACCAGCGCAAGACGCAACGACGTTCCCCCCGCGTCGATCACCACCGCGTAGGGACCTTGCTCCTTGACATGGAGGCCCAGAACCTCGACATAAAAGGACTGTGCGGCGTCCAGGTTCCTAACGGGGATAAAGGCCACTAGGGGTTGATCGCCAAGCATGAGCCAATCGTATAGGTTGACCTCTCCGTGTTGTTTGAGATACCTTCGGCCTGCACTGGCGAAGCAGCTCGTGCGTTTCCTGAGTCAGAATGGCAGTAATGCGGTGCCCCAATTTGGAACCCACTGTTCACGCCGTTCTCCCACTCCCGGTGAGCCGCAGGTCCTTGATGACAACGACATGACGTATCGAATCTATGATCGAAAATTGTCGACCTCTCTAAGCGATGCTGGTTCTTGTCGGAGGCCCGACGCAACAGAACTGCACCCTTGCACTGGAGGCTCCAATGAGTTGCCTCGAAACCGAATGCATTCGATGTCAATGGCCTGGATGGTTCGTGAGTAATCCTCAGTCGTAGAGACCGAGCATGTTGTTCACGAATACCTCAGCTTCGCGAAGAAACTGGCCTCTCTGGGCAACCCACCCCCCACCTTTGGTTTCATCTGCACGCGTCTCCTCCGGCCATCCTTGGCGGGTAGCCCAAACTAGATCTATCCATTGCAAAAAGGACACGTCATAGGCTGATTTCCCGGACTCAATGCCCTGAATCCATTCAGTTGACTGTCCGACCCGATCTGCCAAGTCCTCAACCGATAAATGGACTGCTTCGCGTCGTCGCGTAAGTCGACGTCCTTCGTCGAGCGATGCGGCCTCTCGCGTAGCGATCACAGTTTCCGCAAAATGCTTGCGCCGTTCATCAATAGTCTGTGCTGCACCGTCTGGTCGACCTCGCGGGTCATCGGGATCAAAAACAGGTAGGCGTGATGGTGCATCGGGTGCTGGTCCTTCACCGGCCCACAGGTACTCCTCAAAGTCGAGCCGAATATATATGCGCTTGGCCCCTCGCTTACGCCACCATTTCACTGCGTCACTTGCGTCTAAGAATTCGGGTCCGCTCTCAATTTGAGATCGCTCTGCAAATTCACAATGTCCGACCCATCGCGCCACTGTGCGTTCATCATCTAAGACGTCGGCATCAAGACTGAGATAGACAGTTCCGTCTTGGACGTTTCCCATGGTCGTCAGATTATCTGCGACCGTTGAGTTCAGTGTCGGAGGCCCGACTTCAACAATCCCCGACTGGAGAGTTCAGTGTTGGACTCATGACTGAAGATCTTGCCCTCTCATCGTTGAAAGAGTCCATGGTTCTAGTCGGGTAGAACCCACGGATCATTATCGGAAATGCCACGTATCAACTGGTGGATCAGTTCGTTCGGCGTACGTTCGTGAGAGCACATCGTCGTGTTGCGCAAACATGAAATCTTGACTGGAGACGTGAGTTAGTTTCTTTTGGTCACTTCCTGGGTGTGGAGACTCCGAAGATCCGGTCAGGTTCACTTTGGTGAACCTTCGGTTCGAACCCAACCGATCCCCGCTTTCAACTTGATTCAAAGCGATGAGGTAATGCACGCGAAGCGATCTTCCGTAAGTGACTCTCGTCGGTGCCACAACATCCGCCGAGGACAGTTAGCTTTGGGAATCTCGCCTGAAGGCGTGCGTATCCGCGAGCCAATTCATCCGAATCACCGGCATCCAGTTCCTCCGATTCGTCTAGTTCGGCATGGCTTTTGCGGGAGCTGTTGGCGCGGATACCCCGTACTCGTTGTGCCCAGTCGGCGTTGTCGTCAAGGACCGTCTCAAAGTGGGTTGGATGAGCGCAATTGATCATGAAATAGGCTGCCGCAGAGTCAGTTGCATCGTCCACTGACCTGATTGCGTCACGAAGCATCATTCCGGAAGGCAACGAGCCATCAGTCTCAACCGTGAAAGAAATCACTACGGGCATATCGAGGCCGGTCGCGGCACGAATGATGCCGATTGCTTCGGTGGTGTAGGACATGGTTAGTGCGCTAATCATGTCCGCGCCCGTCTCGCTATAGGTGTGGATCTGGTCGCGGTGGTAGGTTTCGGCATCGCCCTCGGTCATGATCGTTGCCGGGTTGTAGGCATCGCCGCGAGGTCCAACGCAACCGCTGAGGACTGTTGGCATATCGGAGGAGTCAAACTCACTTTGGATTTCGGCCATCAACGTGATTGAATCACGGTTGACCTGGTCGAGCGCCACGGGCGAGTAGCCGATTTTGTTTCCCCAGTCAATACTGGCTCGCCATCCCACGCTCTCGAAGATGAATCCTGCCCCGACCGCTTGGGCGATCGCCGCGTGTGTTCTGTAGTACTCGGCCATGCGATTGCGGCCTTTTTCGTCACCCAACAATACGAATGATGCGAAAGACGGGAGCTCATAGCCATCTCGGAAGATCAACGTCGTTTCCAGGCCTGTGTCGGTTAGGAAAATTTGTCCGTCGATTTGCGGTAGTCCGTTTCGATACCTTGCCATGCGTCTCCTAAATTGAAGATTGACCTGACTCCGCGTTGATTCTAGCGACCGCGACCCGTCCGCTCTTCGCTCGCAGAGCGACGCAACGAGTTGGGTCCAGTCAGTCTGAACCTCGACGCCGGGAGGTTCGATATCTCCACGACTGAAGGCTCCAATTGACGATTTTCGACTCCGGTCCTCTGACTTGGACGGTGAGCCCGGCCCAACGTGACAGGTCGAGTGGGTCTGGACCGCGCCACTTTTTTGAGTGATGCTATCTCCGAGCAGCCGACCGGTGAGCACTGGACCGTTCTGAGCGTTTAACTCTAGTTGCAGAGAGTGTCCCGGTCGGTTGATGAGGTCAGCGGAGAAGGCTGGAGGGGTGTCGTGCTTCGAGCGCTGGTCCATTAGGTCGCCGCCGTTACCTCGGGGCTCAATAACAACCAAACGACCTGAGGTGACGAAATGATTTTTGTTGGAGTGGACTGGGCTGAGGCTCAACACGACGTGCGCGTCTTAGACGCTGCGCCAAGAGGTCGGACTGAACCAGGGTTGCAAACCTGTGGTGTCGCAGGCCCGGTTGGCCACGGTGCGCTTGAGTTGGGTATTCTCCTTATCCAGCTCCTTCAAACGCATGGCGTCGTTGGCCATCATGGCGCCGTAGTGATTTCTCTAGAGGTGCCAGGTCGACTGGGTGACCTAGAGTTGGCGACAGACCTCGGCGATGTCGTCGCCCTGGTTGAGCAACATCTCGACTTCGGCGAGTTTTCTGATCACCTGTTCGGGGGTGTGATGCCGTTGGTTCATGCTGTCCTCCTCGCTCCATTTTGGAGCATCAGGACTCGCATTACTTGTGGCTCAGTTCACGGGGATCCGGCCACCGCCGAGTCGCCCAGTCGGACCAATCAGCCCCACATTGCATCAGGTCCTTACTCTCCATCAGACGCGTGGAGACAGTGCACATCCCGTGGCTAGGCGCACCCGACCAAAGAAATTGGCGCCACGTTGCTCGGCAGATCGAATTCAGACCTCAGCGCGCAGCGGCCCTTCATGAAAGCGCTCTCGTGGAATCGAAAAGAAAGGTGAGTTGGTCAGCCGCGCCGCCAACATGGCAATCACGCCTAGGGCAATCGTGACAGCGAGAGCGATGTTCGCGCCAGCGCTGAAACCTTGAAGCGATTTGACGATGATCCACGCGAGGACTGCGACGGCACCAAGTGGAATGGCGGCGACGAGGAGAAACGATTTGAGGCTGTGGCGGATCTGGGATCGAAAGAACCATGTGTTCGCCATTGCGCCGAACGCATAGAACGTGCCAAAAAGGATTCCGGTTGAGGTCAGGATTGTGCCAAAGGCGTTGGCCACCGTGGACAGATAAATCGACAACAAGAGCACGACGATGATGAGCAGTCCGACCACAACTGTGCCGAACACCGGTGTGCGGAGACGGTGATTGATCCGGGCGAACGGACGAGGAAGAAGTTGGTCTGCCCCCATCGCGTAGCAGATTCTTGAGAGTGTCACGAATCCGATCTGGGTCGAGGCGATCGATGACATCAAGATCGCAACGCTCATCGCCTTATCCCACCCGCCGCCAACCAGGCGGTGGGCTGCAAAAGACAGGCCCGCCGCGGTGTTGTTGCTCATGACGTGCTCTGAAGCGACGCCCTGAAAAGCAATTATCATGATGACGTAGACGACACCGAGACCTATGACCGATAGCATGACGGCCCTTCCAGGATTGACCGTGGGCCGCTTAGTCTCTTCGTTCACGTACAACGAAGCGTCCCACCCTGCGATGAGGAAGACCGCAATAAGCAGGCCGCCAACTAAACTTCCGTGTCCGCCGACGCCGGTAGGACTCAGCCAGCCGAGCGATGGGTGGACGAATCCGGCGGGATGCGTCACGAAGGTCTTCCAAAGCCCGATCCCAGCGAACAAGAACAAGATTGCGAACTCAACTGCGAACATGCCGACTTGGAATCGAGCGGAAATCACGATACCGAGCGCCGCGATCAGCATCACGATTAGGCAAAGCACCGTGGACGCCACCGCCGCGCCAATTCGACTGGAAGGGTTGAGGTTGAGCAGCGAGAGGAACGCCGGACCGACCGGCAGAGCACTCGCTATGTCACCGTATATAGTGCCGGCCAAGACGATCCAGCCGACCATGAATCCCAGATACGGGCCCATCGATCGCCCGACCCACACGTAAGACGCACCGCAGTTTGGCTCCCACTTATTCAGTCGCGAGTACGAATAGGCAATCGCGAGCATCGGGAGCATCACGATCAGCACCGTCATGCCGCCGCCGTACGCGGCGACCGCAAGCAGAGCGCCGAGGGAGATCGTCATCGACGCAGTCGGCGCGGACGAAGCAATTGACATGATTGTGCTTTGGACGAGCCCAATCGCGTTCGGCTCAAGTTCATGTTGGGAACGGTCGGCCGCCGAGGTGAGGGCGGAATGGTGTTCCCCCGCCAGAGGCGGCGCCTCCGGCGACCCCGACCCTGATCCAGTCGCCGCTCGACCTCTTCCTAGTCCAGGCATGTTTCGCTCCCCTCGCGATGTGTCCCGCCTGTCAGACCACGGTGCTGGATCGATGCAGCACGTCGCGCACGGTCAAGGCCTCGGGTGTGCAGGCAAACTTCGCGCTGGAGGAACCCCGACGGTCTTAGGACGTGGTTGGCACCAACTCGTTTGCCTCGTTGCCCATGACTCGAAATCCGATAATTCCTCATTCCCCCCCAATCGTCGCGCGGTCGACCTTGCCGGTCGATTACCACAACGTCCATCGATTCTTGTACATCTGTACTACTTTAGAGATTGTACTTTGTGCCAACGGAACTGTCAATGGGTTGCTCGCGACTGATGGCGTGTTTCACTGGCCCAGAGATCTGGAGGGATCTTGAATTACAGCACGACACGACTTCTCGAGTTGACGGAGCGCGAGCTCGATCGGTTCCGGTCGAATCATTCGAAATCTGCGATCCTGCACGAGCGCGCCCGGACTTCGTTGCTTAATCGAGTGCCGATGCAGTGGATGGTGCACTGGGCAGGAGGCTTCCCGATTTACGTTGAAGATGCCGAAGGAGGTCGGCTCCGCGACGTCGATGGCCACGAATACGTCGACTTCTGTCTTGGCGACACCGCGGCGATGTCCGGGCACAGCCCGCCCGCAACGGTAGCCGCAATCACCAAGCAGCTCTCATCAGGGATGACATTTATGCTGCCGACCCCCGACGCGCTTGTCGTAGGAGAACTACTTTCAGCCCGATTCGGAATCGCTAGTTGGCAGTTCACCCTTTCGGCGACGGATGCCAACCGAGCGGCGATTCGCTACGCGAGGGGCATCACGGGCCGCAACAAAATTCTGGTCTTCAACCACTGCTACCACGGCAGCGTCGACGAGGCATTCGCCACGTTGGACAGAGGCAGCGTCGTGGCTCCGGTCACGAGCCTGGGGCCCCCGATTGACCCGGCGGTCACAACGCGCGTGGTCGAATTCAATGACGTTCCAGCGGTGTCCGAGGCGCTGGAGATGGGCGACGTCGCCGCCGTCCTAACCGAGCCAGCGCTCACGAACGTCGGCATCGTCCTTCCAGACGAGGGATTTCACGAAAGACTCCGCGATCTCACACGCCGCCACGGGACGCTACTGATCATTGATGAGACCCACACCCTGTCCGCGGGATTCGGGGGTTGCACGCGTGCCTACCAATTAGACCCTGACATCGTTGTGGTCGGAAAGGCAATCGCCGGGGGAATGCCGGCAGGAGCGTACGGTTTTTCAGAGGAGTGCTCGGGGAAGGCCGCTCTAGCGACGTCGATGACGAGCACCGAGTCTCCGGGCCTTGGAGGCACGCTCGCTGCCAACGCGTTGTCGCTGGCAGCCATGCGCGCGACGCTTGCCGACGTGCTCACGTCCGAGGCCTTCGAGCGTTCGATCGCCCTCGCCACACGATGGACAGAGGGTATGGCCACGCTCATTTCAGATCACAGACTTCCATGGCACGTTACTCAACTCGGATGCCGGTCCGAGTATCACTTCGCGCCACAAACCTTCACCAACGGCGCGGAAGCGAACGCAGCAATGGACCACCCGCTCGAGCGACTGCTCCGTCTTTATTCGCTCAATCGTGGTTACGTTCTCACTCCGTTTCACAACATGGCCCTCTTCTGTTCCGCCCACTCTCTCCAGGAAGTCGAGGGACACTTTGAGGTCATGGACGACGTGTTGAGCGAGCTGTTTTCGAGATAATGCTTTTGAACCGAACCACCCATACCGGCGCCGACTCAATGCCTCCTGATGGAGAATCGCTTGAGGGTTTGGTGGCCGTCGTCACCGGTGGTACCCGTGGAATCGGCCTGGGCATCGTCGAGTACCTCTTGAAGAAGGGGACCTCGGTGTGCATGACCTCCAGATCGCCAGGCGGGGACGAGGTAGCCGAGGATCTCTGCGCCCGATTCGGAACCGGACGGGCGTTCCATCTCGTCAGCGACGTCTCCTTACGAGGCGACGTGGCAAGTAGCATCGACGAATGTGTGGCCCGGTTCGGTGCGCTCGATATGGTCGTGGCGAATGCGGGAGTCGATCACGGTGCTCCCCTCCTCGACATGACCGAGGAACAATGGGACGAGGTCATCTCGGTTAACCTCACCGGTGCGTTCCACACCATTCAGCTGGCCGCGCAACAAATGGTTGGACGAGGGGGGCGAATCGTGGTGATTGCCTCGACCAACGCCTTCTTCGTCGAGTCGAACTTCACCGCATACAACGCATCAAAGGCTGGTCTCATCGGGCTCGTTCGCAGTGCGGCCATTGAGCTCGCTCCCGACGCGATTACCGTCAACGCCATCTCCCCCGGCTTAGTAGCCACCCGAATGACCGAGAGCCTCATCACGCACCAGGTGCATGGGCCCGATTATCTTCGCCACATACCGGTCGGTCGATTTGGTGTCCCGGCTGACGTTGCCGCGGCAGTGGGTTTTCTCGTCTCGCCGGCGGCCTCCTGGATCACCGGTCAGCAAATCGTCGTCGATGGTGGCCAGACGATCGGAATCCACGTGCCCGCAGAGATTGTGGAGTAAAGGTGAACGCCCCCCCTACGGCCGTGGAAGTAGGTCGCCAGTTCAGCCAGCGCGGAAAGAAAAGGAAGATCGAAATCCTGGACGCCGCCCTGCGGATCATCGCACGAGACGGCCTCTCCGAGCTGACGATGAGGGCGCTCGCGTTGGAGGCCGACATTCCGCTTGGTGCAACGACCTACTATTTCTCCTCGAAGTCAGCCATAATTTCGGAAGCCTTCAAGTTGCACGCCGAACGTGAAACCAATCGAGTCCTTGCCGCTACGCGCAAACTCTCTCCCGGACGTTCGACTCACCAATTTGCTGATGAGCTCTCAAAGTTTCTCATAGGCGGGCTCACTGACCATCGCAATCAGTTGATCGCAGAGTACGAATTGCTCATCGGCGCAACCCGTGAGCCCAACCTTGCGGCGCTATCGCGCTCGTGGCAGATCCCAATGAGGCGAGAGTTGAGCGATGTGGCTGGCCGGCTGGGATCACCGATGCCAGTGGTCGACGCACAGGTGCTCCTCGGACTACTTGCCGGTTTGGAAGTAGACTACCTTTCCGTCGAGCCAAGTGCCATCGACAAGGCCCGGATCCGCTCCATTCTTCGACGCAGCGTCAGCGCACTTTTCACTTCGCCCTAGACCGAGCGTGGGCGCACCCTGGCGAATTACAACAGCGGGCGGACCGCGGGTCGGGTCGACGCGACAAGGTTCCACGCAATGAAGTTGGGGCGAATGTCACATTACTCAACGACCTGCTCGTGGAAATACAGTGGCGCGCCGAACATTTGGCCACTACACAAACGGCGACGCTCCGCTCTACGAACATAAATCCGTGAATTGTCCTGGTGATTGATGAATGGGCCGAAATCGGTGCAGCGGGTGACGTGAAGCAACGCGCTCATACTAACGGGCTCCTTCGTCGCTATCTGAGTCTTGGTAGAGCCGTTGGTTGCACCGCGGTCTTGGTAACTCAGCGACCGACGAATGACTCAATCGCCGTGGGTACGCGAGCGCTGACTACGCACCGTTATTGGCTGCTGATGGTTTCCTTGTCAACGTGACAAGGGAATCGTCAGCAGCAACGTAGAGCCCGCCGCTGGCTCGCCGTGCGGAAAGAAGATAGTTCGTGCGGGACTCACGTGATCTGCCACTCGCCAAATGTCCTCGCGCTCAGTACTATTCGAAACGTTCGGTCCGGTTAGACACCGAAGGGACTGTAGTGCCATGAGCCTGTTCAGCAGCATGGTGGAGGAGGGCTACCACGAGAACCGTGGACTGTTGCCTTAGAGCACGAGCGTCAGACTTCTGAATTATCTCGCTCTCCGCGGGCCGGACACCTACAAAGTCAACGGAAGGGAGACATCGTGGACATCGTCCATTACCGATGCGCGGGTCTGGACATCTCCAAGAGAGACGTCATGGTCTGCGTGCGAACTCAAGAACCGGGTCGAGCGAGAGCAAGCTCGAAGGTGACGACGTGGGCTGCGGTGACCAGCCAGATCCTGGCGCTGCGCGAACACCTCATCGCCGAGCGGGTGACGATGGTCGTGATGGAGGCGACCAGTGACTACTGGAAACCCTTCTACTACCTGCTCGAGGAGGGGCCCTACGAGGTCATGCTCGTCAATGCCCGACACGTGAAGAATCTGCCCGGTCGAAAGACCGACGTCTCGGACGCGGCGTGGTTGGCGCAGCTCGGCGCCCACGGTCTGGTGCGGGCGTCGTTCGTGCCACCCGAGCCGATTCGCCAACTTCGCGATCTCACACGCACGCGCACCACCATCATTCGTGAACGCACTCGTGAGATCCAGCGCTTGGAGAAGTTGATGGAGGACACCGGGGTGAAGCTCTCGTCGGTCGCCACGGCAATGAACGGCGTCTCGTCTCGCATTATTCTCGACGCCCTCGTGGCCGGCGAGCGCAACCCGTCTGTTCTTGCCGAGATGGCCAAGGGCAGGCTACGAAATAAGATTCCTGAGCTCACTGAGGCACTCAACGGTCGCTTCAGCGAACACCACGCGTTCCTGGTGCAGATCCAATTGGACCTCATCGACCAGCGAGCCAGAGCGACCGACGAGATCACGGCGCGCATCGGGGCGGTGATGGAACCTTTTCGAGCAGCCCGGGATCTGATTTCGACGATCCCGGGGATCTCAACGAGAGTCGCTGACGTCATCATCGCCGAGACCGGTGCTGACATGAGCAGGTTCCTCACCGCGGGCCACTTGGCGTCGCGGGCCGAAGTGTGTCCCGGATCGAACGAGTCCGCGGGCCGGATCAAGTCAACGCGTACTCGTCCGGGCAACCCCTACCTCAAGGGCGCTCTCGGGATTGCGGCCTTGAGCGCGTCACGCTCTCACGGCACCTACTACGCGGCCAAATATCGGCGAATCGCCTCGCGACGAGGGCCCGTCAAGGCGGTGGTGGCGATCGAACACGCCATGCTCATAACGGCGTGGAACATGCTCCAGACCGGAGAGCCCTACAACGAACCCGGTGCAGACTTCTACGCCAAGCGATACCCCGAAAAAGCGAAACGACGTGCCATCGACCAACTTCGAAACTTGGGCTATACGGTGACTTTGGAACCCACAGCTGCGTGAGTTAGGCCTATCTTCGCGTCAGCCCCATCCCAAAGGGCCCCAGCGCGGCTTCAGTGATCGCTTCACTCAGGGTGAAGGAACGAAAGCTCCTCGATCTCTACTATGCCGACAAGATCGATCAAGATGGCTTCGCCCTCGAGTCGACCAGACTCACGACGCAACGATTGGGATTGCAAGTTGAAGTCGAAGCCGTTGAACTCGTTCAGCGAACCAGCACGCAGGCATTGAGCAAGTTCGACCAAGTTTCAGCACTGCTCGCTGACCTCAATCTCGACGAGTTCTGGGAGGAAGCGAGTCCCGCCGAGCGTTAACTTCTGATCGATGACCTCGTGGACTCGGTCAACATCTTCCCGGACCGATTGACGGTTCAAGTTGTTGGCGCACCACCGTTTTTGGTGACGTTGCAAGAGGTTGGACTGAACCAGGGTTGCAAACCTGTGGTGTCGGAGGCCCGACGCAACAGTTCTGCCACCATGCATTGGAGGCTTGATGCAATTTTGTGTTGACGGGTGTCGGAGGCGGGATGCAACAATGAATCTACCGATGACTGTCGGGGCTAGGGATGGACGTGGGTCCAATGACGCCCGCCGTCACTGGTGAACGCCGCCGAGAAACTCGACCCTTCCGTCGTTTGACCGAGGGCCAAGCCCTGGCGCGGACTGACGAACACGAGAGATGTGAAGAGTTGGAGAGGTGCCTTGCCCCGTGCGGTTAGTGCGCGGCCGCTTCCGCCGACGAAGTAGAAGGGGAATTTTCCAAGTCCCATGTCGAGGTAGGCAGTCGACCCAGAGAGTGGGGTCAAGATTCCTCCGCCAGTACCCATGAACGGGGCCGGCGTCGGAATCTGGGTCCACGTTCCTCCGGCGTCTGCACTGTGCATCAGGTCGATCGCCATCCCTCCGCGGCATCCTGCCCACAGGGCTGTCTCGGATGACGCGGTGAGACCGCAGGACGAGAGACTGATGAGAGCCTGAGCGCCGCGAGTCGAAAAGGTCCTGCCGCCGTCAGAAGAAGTGGCCAAGAATGCGTAGGTCTTGGTCGTCGTGTTCCCCGCGAGCCAAACATGATGGCGCCACGCGGCCACACTGATCATTTCACCCTGCAGCTTTTGTGCACCGGGAATTGGCGTGATGGTCCAACGTGTGGCGTGAGGGCTTGCGCGAAGCAGGAAGGTGTCAACGCACTTGAATGAACTGGTCGCGCACACGCGCTCGGTCGCGAAGAACCCCGTAGGTGAAGTCGTCAGGTCCATGATCTGCGCTCCCTTTGACATTGGCCAGGGAACCCACGTTGCGGCTCCATCGTGAGTGACGAAGAGTGAGTCACGACCAGCGCTCGATTGGTAGAGGGCCATGCCATCACGAGCGTCAGCGAAGACCAGGAACGCCAGCGTCCCAGTCGGCGAACCGTTCGCATTCGGAGAGTCCGGTGGCGTCGTGACGCGCACGAGAGGTCGAAAATCGTAAGTCGTGCGGGTGAGCACCCAGCAATTTGTACAGGTGCCGCTCCGCTGCCAGAGCACGTAGATCGCCGAGGACGAACCGGCACGCGATGCCTGCACGGGCTGAGTTGCTTTCAAGTAGGAAGGCAGCGTGACCGACGTCGCGCCAACGGCTGACGCGACACGAGCAATCGGCATCAACGTGCCAACGCCGACCACTATCGCGAGCGAAATGCAGCCTACGGTGACTCTCCCAAACTTAACGGCCGACCTCCGATGCTCATAGATCCGGATACCCATCCCTGACTGCAAGACTGTTCGGAGCCATCCTCTCACTGGCGTCAGAGGCCCGACGTGACAGGAATGCAACCTACCTTTGGCGACTTCAACCCGATAAGGCTTAAAGATTGTCAGAGGCCCGAGGTCATCGTTCTGCTGCCAGTCCCTGGCGATTGACGTCATGATGCCGCTGTCTTCGGGCTCAACATCAACCAATGTCTGGCGCAGCGAAGTATCAGTTCGATGACCGTAGAAGGAGACTATTGAATAATTTGAATCCGGGCGAGGCCAAGATCGATCATTTGGTCGAGAGTCAGTTCCCCGCCGATCCCCTTGAGTCGTTCGAACTGTGCAACACCGAGGGCTTCCGCCAAACATTCGTTATTTCGCCTGCGCATTTCGATTTCCAACGGAGACCAGAACCCACGCAACGGCTCGGGAAGCTCACGCTCTATCGCCTCGTGCACCCCAACCAATTGAGCGCCTCGCACATAATCCTCCTTGCTCGTTGCGCAGCACGCTAGAACGAAAATGATCCAATAGATGGAGTCCGATCGCGCACCCACTCGCCGCGAGTTGAAGAGCGCCTGACGACTGTACCGCTCGGCTTCCACCACCTCTCCCAGCAGATAGAGGGTCCCACCGATTGCTCCCCACAGCAACTCTTTATGGAAAGGGGAATCAAGTTCCACAGCAATTTCCGTTGCCTCCTTCTGGAAAGCCAGAGTTTCTTCGAGCAACCCTTCGAAGAGAGCGCTGTTTGAGAGGTAGAAAAGGGTAGTGCACACCATTTGAAGATCCCCAGCCCGGCGCAGATTGGCCAACGCCTCCAACTGATAACCTCGACCTTCCTGTGGAGTGGGTCGAGTGATACCGTAAGTCAACAAGGCTTGGCCCAGTAACCTCGCATCGCCGATGTCTCTGGCAATTTCGACTGACTCCTGCGCGAAACCGCGCATCAGTTCATTGAATCCAAGTTGGAATGAGCTGTTGGCGAGCCATAGCTCGACAAGGAGTGAAGTATCATTGATAGCTCTCGCCATTTCCACTGCTTCGGACAACAACGCGAAAGCTGTCTGTTCTGGTTGATCGCCCGCCTGGGTCAAGCTAATCAGTACTCCGAGCGTTAGCAACGCCCGTGCCCTCATGGGAGTAGGAATAACCGCGTCACTATTGAGCGCGGCTTGAATGAATCCGATCGGGATCTTGTGCAGTCGCGTGAGGAAGAATGGGCTTGCGGACACCCCCATCCGCAGGATCTTCTCGCTCCCGTCGCCTTCGCGCGAGAAATAATTGAACGTCGCTTGCAAGTTGTCCCACTCTGAGTCGAGTTTCTTCATCCAGAGTCCTTGATTCTCCCTAATCAGCTCCGGCGCGACCTCCTCGCACAGGCGGAGGAAGTACTCAGCGTGGCAGCGCCTCGCGGCGAGAGTCTCGATCTCCGTGCCAACCTGGATCAACTGGTCCGCCGCGTACTGGCGAATCGTCTCGAGCAGTCGGTAGCGCAACGACGTCGACGACCTCTCCGCACCAACGAGGCTCTTATTGACCAGTGAACTCAACAAATCAGTAACCTCGAAAGGTTGCACATTTTCGCTGGCGCAGACAGCTTCGGCGGCCTTCAGATCGAAACCTCCGACAAACACAGATAGGCGACGAAGAACTCCTTGTTCGGGCTCCATCAACAGATCGTAGGACCAGGCGACCATGGCTCCCAGAGTCTGATGACGAGGCAACGCACTCCGGCTTCCTCCTGTAAGCAGGTGGAACCGCTGGTCCAGGCGCTCGTGCAGATCGTCGAGTGACATCGAAGACAATCTCGATGCAGCCAGCTCAATCGCCAACGGGATGCCGTCGAGGCGTCGACAAATCGAGGCGACTATCGGGGCAATTGCGTCTTCTAAACAGAAGGTGGAATCACGGCCCCGCGCTCGAGCCACAAACAACTCGACGGCATCTGAACCTTCGAGATCCTTAACACTTTCGACGCCTTCGGTCGGAAGTGAGAGGGTGCGAACCAGGTACACCTGTTCCCCGTCGACACCCAATGGTTCGCGAGACGTAGCAACCAGCGAGACCCTAGGACAGTGCCGCCCAATGAGATCAGCAAGTTTCGCGACGGCATCGACCAGGTGCTCGCAGTTGTCGAGCATGATGAGGACGTTCTGGTCCCTCAGCGTCTTCAGTAGCGAGTCGACCGGCGAGCAGTCTGGCTGCTGGCGCAATTGCAGCGAACTGATCACTATCGAGGGAACTAGTTCGGGGTCGCTGATTGGAGAGAAGTCGACGAACCATACGCCCTCGCCGCTGCCGTCGAGCAACTCCGCCGCCACCTGCAAAGCGAGTCGGGTCTTGCCTGAACCCCCAGCGCCGATGAGCGTAACCATTCTCATCCTCGTCACGAGCGCCCGAACCTCAAGGAGCTCGTCTGCCCGCCCGATAAAAGGGCTCAAGGACGCCGGCAGATTGTTGGCCAGTTCTGGATTGTCCAGCGAGCGCAACGGGGGAAAATCATCCTTGAGACCCTCAATGACCAGCTGGAGAATAGTTTCCGGGCGACCTAAGTCCTTCAGTCGATGCGAGCCGAGGTCGCGAAGCGTGACCCCCGCCGGCAACATATCCGCCACGAGCCCTGCCGACGCCGAAGACAGAAGAACCTGACCTCCGTGACAGACCGCTCCAATCCTGGCGGCGCGATGGACTTCATATCCGACCAGGCCGGTCGCCGACTCTGCCACTTCCCCTGTATGTATGCCCATGCGCACTAGGGGCTTTTCACCAAGGGGCCATTCGCTGCTGGCAAACGCGCGTTGCACCTCCACCGCCGCTTGGACGCAAGCGCTTGGTGAGGTGAATACTGCAAAGAATGAGTCACCCTGAGTTCCTTGCTCAACTCCACTGTTTGACTGCAGGCTCGAACGTATGAGGTGATGATGATGTTCGAGGATTTTCGAGTAGACGTCTCCGCCTACACGACGAAGGAGTTCAGTTGATTTCTCAATATCCGTGAACAGGAAGGTCAGGGTATCTATAGGTGCATCGTAGAAGATGGAACTTTCTCGTGCTCTGAGCATCCAGGAGAGCCAGTATTGGCCTCAAGTTGCTGAATGCACTTCTTCCCAGCTACGACAAACGGAGGAAATTGCATTTCCTTCTGCTGGTGTCGGAGGCCCGACGCGACAGTAACGCAACCTTCCACTGGAGGCTGGATGTTTCGACGTCGTGAAGGGCTTCGAAAGTTGAACACCGACACTCTCCAAACGGTGGGCGGCATTCTTGAATTTCATCAATGGGGGTTCCAATGTCTGCGCCAATCGCCAAGAGATCAGGGAGACCTGCATGCCCGTCAAACTGCTGTCCGGGCCGCTAGGCTGACCTCCATACAGTTGGAGGTCGAGTATGAAACAGAGTTCCAGAAGACTTGTCAGCCTCCTTGCGTTCGCTGGTGTGGCCTCTGCCGCACCGATCAACCTCATGGTTCTCGCCACCACTTCCGGGGGGACAACGGTGCCGGTGTGTTCAGCTTCGGCACTAACGATCGGAGTGGGCAAGGGTGGGGCAGCAGCAGGGAACTTGGGCTTCCCAGTTCTGATCACTAACCACGGATCGACCGCGTGCTCACTTGAAGGGTTCCCGACAATTACTGCCCACACAAAGGCAGCGAGCCCGCACCCGGTGACCTTCGTTCACACCTCACGTTCGCAGATCTATGCCACAGCGAAAGCCAAGCTAGTTGTCGTGGCGCCGAAGGGTACGGCGTCGTTCGGCATCTCCTATGTGGATGCCCTTGACCAGCAATACGGTGAAGGACCGCGGTGCTTGATGAACAGCATTACGGTTCGCCTTCCTGGCGTCGCGCCACTCGCGAAGGCGACCATCTCGTTCGCTGCCAATAGAGCCGGCTACGGCGGGCCAATCAACGCGTGCTTCGCCGGCTTTAAGTTCGGTCTGACGCCTATCGTGAAGGGTTCGGTCCCACCCTACAAATAGGAGCCCTCAGTAACATCACCGCGCGCGGAACTCGTTCGATGCCACGTCGCTGGCCCGACGAAATATCTCACCGCTGGGAACTTCTGATTGACCGTGGCTTGGTGGTGACGTCGACCGCATGCGCGCAAGCGCAACGCCGACGGCGCCACGAGCCGGGTCAACGGGTGAACTAGCGGGGGAAGTCACGGGGCAGCAGGACGCGGTAGCGCTTCGTGAAGAACTTCTCAAATTGACCCTTGCGGAAACTACAAACGTGTGATTAACATTCAAGGTGCCTGAAGCAGTGACCATTTATTTAATTTTGACTAAATGTGGTCGGCCTAATTTGATGAA
>JAYVZV010000008.1:0-8080 GCA_043782995.1 Acidimicrobiales bacterium | reverse complement strand
CGGGCGGATGGTGGCGGTGTAGCCCGACACGCAAATGGTCGAGTGAATGTTCGACGGGGTGACCCGGGGATTCGTCGCGCCGGGGGTCACCACCGGGTTGGGCAGTCCGGGGTCACGTCCAGCAGCGGCCGGCGAGGACAGGGCTACGACGCCGACGAGCACGGCCAGCGCCAGCGAGATACCCCCTGTCGAGTTCCTCACGGTCGGCGGCCCCGCCGGCGCACGACAAAGATCCAGTAGACAGCGATAACGAGCATCGGAATCGCCAGCACCACGACTCGAGCGGCCGGCAGGACGGCCCCGCGATGCGGGTTCAGCATCGTCGTGCTCGTCAGCGTCGCCAAGTTAACCATGCTCGCCTCCTTCGAATCACCAATATTGACAGACGGGGCGCCGGTTCGACCGGGCGGACGAACTCGCAGTCCTCGGGCGCGCGGACCCACGACGCGGAGCGGTCGCGACGGGACCGGCGCTAGCCCTTCACCAGGTCCGGCGAGGTCTCCATGCCCTTGCGCCAGACGGAGCGGGCGATGATCTTGGTGGTGTCGGCACGGTCCTTGTAGCGAAATGCGACGTCGCGGACCTCCTCGAGGAGGCCCTCGGAGAGGAAGACCGGGTCGAGGCCGAGGCCGAGGAAACGGTCCCGACTGACGTTGAGCTCGTTCTCGGCTGACTCGCGGCGCGGGTTCGGCAGGTTCGCGACCTCCACCCCGGTCATCTTGGAGAGCAGCGCGGCGAGATCGCGTACGCGGTAGGTCTCGGTGACCTGATTGAAGACCATGACCTTGTCGCCGCGCACGGGCGGGTTCTCGAGGGCGATCTGGACGCAGCGCACCGTGTCACGGATGTGGATGAAGGCGCGGGTCTGGCCCCCGGTGCCGTGGACGGTCAGGGGGTGGCCGATGGCCGCCTGCATCAGGAACCGATTGAGCACCGTGCCGTAGTCGCCGTCGTAGTCGAAACGGTTGATCAGGCGCTCGTCGCGCATGGTCTGGGGCGTTTGGGTCCCCCACACGATCCCCTGGTGCAGGTCGGTGATGCGAACCTGGTCGTTCGCCGCGTAGAAGGCGAAGATCAGCTGGTCGAGGGTCTTGGAAAGGTGGTACACGGAACCGGGGTTCGCGGGGTGGAGGATCTCCCGCTCGAGGTCGCCGTCGGGCGTGGGGACCTTGACCGTGAGGTAGCCCTCGGGGATCGGCGCCGAGCCCGACCACCCGTAGCCGTAGACACCCATGGTGCCCAGGTGCACGAGGGCGATATCGAGGCCGGACGAGACGATGGCCGCGAGCACGTTGTGCGTGCCGCGGACGTTGTTGTCGATGGTGTAGCGCTTGGCGATGGTGCTGCGCATCGAGTACGGCGCGGCGCGCTGCTCGCCGAAGTGGACGATCGCGTCCGGGCGCATCTCGCGCAGCAGCCCCTCGAACCGATCGAACTCCTCGGCGAGGTCGAGGCGGATGAATCCGATGTCGTGGCCGGTCAACTTCTTCCAGACGCGGATGCGCTCGCCAATCGGGCGGATCGGCGTGAGCGACTCGACCTCGAGCTCGAGGTCGATCTCGCGACGGCTGAGGTTGTCGACGACGGTGACGTCGTGGCCGAGATCCGAGAGATGCAGCGTCGTCGGCCAGCCGCAGAAGCCGTCGCCGCCCAGTACCAGTACCTTCATCAGATCTCCTCGAACCGACCCCGGAAACGGGGTTTCGCAACCAGTAGACCTTACCAGTGGCGCAAAAGCCCCCTGGACCGGTCATGGGTCACTCGTTGGGTCGGTGGCGTCACGAACCGAAGACGGGCACAATCTGTGCGCGGGCTACGTCGTGGAATCGAAGGTTGAACCCGACGATCGCGGCCGACGCGTTGGCGTCAAGGTCGAGGTGCCAGACGTCGAGTGCGTGCACGGTGTGGACGTAGCGGTGGGGCTCGTCGCCGGGCGGCGGCGCGGCGCCCATGTAGCCGTGAATCCCCGCATCGTTGCGGATCTGCAAGGCGCCCGAGGGCAGCGCGAGCGAGTCGCCGGACCCGGCGTCGCTCGCGAGCTCAACCACGTCGGCCGGAACGTTCACCACCACCCAATGCCAGAATCCGCTGCCGGTAGGGGCGTCGGGGTCGTGCACGGTGAGAGCGAAGCTCTTGGTCGAGGTGGGATAGCCGTGCCAGCGAAGCTGGGGCGACCGGTTGAGGCCGGAGTAGCCCATCGCGTTCGCCACCTGTGACGGGGCCATCATCTCTCCGTCGGCGACGTCCTCGCTGGTGAGCGAGAAGACGGGCACATCGGGGAAGAACGAGAAGGTAAGCGGTGGTCGCCCCGGCGCGGTCATGTGGGCCTCCCGTCGTGAGTGCTCGAGTACGTCACGACTGTAGCCACGTCGAACGGCCGTCGGTCAGCCCGTCGCGCCGGTGTCGGTCGACTCGACGAGATTCTGGATTCGCCGGTCCGGGATGAACCACACGAGCGCGACTCCGACGAAGATCGCGACCGAGACCCAGCGCCAGGCGAAAGCGAGCGGGATCGAGAGAACGCAGGCGAACAGCGAGAGCTTGGCCTTGCGGTCGCGACCGAGCGCAGCGCGGACTCTTCCCCCACGTGGCGACAATGACCGTCTGCAGGACGGAGTAGGCAATCGCGCTCAGCCCGCAGACCACGCCGTAGGTGGCGACGGGGTTCGTGGCGAAGCCGTGCTCCGCCATCCACGCCGTGGCGAAGGGGAACAGCGAGATGCAGAACAGCCGGTTGAGGTTGGCCTACAGCATCCCGCCGGTCACGCGCTTCACGGTCTTCACCAGGTGGTGGTGGTTGAGCCAGTAGATCGCGGTATTCACGAATCTCAGCAGGTACGCCAACAGCCAGGGGATGGACGACCGCAGGTCGGCGAACTACGTCCCGTGGGGCTGGCGCAGTTGCAACACCATGATCGTGACGAGGATGGCGATGACGCACTCACTGAAGGCTTCCATTCGTCCGGCCGTCAACTGCTCCCCCTCGGTCTCACGGTGTGGCGACCCCCGACTCGGGCCTAGGCCCGGGCCCCGGGCGGGGCGTTCAGCGCGGGGATGATCGTCTCGCCGTAGGCCTCGAGGGTCGCGGACTTCGCGTCGTGTTGCAGGTAGAGCGCGAACTGGTCGACCCCGATGCTGCGCAGCTCCTCGAGTCGTTCGACGTGCGACGACGCTGGGCCGAGGAGACAGAAACGGTCAATGACCTCGTCGGGCACGAAGGCGGTGTGGGTGTTGCCCGCGCGACCGTGCTCGTTGTAGTCGTAGCCCTTGCGCTCCTTGATGTAGTCGGTCAACGCCGCGGGGATCGCCGAGTCGGGTCCGGTCCCGTAGCGCTCGACGATGTCGGCGACGTGGTTGCCGACCATTCCGCCGAACCACCGGCACTGGTCTCGCTGGTGGTCGAGGTCGTCGCCCACGTAGGCCGGTGCCGCGACGCAGAACGTCAACGCCGCGGGGTCGCGCCCGGCGCTGGCCGCGGCCTCGCGCACGGTGGTGATCATCCAACGAGCGATGTCCGGGTCGGCCAACTGCAGGATGAATCCGTCGCCGACCTCGCCGGCGAGCTGGAGAGCCTTGGGACCGTAAGCGGCCACCCACAGCTCGAGCGTGCTCTTCTCGCCCCACGGGAACTTGAGTGTCGAGCCGTGATACGGAGCCGAGCGTCCGTTGGCGAGCTCGCGGATGACGAGGATCGCCTCGCGCAGCGTGGCGAGCGTCGTGGGCTTGCCGTTGGTCACGCGCACTGCGGAGTCGCCGCGTCCGATCCCGCAGACCGTCCGGTTGCCGAACATCTCGTTCAGCGTCGCGAAGAGGCTCGCCGTGACGGTCCAGTCGCGCGTCGCAGGGTTGGTCACCATCGGTCCGACGATCACTTTGCGGGTCGCGGCCAAGATCTGGCTGTAGATGACGAACGGCTCCTCCCACAAGATGTGCGAGTCGAAGGTCCAGACGTAGCCGAACCCGAGCTGCTCGGCCCTCGCGGCCAGCTCGACGACCCGCGACGCGGGCGGGTTCGTCTGAAGGACGACACCGAACTCCATTGTTCCTCCTTCGTCGGTTTGTCGATTAACCGCGTACTTCGCTACACCAGGTACTGGCTCAGGCCGCGGCGCAGGAACCGGCCGTGGCCGACCGCGCCGGTGAAGGCGTTGCCCTCGATGACAACTCGACCCCTCGACAGCACGGTCTCGACCCGGCCGTCCACGTGGATCCCCTCGTAGGCGGAGTGGTCCATGTTCATGTGGTGGGTCTTTACGCTGATGTCGGTAGTGCCGTTCGGGTCGTAGACGACGATGTCGGCGTCGGACCCTGGCGCGAGCACGCCCTTCCTGGGGTAGAGGCCGAACATCCGGGCCGGCGTCGTCGAGGCGATCTCGACCCATCGAGCGAGGCTCAGCTGGCCCGTGACGACACCCTGGTAGAGCAGGTCCATCCGATGCTCGACCGAACCGATGCCATTGGGGATCTTCGAGAAGTTCCCGAGTCCGAGCTCCTTTTGGTCCTTCATGCAAAAGGGGCAGTGGTCGGTGCTGACGATGGAGAGGTCGTTAGTGCGAAGCGCGCGCCACAGCGAGTCCTGGTGACCCTCCTCGCGCGAGCGAAGTGGTGTCGAGCAGACGTAGGCCGCCCCCGCGAAGCCGGCCTTGGAGAGGTGCTCCTCGAGGCTCAGGTAGAGGTACTGCGGACAGGTCTCGCCGAAGACGTTGGCCCCCATGTCCCGAGCGCGCGCGACCGCCTCGACGGCCTCCTTCGCGCTCATGTGCACGATGTAAAGCGGAGCCTTGGCGACCTTGGCGAGCATGATCGCGCGGTGCGTCGCCTCCTCCTCCATCTCGACGGGCCTCGTCAGCGAGTGGTAACGGGGGTCGGTCTCGCCGCGCGCGAGGGCCTGGGCGACCAGCACGTCGATCGCCGGGCCGTTCTCGGCGTGCATCATAATCGTCGCGCCGAGCTCGGAGGCGGTCTGCATGGCGCGCAGAATTTGACCGTCGTCGGAGTAGAAGACCCCCGGGTAGGCCATGAACAGCTTGAAGCTCGTGACACCCTCGTTCGTGGTGAGGTCGGCCATCGCCTTCAGGGAGGCGTCATCAACTCCACCGATGATCTGGTGAAAGCCGTAGTCGATCGCGCAGTTCCCGTCGGCCTTCTGATGCCACGCGGCGAGGCCGTCGTGGACGTCCTCGCCGGTGCGCTGGACGGCGAAGTCGATGATCGACGTCGTGCCCCCGAAGGCCGCGGCGACGGTGCCGCTCTCGAAGGTGTCCGACGCGGCCGTCCCCCCGAAGGGCAGCTCCATGTGAGTGTGGACGTCGATGCCGCCGGGCAGCACGTACTTGCCCCTCGCGTCGATGACGCGGTCGCACGTGGGCTCGACCGAGGCGAAGTGACCGGGCGTGCCCAGCGCGGCGATCTCCTCGCCGTCGACCAGCACGTCGGCCGCGTGGGACCCCGTCGCCGAGAGGACCTCGCCGCCGGTGATGAGCAGTCGGGCCATCGTCAGTCCTCGGCCAGCGACCAGTACATGTCAGGACGACGGTCGCGGTAGAACGCCCACTGGTCGCGAACCTCTTTCAAGAGGTCCATGTCGAGGTCGCGCACGACCAGCTCATCGCTCGTGGTGCTCGCGACATCGCCGACGAACTGGCCGCGCGGGCCGACGAAGTAACTCTGGCCGTAGAAGTCGTTCGTCCCGAGCTCCTCGACGCCCACGCGGTTGATCGCGCCGACGAAGTACTCGTTGGCGACAGCCGACGCGGGCTGCTCGAGCTGCCAGAGGTAGGCCGACAGTCCGCGGCTCGTCGCCGAAGGATTGAAGACGATCTTGGCACCGGCGAGACCGAGGGCGCGCCAGCCCTCGGGGAAGTGGCGGTCGTAGCAGATGTACACGCCGATGCGCCCGACCGCGGTGTCGAACACCGGGTAGCCGAGGTTGCCCGGACGGAAGTAGAACTTCTCCCAGAACCCGCTCACCTGGGGGATATGGGTCTTGCGGTACTTGCCGAGGTAGGTGCCGTCGGCGTCGATCACGGCAGCCGAGTTGTAGAGCACGCCCTCCTGTTCCATCTCGTAGACCGGGAGGATCATCACCATCTGGAGCTCTTGGGCCAGGGCCATGAATCGCTGCACCGTCGGGCCCTCGGGGACGGCCTCGGCGTAGTCGTAGTAGGCGGAGTCCTGAACCTGGCAGAAGTACGGTCCGTAGAAGAGCTCTTGGAAGCAGATCACTTGCGCACCCTGGGCGGCCGCGTCTCGGGCGTGACGCTCGTGGAGGTCGATCATCGAATCCTTGTCGCCGGTCCACGCCGCCTGCACCAGGGCTGCTCTGACTAGGTCGGCCATCGGGCTCCTTTCGGTCGCGGCCTAGTTAGGCCGCTCATCGGATGTGAATATGTTGAACCCTAGACTCGAAACCGCTTCGCATCTCCAAGAACTCCGAAAAGTGTCGCGCCGTCGAGCCCTAGGCGTCGACATCGGGGGACGAGTCGGCGCGGACGGTGGCGGCGCCGTCGGACGGGCCGATTCCCTCCTCGAGGAACTGCATTACGTCACTCACGTCGTAGTCGCTACGCCCTCGCAGCAGGATGGCCAACTCGTTGGTGCAGTCGCCGCTCGTGACGATGGGCAACTCGCGGTCACCCCCCGAGCGGATCTGGCCGTAGCCGGCCGTCGCCATAAGGGCGTTACAGAGGCACACCCGGTCCACGGTGTCCTCGATCGCGCCACCCTTACTGATGAAGATCTCCACCGGCTCTGAGGGGCAGCGATACCCGACGCCGCCGTCGTCCTTCAGGTACGCCTCGCGCAAGTAGCCCAGGTCGCAGATGCGCGCCCGTTCCCCGTAGACGTCGGCGTCCGAGAGCGTCCCTTCGATCGAGGCGACCTTGAACGGATAGCCGGTCGAGCTCGCGCTAGTTGACGTCTTCACGTGGACCGACTCGCTCTGCACCGCGACCAGTACCGAGCTCTTGAGACTCGATTCCAGTCCGGACTCGTGGCAGTAGGCGAAGAGCGTGCCGACCTGGACGCCGGTCGCACCGAGCGCCATCGCCTCACGGACGCGCTCGGGCGTGGTGATCCCCCCGGCAATCCAGAACGGCACGCCGAGGTCGCGCAGGACCGAGTAGTCGACCCGGTCGCGCTCGCCGTAGATGGGGTTGCCCTCGTCGTCGACCGACAACGCGCCACGAGGTGGCGCGTTGTGCCCACCGGCGATCGGGGCCTCGACGACAAGACCGTTCACCGTGCCGCTACTGCGCTTCATCATCGCGCCGGCGAGCACGTGCGACGACACGATCGCGAGGAAGTCCGGCCGCCTCAGCGAGTGGTCCGTCAGGAAGCGACCCGGGTCGAAGCGGAGGTTCGGCACCTTGTCCTTCTCCGCGCCCTCCATGATCAGCGCCGTCTCCACGACCTCGCCCCGGGCCAGTTGGTCGAGAATTCCCGGGATGTGAACCGGGATCCCCGCGCCCATCAGCACGTAGTCCACGCCGGCGAGCATCGCGCCAAAGAGTGTAGGAACGGTGGGAATCTGGACCTTGGTGAGCAGGTTGATCCCGACCACGCCTCCGTGGCCGGCCTTCGCGAGCGCCACCTCGACGTACGAGGCGAGCACGAGCAGGTCCTGCGAGGACTGGACGTTGCGGTGCGTCGACATGGGAGCGACGCGGTAGGGGAGGTCCGGCCCGCCCCGGCGCGACGGGTTGAACTTGGCCAACACGTCATCAACGACGGTCGGGAGCGGGAAGGCGTCGAGTACCGCCTGGAGCCGATCGTCGACGCCGGCGTCCTGCAGGCGCCGCACAAAGACCGTCTCGATGCCGGTGCCCGACACGACGCCGAGCTGACCGGCCAAGGAGACCGCGCGCGCCAGCGTCCAGTTCGAGATGGCGATACCCATGCCCCCCTGGATGAGCCACGGGAGCTCACGAGTATCGACAGTCGAGCGCAGGTTCATCGGACGTCGCGCGCAGCGGCGCTGCGGTACTCCTGGTCCATGGGTAAACGCTTCATCACGTGGTGATTCACCTCCAATCTCTACAATTGACAGTAATCCCTGCGCCGAAAGCCGGTCGCGAAATGG
>JAYVZV010000007.1:0-2705 GCA_043782995.1 Acidimicrobiales bacterium | reverse complement strand
TGTCGAAGATGACAGTCCTCCGGTGAGGATTCCTCCCGATAGCAGCAACGCAATAGTCGCCGCTTGGCGCATCCTTCCCATCACTCGACGCTAACTCCGTGTCACCCGTGATGGGCCGCGGGGACGACTTGACCGTTGTCCGCCGGTGGGCAGGCCTGAAGGGCAGCACCTGAAAGTGCTTTGGCCGAATCTACTGCACTATGACGGATACCCCTTTTGCAAAATGGAACCTCGGTCAGTCGCCAGATTGTGACTTGGTGCACTGCACCGCCACGTACTTATGACCTATCTTGCGAAGGCAGACACCGGGAACGAGCGCTTGCGAGTTAGGTGGTTTGCGGTTTGCGCGATAGAAGGGGAGACGTGGTGATATCGACGAGAGCGTTTCGTGCAGCGGGCGCCGTTGCAGTGTTGAGTGCAGGAGTCTGGGTCGGTGGCCTGTCCAACGTGGCCCGTGCCGGTGCGGCCGCCTCGCCGCAACTGGTAGTCAAGTACTCCGGGCCGTTGACCAACGGCACGATCGTGACCGTATCGGGCAGTGGCTTCAAAGCGAAGGACCAGGTGTACATCACCGAATGCCTCGCTACGGCGGTTGGCCCAGCGCAGTGTGACATTGCTACGGCGGTGCCCGTCAAGATCAGCACCACGGGGGTGCTGTCCGTGACGAAGTTCAAGGTCGTCACCGGCAAGATCGGGACCGGGTCGTGCGGCACCAAGTTGTCGAATCTGAAGAGTTGCGCCCTCAGCGTCGGCAACGCCTCGGGCGGTGACACGGCGACGGTCAGGGTCACCTTCGCAACCCCAAAGAAGTAGCAACGCGGTCGCACGGCGTCATTGGACTTTCACAGTCCGATGTGGATGACGGGAGCTCGTGGGCGCCGTCAAGGTCGAGCCCTCTCCGACACGAATCAATTAGACACCACGGCGCCACTTGCGAGCACTTTCTTCAGTGACGTTTCCGTCGACGTGACACCCTCCAATCGATCAGTGAATGCTCGGAAACGCGTCGATCAATGGTTCGCGCACATATCGACTCGATGTAGCGCCAAGCCAAGGCTGGACACGGCCGAAGTATGCCTACGATCAGTTACTGCTCCGAGACTCGAGGATTGTGAGCAATTGGTGCTTGTTTCGGGGCTTATGAACGCTAGGGGTCCTCACTTCTTGGTCACGCACCCGTACTACGCTCGAATTCTCAGCCAGAGACGTCCAAATGCCCGTCGGCAACGAACAGGATACATATGCAAGATCTCTCGAACACCGGCGATGCCGAGTTAGTGGTCCTCGTGAGAGAGCGGAGCGAACTTGCGCTGGCCGAGATCTATCGGCGTCACGGAGGCGCAGTCTTCGGTCTTGCGCGACGAGTGCTCAACAACGCCTCTGAAGCCGAGGATGTGGCACAAGAGGTTTTTGTTCGACTTTGGACCGATCCCGATCGCTTCGACCCTGCACGCGGCGCGCTCCGCTCGTTCTTGCTGACCCAATCGCACGGCCGCGCCGTCGACATCCTCCGAACGCTCTCCGCGAGGCGAAACCGCGAAGTCACTGACGCTCACCGCACGGCTCACTCGGGCTACGACCTAGAACATGAAATGGACGATTTGACAATGGCAGCTGAAGTCGCGCAGGCGCTTCTTGGACTTCCGGAAGAGGAGCGACGAGCCATTGAGCTCGCGTACTTCGAAGGACACTCCTACGTGATGGTTGCGCACCTATTGAATCAACCCGAGGGAACGGTGAAGAGTCGAATTCGAAATGGAATGCGTCGGATGCGTCAAGCGCTCGGTGAGTCCAGGAGCCTAGAGGTGGAGCGGTGATGTACCACGACGAAGCGGTGGAGTTACTTGCCCCGTTGGCGCTCGACGCGATCGACAACGACGAGCGCGCCGAACTCGAAAATCATGTTGAAACCTGTCCGCGTTGTCAGCGCGAACTCGACCAATTGCGCGAGGTCACCTACGCGCTCGGCAACTCGGTCGAGCCGCTGCCCCAGGGACTCTGGACCAATATTGCCAATCGGCTTCACCCCGATGAGGCCGCGCCGCTCAATCTTGCCGGCGCCATTGCTTTGGAAGAACGAATCGGCTTAGCGCTCCTCCCCACATTGGAACATCGTTCGAAGCGAAACCGGATCGCGACCGCATTGGTCATTGGTGCGATGGCTGCAGGGCTCTTCGCCCTGAGTCTCAGCCTGGTGGGCGCCGACAGCCGGGTCAATCACTTTCAAAATGCTCTTAACAACGCGAACAGCCAAGCAGTCGCCGCCGCCCTGGTCGCACCGGGACACCGAACAGTGGAACTTGGGACCAACGGGACTTCCTCGCTGGCGGAGTTCGTCTTGCTCCCTAACGGAAGTGGCTACTTAGTGAAGTCTCAACTGCCGACCCTCGTTGCTGCGAGCACCTATCAGTTGTGGGGGATCATCAACGGCAAGCCGATATCGCTCGCCTTGATGGGCCGCGCGCCGAGATTCACTGCCTTCACTGTCGTGGGTCCGCCCATGCCGTCGGCGATCGCAATCACGATCGAGCCGGCGGGCGGCTCAACCGCGCCAACCACTGCGATGGTGGCGTCGATGACTCTGTAACTGCGACGCGGTCCTCCTCGTTGCGCGTCTCGCCATCCGAGAAACCTCAATATTCTGCCATCCAAAGCGCTACCCGGTCCGAGAAGGAAGTGGGATTCCGTACCGGGCGTGTATGGGC
>JAYVZV010000006.1:0-2709 GCA_043782995.1 Acidimicrobiales bacterium | reverse complement strand
ACCTGGAGCGTGACCGTGTGCCTCGCAACGTGCAGCGGCCACTCGACACTTCCGGTACGTCTGGGACCGGCGCGGCCAAAGCCAGTTCGTCTGAACTCGACGACGGGACCGGCATCCCGACGCTGGACTACGGCGGTCTTGCGAGTTGGCAAGCCTCTTCCGCCGCAACCGCACGTCACGACGATGGATTACGCTGCTGCGATGACCAACCACACCCCTATGACGAGGATTCCGGAAATTCCTCACTCTCGATCATCGAAATTCCCCACCTGAGAGCTGCAGCGGGTTGTTGCTGAGACTACTTCGTGTTTGGTTGGCGCACCGCCTTTCGGGTCGCTTCGGACCTGGCTCGGTGACTGCGCATGCGGTAGCTCTCGCCATCGATGTTGAACACCACACTGCGGTGGAGTAATCGGTCCAACATGGCGGCCGCGACCATCGGGTCGTCGAAGATCTTGCCCCACGAGGCAATGCCGAGGTTGGTGGTGAGCACCGTCGAACTCTTCAAGTAGCGCTGGGTGATGACCTGAAAAAGTGCGGCGGCCGCTTCATTCTGCAGTGGCAGGTAGCCCACCTCATCAATGATGAGCAACCGCGGTCCGGCGAAGAACCGCATGGTCGTCGCCCACCTGCCTTCGAGCGCTGCGCGGTGACACCGTGCCACCAGATCAGCGGCAGTCGTGTAATAGGTCCGGTAGCCGGCGTCGATCGAGGCGCGCGCGAGACCGATCGCCAGCATGGTCTTGCCGACCCCGGGCGGTCCGATGAAGAGCACGTTGGTGGCGTCCTCTAAGAACCCGAGCGTGCCCAGCTCGTTCACCAGACTGTGATCAACCGAGGGCTGTGCGTCGAAGTCGAAGTCACTCAGTCGCCAGGGCGCCGGCAGTGACGCGAAGCGTTCCAAACTTGCGCGCCGACGGTGCTCGGTCGCCTCGACTTCGATTGCGAGCAGTCGTTCCAGCATCGCGGTGTGACCCAGTCGCTCTGACTTGGCCTGTTCCAAGACACCCGGCAGCGCTTCGGCCGCGGTGGCGAGTCGCAGCGTGGCGAGGTGCCCCCGGAGCAGTTGGTAGGTGGAGTTCTCGTTCACGACGCCACCAGTCGGGCGTAGTCCTCGAGATCAACGTTGACCGCTCGTCCCGCGTCACCGAGCAACCGGGCCGCCTCGGTGAGCGCGGCGTCACTGATCCCCACGTGGGCCTTCTTGTCACAAGGTCGCTTCGAGGTGAACTGGGCGAGCACCACGCGCTCGAGCGCGGCCGTGTGCACGGGGTCGCGCACCACCACGCCGGCACCGTCGTGCGCGAGACGGTGCAATGCGAGCAGCGCCCCGGCCATCGAGCGGATCTCCAACGAGTCGCCACCCAGTCGCTGGTGCACGTGCAGCGTCGAACCAGTCAGTCCCGGTGGCACGCTGTAGCGATTGCCCCGGTAGTGCAGCGTCGCGTTGGCGCTCACGATCCGTTCGACCACCAGGGTCGCCGGGTAAGGGGTGGGCAGCGCCGTCAGGACCTCGGCGTCGGCCAGTTCACCCACCGTGGTGCGAACCTCGCCGACCCGACGCGCCCGTGCGTCGCCCACGCTTTCGCAGAACCGGTCGAGGGAGCGCTGGGCGCTCTCGGGCTCGACGTCGGTCATCGTGCGCCACCACCGTCCCGAGACGAAGCGCACCGACGACTCCACGACACCCTTGCGGTTGCCGCGTCGCGCAGGGCAGGGTTCGACCACGGCGCCGTAGTGCTTGGCGACGGGCGCGAAGGACGGCTGGACGTCGCGAGTGCCCGGGGTAATCACCGTGGCCAGTCGGTCGACGCGCCAGTCACGCGTCGTGCCGCCGAGTTTGCGCATCACCCGGTCCATGGCGTCGATGAGGTGGGCCTGATCCATTGATTCACAGATCACCGCGCGCACGCGGCTCGAGTGCGCGAGCGTGCCGAGCAGCACGTAGAGAGTGCCACCCCAGGGACTGCGCCGACGTTCGAACCAGTCCCACTGGATCTCCTCACCCGGCGGGTGAACGATCTCGACGGTGTCACGACCCTTGACGCCGGCGCACGCTTCGCAGTGCGGACGCAACGTCGCCAGTCGCACCTGGCGAGCGAAGCTCGGGTAGCTGAGGGGGTAACCGAGCGACACGACCTCGTCGTAGAGGGCGCTGGCCCAGACGTGCGGATCGTCGCCGAAGCGTTGGCGCAGGTAGGGAACGAACGGTTCCAAAGGGTCCGGTGCGAAGCGCACCCGAACACCGGGAACTCGTTCTCCGTTCAGATAGGCCCGAATCGTCTTGCGATCGCGGCCGAGGTGGTTGGCGATGGCCGTGATGGTCCATCCCCGTTCTTTCAGTGCGTGTACTTCCACGTCTTCTCCTTGTGTGAGCATGGAAGCGGGTCCCTTCGGTTGGTTGGCTTAAGCACCACCAGCCTTGAAGGGGCCCACCTCTATTTGGTGGACCTAGTGGCCCACTGTCGCTCTCACAGGGTGGGGAATTTCGATGATCGACCATGGGGAGTTTCCATGATTCTCGTCAGCAACGATGAGCGCTTAGAAAACGTCTCTCTTATCTTGGCGTTTAGGGCTCATGTCGAGATTGATTGAGCGTTGATGGTGTAGTAGTTACTCTTCGTGAAAGTCGTGCGGCCCGAATGGAAGTGCCGCGAATTCTCGGTTGCTGATCTCGACGCCTTTCGAGTACAAGTTCGGGTCGTAGTT
>JAYVZV010000005.1:0-2717 GCA_043782995.1 Acidimicrobiales bacterium | reverse complement strand
AGAGAAACGGCCAGCGTGAGAACTCTGAAACGCTTGTCGGGGTGAAAGGACTCCACAATGATTGGCGGGAACTCCGAGAGCCCGCCCGCGCCCGCAGTGGGACGGGCTACTTAACGGTGACGAGGGTGCCGATCGGTGTGAAGGGCCAGACCTTGGCGGCGTTGGCGAAGGGCATCTCGACGCACCCGAGGCTCTGGGGCGAGCCGTAGCTCCCGCGGATGAAGCCGTGCAGGGCATCACCGCCGTTGAAGTACGAGGTCCAGGGAATGCCCGGGTCGTGGTACTTAGTGCCGTCGGGGTTGGTGCCCGACATGGTCGTCGTCACGTAGCGCAAGTAGACGGGAAAGGTTCCGTTCTGAGTTGGAGCCACGCTGATGCCGGTGTTCACGAGCGACGTGTAGGTGTGGTGTCCGTTGACGTAGAGATCCAGGTGCTGGGGCAGCGACTGGGTCACGACTACGTAGGTGTAGGCCAGCGGGTCGTTCTGACCTCTCACCGCGGCATTCAGCAGGGTCTGCCAGGTGGCCGTGTCCATGTTGCCCGTCGTCGCCAGACCGTGGACCGATTGGAAGTGCATGAGGGCGCCGTGAAGGACCATGTTGTCGGTCCCGACCCGCCACTGGGGCTTGAGCATCTTGATTGCGTTGTAGCGCCAGACGTAGCTGCCCTTCAGCAGTTTCGGGGTGCGAAGTCTCTTGCCGGGCCCCGCCGGCTTCTTGAGGGTCGTCGTGGTCGTCGGAGCCGTCGTGGTGGTCGCCGGAGTCGTCGTCGTGGTCGAGGGCACAGTCGTGGTGGTTGACGTGGTCGTGGAAGTAGTGGTCGTCGAGGTCGTCGGCCGGACCTTCACGACAGGCTTGAAGGACACGGGGAGGTAGCGCAGCGTGGCCAGGAGTTGGTCCTCGAGGCGAATTGAGTAGACGACTCGATAGCTCTTGGGCGTCTTAGGGCTATTAGTAGCGTGGCCAGGACTTACGGCTCTCGATTGGGCCGCGCTGGCGGTCAAGCTCAACGGGGCGATCAGCATCGTGACGGTCACGACTGTTCCGGCCAACGTCGAGGTGAACAACGGTCGCAGATTGAGCATCACTGGGCAACTTTACTGGTCACCGGAGATTGCCAGGCGTCGGCGAAGGTCGCGCATGTTAAGAAATACACGAGATTTCGTAACGAACGCCCGCGGACCTCGTCCGGGCGAGCGCGGCGAGCCTAGGAACGGCTCCGGCGACGCTTCCGAGCGTTGGCGAGCACTGAGGGGGTCCAGCCCGCGTCGTCGTAGTTGACGTTGGTGCCCGGAGGGACGATCTGGTCGATCCGGTCGAGGACCGCTACCTCGAGGCGCACGTCGGGGGCCGACAACTGTGACTCCAGCTGCTCCATCGTCCGGGGCCCGATAATCGCCGCGCTGATGGCCGGGTGTTCGAGCACGAAGGCGAGGGCCAGTTCGATGAGAGTCAGTCCGGCCTCGTCGGCCAGCGACGAGAGCTCGGTGACGATCTCGAGCTTGCGTTGATTTCCGGGCAGGGAGAGGTCGTAGCGGGCGGGGATCCGGGCCGCGCGGCGACTGACGTTCTCCTTGCCGGCGCCGAACGCGCCCGAGAGCCAACCTCCGGCCAAGGGGCTCCACGGGATAACGCCCATGCCGTAGGCCTGGGCGGTCGGTAATACGTCGCGCTCGATGCCGCGCACGAGGATGGAGTACGGCGGCTGCTCGCAGCGGAACCGCTCGCGCCCACGACGCTCGGCGACCCACTGGGCCTCGACGATCTGCTCGGCGGGAAACGTCGAGCTGCCGATATAGCGGACCTTGCCGGCGTGCACGAGGTCACTCAATGCTCCCAGGGTCTCGTCGATGTCGGTCGACTCGTCGGGACGGTGGATCTGGTAAAGGTCGATGTAGTCCGTACCGAGCCGTCGCAGGCTGTTCTCGCATTCAGCGATGATCCAGCGGCGCGAGTTGCCCTGGGCGTTGCGGTCGTCGCCCATCTGGGCGTGGACCTTCGTGGCGAGGACAACCTTCGTGCGGTCGAGGGTGGTGAGCGCCTTACCGACAATGATCTCGGACTCGCCTTGGGAGTAGACGTCGGCGGTGTCGATGAAGTTGACGCCGGCGTCGAGGGCGCGGTGGATGATGGCGATTGAGTCATCGTGGTCGCGGTTGCCCCATTCCCCGAACATCATTGCGCCCAGGCAGAGCGGGCTGACCTTCATTCCAGTACGGCCGAGGGTGTGTAGATCCATGGACTCACCATACGGTGCGAGGCGATTCGTCGCACTTTATGGTGGCTCAGCACGGTGTCGATTACTTCTTTGCGGGGCCCCGGCTACATTCGGGGTGTTTGAGGGCGAACACCAGCAGTTCGACTTTGAGCCGAGAAAGGGAGTAGCAGTGACGGTGATTTTCCTTGAGGACGGTTGGGGCCACCCGTGACGGGGGCCTTCGACTTGAGCGGTCGCGTGGCGCTGGTCACCGGAGCGGGCAGTCCGACCGGTATCGGCTTCGCCACCGGTCAGCTCCTCGCTGAAATGGGCGCCTCGGTACTGGTCACGTCGACGACGGAGCGGATAGACGACCGGGTTCGCGAGCTTCGAGCCCACGGTGTGGACGCCTCCGGGGTCGTCGGTGACCTCACCGACCCATCGACCGCACCCCTGCTGGTGGCTCACGCACTGGAGAAGTGGGGGAGGCTCGACGTCGTTGTGCAGAATGCGGGAATGTA
>JAYVZV010000004.1:0-2719 GCA_043782995.1 Acidimicrobiales bacterium | reverse complement strand
TCATCGTTTTCGGCGCTCTGTACTTCTTCTACCTGCGCCCCCGATCGAAGAAGCAAAAGGCCGCCCGCAGTGAGGCCCGCAAGGTCGAGGTGGGCGAGCGCGCCCAGACGATTGGCGGCTTCGTGGGCACCGTTATCGCAATCGACAGCGACCTGGTGACGCTGCGCAGCGCGAGCGGCGTGGAGCTGGACTTCGTCCCCTCGGCGATCGCCAAGCGATTCGACCCCCCGGCCGAGGTCGAGGAGACGGTTGACGACGACCACCAGCACGAAGAGGGCGACAAGCCGTAATGGCCCCACAGGTTGGCTCACGGCGGTCGATGGCCGTCAGTCTCATCCTCACGATCGTGATCGCGTTCGGATCGCTGTTAACGACCCTGTCGCTCGGCTGGGGCCCCAAGTTGGGCCTCGACCTGGCGGGCGGACTCTCGGTTGTCTACAAGCCCGTGGGGACCGCGACCAACGCCAACATGAAGGAAGTCGTGACGATCTTGACCAACCGTGTCAACGGACTCGGGGTCTCGGGCGCCAAGGTCAACCTCCAGGGAAAGAACGTCGTCGTGAGCGTGCCCGGGGTGACCGACGCGCGCGCCGTGCTAGCGGCCGTCGGCCAGACCGCCCAGCTGCTCTTTCGCCCGGTGCTGTGCCAGGTCACTCAGGCTAAGAAGACTCATCCGTACTCGGGCGTCCTGCCGGCGTGCGGACCGCAGTACCTGCTCTCGGCGACGAACCTGAACATCGACACCGCGACCGGCAACCCGACCAACAACATCGGACCGGACCCCCAGTTCGCCAAGGTGGCCTCGACGCTGCCCAAGTACGACAACCCTAAGGACTCCGTCATCCTTCCGTTCCTCGGACAGCCGGGCGTGCGCTACCTGCTCGGTCCGGCCCAGTTAACTGGCCAGTCGGTCGGCAAGGCCTTCGCCCAGCAGGATCAGGTCGGCGCGTGGGTCGTGAACTACAACCTCACCGCCACGGGCAGCCCCGCGTGGGACCGCGTCGCCCAGGCCAACTTCCACCAGCAGGTCGCCATTGAACTCGATGGCGTCATCCAGTCGGCACCGGTGATCCTGCCGAACCAGGCGACGTTCACGAGCTTTCGGGGCGCGGGCCAGATCTCGGGATCGTTCACCCAGAGTTCGGCGAAGAACTTGGCCCTGGCGATGGAGTTCGGCTCGCTGCCGGTGCGCCTGACCCCTCTCAACACGGTGACGGTGTCGCCGACCCTCGGTCACAGCTCGTTAGTGGCGGGCCTCGGGGCCGGACTCGTGGGCCTGGCCCTCGTGCTGCTCTACACCATCCTCTACTACCGCGCCCTCGGCCTCGTGATCGTGCTCGGCCTCGCGGTGACCGCGGCGCTGCTCTGGGCCATAATCTCGGCGCTCGGCCATACCGCCTTCGCGCCGAGCTTCGACTTGGCGGGCGTGACGGGGTTGATCGTCTCGATCGGCATCACCGTCGACAGCTACATCGTTTACTTCGAACGTCTCAAAGACGAGGCCCGAGCGGGACGCTCGGTGCGCACCTCGGTCGACCGGGGTTTCCGTTCCGCGTGGCGCACCGTCTTGGCGGCCGACTCGGTCAGCCTGCTCGCGGCGGTGCTGCTCTACCTCATCGCCGTCGGCGACGTCCGGGGCTTCGCCTTCTTCCTCGGCCTCTCCACGCTGATGGACGTCTTCATTACGTGGTACTTCACGCGCCCGCTCGTGGTGCTGCTCGGACGGCGCGGCACCCAAGGCACCTCGCCGCTCTCGATGGTCGCGGGCCTCTATTCGGGGGGCCCGGGTGAGTGACGACACCATGACCAGCGCCGTCGCTCCGACTCCGGGCAAGGCGCCGGGCCACTTCGGGCGCCTCTATCAGGGCCTCACCACGATCGACTTCGTCGGTCGCAAGAGGACCTGGTTCACTATCTCGATCATCATCATCGTGATCGGGCTGGGCTCGCTGGCGATTCGCGGATTCAACCTCGGCATCGACTTCAAGGGCGGCAGCTCGTGGGAGGTCCTCGCGCCGCACACCTCGATTCAAGCGATGACCACGGCCGTCGACCACGCCGGGCTGACCAACCCGATCGTGCAGAAACTCGGTAGCGAGACCTACCAGGTGAGCGCCGACTTGAACTCGCTCTCGGCCCAGGGGCAATTGGACTTGACCAACAAGGTCGTCGACGCCATGGCCAAGGTCGCCGGCAAGGGCGCCAACCAGGTCTCCACCAGCAGCGTCGGGCCGACCTGGGGTGGTCAGATCACCAATCGCGCGCTCGAGGCGTTGATCGTCTTCTTCATCGCGGTCGTCGCCTACATCAGTATCCGCTTCGAGCCCAAGATGGCGCTCGCCGCCTTCATTGCGATGGTCCACGACCTGCTCATCACGGTCGGGGTCTACTCGCTCTTCGGCTTCCAGATCACCCCGGACACCGTGATTGCGATCCTGACGATCCTCGGCTACTCGCTCTACGACACGGTCGTGGTCTTTGACCGCGTGCGCGACAACGCCTCGACGGTGTTGAAGAGCGGGGACATGAGCTACGGCGACATGGTCAACCTCTCGATGAACCAGACCCTGGCGCGCTCGATCAATACCTCGCTGGTGGCGATCCTGCCGGTCTTCTCGGTGCTCGCCGTCGGCGCCTACATCCTCGGCGCCACGACCCTGCAGAACTACGGACTCGCCCTCTTCGTCGGACTGATGAGCGGGGCCTACTCGTCGATCTT
>JAYVZV010000003.1:0-2719 GCA_043782995.1 Acidimicrobiales bacterium | reverse complement strand
GACCAGGAACGGCCCCTCTACCGAGGCTTCCGGGTCGACGAGATGTTCCGGTTCGGCGAGGGCACCAACCCGACGTGGAATATGGCGACCGCCCACGCATACGTCGATCAGCTGGGCATCTCACTGCGCGATCGAGTGAACAATCTGTCGGGCGGCCAACAGGCCCAGGTGGCACTGACAATGTGTCTCGCCAAGCAACCGGAGCTGCTCATCCTCGATGAGCCCGCGGCGGAGCTCGACCCGGTCGCCCGAGAGGATCTCCTGCGCCTCTTGATGCGCGAGGTCGCCGAGCGCGAAACCACTGTCGTCCTTTCGACGCACTCACTCGGTGACGTCGGATCGATCTGCGACTACCTGGTCATCTTGTCGCACTCGAAGGTCGTCCTCCACGACGATCTCGAGTTCGTCGTGGAGAGTCACCGGTTCCTCAGTGCGTCTTCGCCGGGCACGCCGGCACTGCCCGAAGGAGTCACAGTCATCGACACCCGGATCGGCAGCCGCGGCGTGACGCACCTGGTTTGTTTGACCCTGCCCCTCGTCGAGGAGACGTGGGACATCACCGAACCGACATTGGACGAGATCATTATGGCCTATCTGCGACCCGGAACAGACTCCGCCTCGTCCCAGGCTCACGTCTCCGCCCCTCCTCCTCGTGGAGGAATATCGTGACGTGGATGGCGTGGCGCCTGCAGCGCAGTGTCTATCTCTTCGCTCTAGCGGTGTGTCTGGTCCTGATTGGCCTCACTATCGCCAACGGACTTCACCTCCAGGTCCTTCTGCACCATTGGAGGGGCGCGCCATGCCATAGCGGGAACGGGTTTGACCCCAAGTACCAGCGATACTGCCAATCGCTATTCAGCAATTACGTCAGTGCGCGGAACTCAGGACTTGTTGTCCACTTGATGGCGGTGGTGCCCGCCGGAGTCGTTGGAGTAGTTCTCGGCGCGAATCTGGTTGCCGGCGAACTGAGCCAGAAGACCGTCCGCCCCGCATGGACGCAATCAGTCACGCGGGAGCACTGGTTTGCCACGAAGGTCCTCGTGGGGCTGGTCTCAATCTTGGTCATGGCCGTGCCGCTGTGCCTGACGGCCACGTGGTGGTTAGACGCCTCAATGTGGACGCCACGCATATCGACGAACAGTATGACCTATGCCGGGTTGCTACCTGCTGCAGTCGGCGTCTTCGCGTTTGCTCTTGCGACCGCCGTTGGCGTGATTCTGCGACGTCCGGGTTGGGCCGTCGCTGTGGCCCTGTCGGTGCTCGTCGTTGTTATGTGGACAATGCAGTTTGAAGTTCGTACGAGTCTCGTCCCAGCTCACATGGCAATCATTAAGCCCGTGGTGGTCACGAAAGGGTTTCAGGCCGGAAAGGTTCCGACAGTGGCCGCACCCGACAACTCCTGGGTGCTGTTCTCGGGTTTCGCTCCGCTGCACTCGGCCAATAGAATTCCGTCGCAGAATGACGAGGAGCGCTGGCAGGGGCTCGTCTTTGGGTGTGAAGCTGCAGCCGCGACGAAGCACAATGAGCAAGCCGCCACCGCGAGTCAAGTCGCGCACTGTCAGAAGAAGTACGGTCTGCAGTTCGAACAGTTGTACGTGGCGGACAGCCAGTACTGGACGCTGCAACTTCGCGAAGGCACCATCTACCTGGGTGGCGCGATCCTCCTCCTCGGCCTGGCAATCCCCCTCGTTCGTCGGAGCCGGGCCTAGCCAGGGCTCCTTTCGTGAGCAGCATCCTGCCGTCGGGATCAACGGTGCTGCCTAATCGCAAGCCCCTTGCGAGCGGATAAGTTCGATCACCTCGTCCGGGCGGTGACCCTGGCCGCGAGCGAACTCGAGCGAAAGCCCGGTGCCTTCGACGCGGCACGGCCCCTAGAGGACTGGTCGTTGCCGGCGTGCTGCTGGTCGCGGCGCCGACGACTCGAGACCGACCTGGGACGAAGCGGCCCCAAAGAGTTCATCAGGGTGCTGCGCTCGTTGGAGCTACTCAATGCGCGATCTACGCATGGCGCCCCGAGCGCGCCGCGGTGATGCTCAGTGTGAACGCCGACGTCGTCGAGCTGCTGATTCGCGCCAAGAACGAGACGCAGATCGAGCTGTTGCGCCTCGACGGCCACGCCCACCTACGCAGTGTCTCGCTCGAAGCATTGAACCTCGCCGCTGACGCCCCGCTCACGGCGGTGAACTCGTGAAGCGCCTCGAAGCCAAGTCCATGGTGCTGGTGCGCCATCACCGGAAGGCTCTGCGTCTACCCACCATCGGGGCTGAATGAGAGAACCTCGCCGCTCAAGGGGCCCGTGACAATGGGGATCACCGGAGCTTGCGGTTGGAGCTCCGTGAGCTCGAGTTACTCGAGCGTGGGCGCAAGGCGGCCGAGCGTCGGATGAAGGCGGCCAAGTTCCCGACCACCCAGTGCCTCGCGACCTTCGACTTCTTGGCGCGACCATCGGTCAACAAAAGGATGGTCCTCGAGCTCGCTGGCTGCTCATTCATCGACCAACGAGAGAACGTGCGGTTCATCGGAAACCCCGGCACCGGCCAGTCCCACCGGGCGACAGCGATCGCCGCCGAAGCCTGCGCCCAGGGTTACCACGTTCGGTTCTTTCGGGTGACTGAGTTGGTGACGATGTTGAGTGAGGCGAAGGATCAGCGAATCCTGGCGCGGCTCAAGACGCCACTGTCAAAGTTGGACTTACGGGTGCTGGACGAGCTCGGCTACG
>JAYVZV010000002.1:0-2727 GCA_043782995.1 Acidimicrobiales bacterium | reverse complement strand
TCGCTGGCATCATCTCCTTCACCTCGCCGTGCGCACTACCACTAGTCCCAAGTTATCTGTCGTATGTTTCAGGCCTGCCCGTCTCGGAACTCTCTGACGGTCAAGCCAGGAGACTTGTCGTCCGATCGACGGCAACATTTGTCGCCGGATTCACTACCGTCTTCACCGCACTGGGGGCCTCATCGACACTCTTTGGCTCTTTGCTTATTCGTCACCTTCCAACGATTATGCGCGTGTCGGGCGTCGTCATCATCATTTTCGGACTTTCGATGACAGGACTCTTTAGGATTCCCATTCTCGCTCGTGAGCGCCGCCTCGATCTGACTAAGATCTCGCGCGGGCCGCTTGGAGCTTTTCCATTGGGAATGGCCTTCGCATTCGGGTGGACACCTTGCATTGGTCCGATCCTTGCGTCCATCCTCGCCGTAGCCAGCACTAGTCACACGATGGCCTGGGGCGCAATTCTCCTTGCTCTTTACTCCCTAGGCCTGGGGGTACCGTTCCTCGTCCTCGCGCTCGGCATCGGAAGAGCCCGGCGCTCACTCAACTTCCTCAGTCGCCACGGTCGCGCTATTGAAATAGGAGGTGGGCTACTTCTAGTCGCCGTCGGAGTGCTCTTCCTTGCTGGTCTATGGAAGGGCCTTTTCATCCCCCTCCAAGATCGCTTCGCTCGTTTGGGATGGCCTCCGGTATGAAACCAGACGCCGTTGAGGCGACCCATGGCGAAGGTGGACCAGGCCGGCGAGGGCAAAAGCGAATGCGGATTCTGACCGCTGCAGCAGTCATCACAGGAGCCGCACTCGGCGTTCTCGTTGGACGAATAGCGAATCCAAATGCGCCCGGTGGCTCCGTCTCAAACGTATTCACCTCTACCGGTGGGGTCTTCACGAACGTATCCGCTTTTCCGGCGCCCACTTGGAATCTGCCCAGTCTTGCTGTTCCTTCGCAGAATGTCGCACTCGGTCAGTTTCGAGGGCACCCCTTGATCGTCAACTTCTGGGCTTCATGGTGCCCTCCCTGTCGAGCGGAGATGCCAGCCCTACAGCGCGCCGCGAAGCAATTTGCCGGAAAGCTAGCGTTCGTTGGTCTTGACACACAGGACGAAGCGAGTGCGGGCCTGGCCTTTGCGAGAAGTCGGGGGGTGACCTATCCGCTCGCCTCGGACAACGCACAGGTTTGGTCGGCCTACGGTGTCTACGGACTCCCGACGACATTCTTTATTTCGGCCGAAGGTCGGATAATGGGCAAGCAAACGGGAGGACTGACCATGTCACGACTGGAGACCCTTATTCATCAGGTCTTCGGAATACGTTGATTCAGTTCGAACGATTGTGTGCATGACTGATAACGTCATCATTCGAGTCCGACTGATGTAGGGGCACCCAAAATGCATGATGTTGGGGTCTGAGTAGAAGGCAACTCGCGAGTACCCTCAGCAAACTCGGCGGTTGATGGAATGCGGATTCGTGTCGAAGGGCCGACGTCACAAACTGGTTGATGCTTGTGTGACACGCGACACTACTTCCAGAGTTTGGCTAGCAGACTGTTGACCTTTCGTCAGAAAGACCATGCTTCGAGAAGCTTTGGCGCTCGGCCCCAGCAGGACTGAAATAGCCCTGGAACTGGTTTGGATAAACGGACCCTCGCCGTCGGGCACAAGGAGCTGTGGCCAACGAGGATGCCTTGAGCACACCGCTCACCCGCTGTACGAGTCTCGAGCACACGGCCGAGAATCCAGTCGTCGTTGGATTAGCTCAACGCACCTCTGGCTGTGGGTCAGCGGAAGGTCATGGCCACCGTCGGGAAGCAAGGTAAGCGACACTAGGGGGTTGGCCTCTCGCAGCGCGTTGAGCAAGGCGAAATCCGGTACCGCGTCGTCGAGTGCGGCTACCAGATCGACCGGTCTGCTAGCCGCTTTGACCCAAGCCGGCGACTCCGCGGACAGGATAAGTCGCTCCATGCTCTGAACGTACGAATACCAAATGTGGTCAACCGTGTCGCGGGCGATCGGTGCCGGCACCTCCGGCCGCAGTAGCGGCGCCCACCGTCGCGCCAACTCCCGATGTGCGCACATCCACGCACATAAGAGGTGTGCCGGCGGATCGAACGCAAGGAATCGAGTGAGCGTGCTCATAGCCCTGACGTGGCGCCGCGCATCAGTCCGATCCTCGTAGATCGGCGGCGCGATGGCAATCACACATTCAACCAATTCTGGGTGGCTATCCATCAACGCCAACGCGACAAGTGCGCCCATTGAGTGTCCGACAACAATCGCGGGTTCATCGATGTTCGCCTCCCGCAAGCACGCCGCGACGGCCTCGGCATGTTCGTTTGGACCGTACCCGATGAGGGGCTTCGGCGACTGACCAAAACCCAAGAGATCGGGCACGATCAGCCGACTGCACGCGGCAAGGACATCGAAGTCCGAACCCCAGTACTGGTGTGAACCGCACATCCCGTGCAGCAACACCACTGGTGGACCGGCAAATCCCAGCCGGCGGACGTTCAACGTTCCCAACGTAATGACGCCAGACGGAGCGCGCCAGTGCTTAGCGACCCGCGTCGCCATTACGCGGACGACGTGACGCACGGATATCCCTGCCAACACGACGAAGCCCAACGCCAGGGTCCATTGCCCGAGCAATCGCGTCGGCCTAACACTCACAATTGGGTCGCGCCCTGGCAATGGAAACCTGCCTGTCGACCCCGGGCAGCGCTCCGGCCGTT
>JAYVZV010000001.1:0-2739 GCA_043782995.1 Acidimicrobiales bacterium | reverse complement strand
CGACGAGGGCCGGGCCCTCGTCGTCTACTTCCACGGCGGCGGCTTCGTGGTAGGGGACCTCGAGACCCACGACGCGCTCTGCCGTCGGCTCTGCGCGGACACCCGGATGCGCTTTCTGTCCGTTGAGTACCGCCTTGCGCCCGAGCATCCCTTCCCGGCGGCACTCGAAGACGCCGTGGACGTGTTGCGTCACGTCGCCGCTCGCGTCGGTGACTTCGACGATCCGTCGGCCAGATTAATTGTCATGGGCGACTCGGCCGGGGCGACAATCGCCACGGTGGCAAGTGCGCTCACCCGTCACGAGGATCTCGGCATCGCCGCTCAGGTGGTGATATATCCCACGCTCGGTCCCGAGCTCTTCACCGACTCGGTCCACGAGTACGGCGTTGGTCACCTGCTCGATATCGATCATCTGCGATACGACTACGGGCTCTACCTGGGCGAGTGGACCGACCACACCGACCCGCGCGTCAGTCCGCTGATGTTCGACGACTTGACCGGCGCGCCGTCGGCGATCGTCGTCGTCGCTCAATGCGACCCGCTGCGCGACGAGGGCGTCGCCTACGCGGGGCTGCTCGAGCACTTCGGAGTTCCCGTCGAACTGCTCGAGGCCGAGGGCATGGTGCACGGCTTCTTACGCCTGGGCGCGCTAGTGCCCGAGGCGCTCGAGATCGTGGACGACCTCGCCGCCCACATGCACCGCCTGGTCGAGATCGCCTCGCCGTGAACGTCCTGTTCATCACCCTCGACCAGTTCCGGGGCGATACCTACGGTGCGGCCGGCCACTCGCTGGTAACGACCCCCACCCTCGACCGGATCGCGGCCGAGGGGGTGCGTCTCTCGAGGCACTATTCGCAGTCGGCCCCCTGCGCACCTGGTCGAGCGGCGCTCTACACCGGCACGTACCAGATGAACAACCGGGTCGTCGCCAACGGCACGCCGCTGCCGGCGGGGCTCGACAACCTCGCGTTCGTCGCTCGGCGCGCCGGATTCGACCCCACGCTGTTCGGCTACACCGACCAGGGTCTCGACCCCCACGGAGCTCAGGGTCTCGACGATCCCCGACTGGACAGTTACGACGGGGTGCTGCCGGGCTTCTCGGTGGGTACCTACCTGCCCGAGAGCCAAGCGGGGTGGATCCAGCATCTGCGCGCGTGCGGCTACGACGTGCCGAGCGGCTGGGCGCCGGCGCTGCGCGGCGAGCCGGACCGGCCGGCCGACCTCTCGTTGAGCGGATTCTTGACGACGCGATTCGTGGAGTGGCTGGCCCGCCAAGAGAGCGGCTGGTTCGCCCACCTGAGCTACCTACGGCCCCACCCGCCCTACGCCGCGGCGGGGGAGTACGCCTCAATGTACGACCCGGCCGACATCGATCTGCCCCTTGCGCCGGTGGCCCAAGCATGGCGTCATCCGGTGCACGACGTTGCGCTCTCGGTGGCGCAGAGCGCCGCCCCCACCGAGCCGGACCGGATCCGGGCCCTGCGCGCGCAGTACTACGGCATGATCAGCGAGGTTGACGCTCAGCTCGGTCGCGCGGTGCGCGCGATCGAGGAACGCCACGAGTGGGACGAGACGCTGGTCGTGGTGACCTCGGATCACGGCGAGCAGTTGGGCGACCACGGACTGCTCGAGAAGCTTGCCTTCTTCCCCCAGAGCTACCACGTCGTCGGTTTGTGGCGCGACCCGCGCGACGGCCTCGCCGGTGAGACGGTGGGTCAGTTCACCGAAAACGTCGACCTGCTGCCGACTCTGGCGGACGCGCTCTCCCTCGAAGAACCGGTCCAGTGCGACGGCCGCTCGCTGACGCCGTTGTTCGCGGACCGCAATACTCCCTGGCGCCGGGCCGCCCACTACGAGTGGGACTATCGCGAGTACTTCATTAAGAGCCGCACCGAGCACTGGCCGAGGGACCGCACCTTGTCGCGACAGAACCTGGCCGTGTCGCTGAGCGACGACCTCGCCTACGTGCAGTTCGCTGACGGGTCATTCAAGTGCTACGACCTCGTCGAGGACCCCACGTGGCGCACCGAGTGCCGAGACGCCGACCGGATTGTCGTCGCTGCCCAGGAACAGCTCGTGTGGCGCCAAGAGCATCTGCGCCGCGAGCTGACCGACATGCTGCTTCGTCCCTCGCGGCCCGGTCGCTGGCCCGCCGAATTCGCCAACGTGCGCTCCGGCGCGTCCTAGACGGAACCGAGTCCCGACGGGCATCCCGGGGCTCGACGCACTTCGCCGACGCTCATCGCTCAATACCCCGGTGAGAATTAACTCGGCCTAAATTGTTCGGTTAGGCCGAATAAGTGTTAGATAAGTAGTATAAAATAAGGTCCTCTGGGGGGGGTTGTGTCGATGTTTCAACGTGAGCGCCGATGGCTCGTGCTGTTCGTGCTGTGCATCGCGGTCTTCCTTGTGGTGGTCGATAACACAATTGTCAACGTCGCCTTGCCGACTCTCTCGCGCGACCTGCACGCGTCGAACTCCTCGCTGCAGTGGATCGTGGATGGCTACTCCTTGCCCTTCGCCGGCCTCCTCCTCGCCGGCGGCGGGCTGTCGGACCGACTTGGTCGCAAGCGGGTCATGCAGTGGGCCCTCGTCGCCTTCGCGGCCTTCTCGGTGCTGGCGGCGTTCTCGCACAACGTGGAGACCCTGCTGACGGCGCGAGCCCTGATGGGCGGCGCGGCGGCCTTCATCTTCCCCGCGACCCTCTCGACGCTCACGGTCGTCTTCGAAGACACGAGC